>NZ_CP175657.1:3093724-3457449 GCF_051602715.1 Pilosibacter sp. YYHA0881
GGCAGTGCACAGGTCGTTGGCCTGGTGGGCATGTGCCTTTAAGGGGATCTCTTTATTTAATACCGGGATCAGGGCTTCGGATTTCTGGTCGTAAGCCGGAAGCTTGGAAGCATCGTCACCGGCAGCCTCAACCTTTGCCTTATAAAGGGAAGCCTTCTTTAATGCCTCACGGATCAGGGCAGCATTGGTCATACGGCTGGTAATGGTATTCTTCTGGTAGCAGCGCTTCGGGTTCTCACCGAAGGCGCATTTCATTGCAACGGGGAATTTCACGATCATGTTGTCCACGCGTTTGCCGTGGGGCTTCATGGCCACGAAGGTTCCGCCGATGGCGTTGGAGCTGCCTGGGCCAGTTGCCATACAGGTAACGCCGGCCTTTGCCGCCATTTCCATACACGGATCAAAGGGGTTGATACCGTCGATGGAGCGGAGCTGGGGAGTAACCGGATCATTCAGCTCGTTGTAGTCGTGGCCTTCATAGCCGATGCCGTATCCGTCCAGTCCGATGTGGCAGTGGGCCTCTACGAAACCGGGGTATACATTGAGGCCGGAAGCGTCGATGACTTCTGCGCCCTCACTGCTTAAGCCGGCGCCGATCTTTACGATCTTTCCGCCGTCAACCAGGATATCTGCCTGGAGCGGCTCTTTGGAAACAGCAGTATGGAGCGTTCCGTTTTTAATTAAGATCATGGGATAGTTCCTCCTTTTGGACTCACAGGGAGTCTGTTTTTATTCTTACGCAGCCAGGGCTGCGGTTAGAAGCTGGGAAACAGGGATCATGATACCACATTTACGGGCATTCCCTGAAAATAAGCTTCGATATTTCCGGCCAGGATGGATACCAGCCGTTTTCTGGTCTCCAGACCCTTCCAGCCCATATGGGGCGTCAGGATCACATTGTCCATGGTATAGAGCGGATTTTCGGGAAGCGGGGGCTCCGTTTCCTGCACATCCAGCCCGGCTCCGGCGATCACTCCGGTCTTTAAGGCCTCGATCAGCGCCGGTTCGTCCACCAGGGCTCCCCGGGAAGTATTGATAAGGAAAGCCGTAGGCTTCATCATGGACAGGGTCTCCCGGTTGATCAGGTGTCTCGTCTCCGGAGTCAGGGGACAGTGAAGGGAGACATAGTCGCTTTCCCGGAGAAGCGTTGGAAGATCCACGTAGTGAACGCCGTCTGCGTCCTCCCGGAAGGTCCGGGTATGGGCCAGGATCTTCATGTCCATGGCCTGGGCGATCTTTATGACCTCCCGGCCGATGTTTCCGGCTCCAATGATGCCAAGGACCTTATCATTGACCTCCACATGGCTTACCTGGAGATTTTTTGTGAAATTGTCATGGCAGCCACGGGCCAGCATTTTCATCTGGAGCTGCATGGATGAGCTTAAGTTCAGGATCATCATAACAGCCGTATGGGCAACCCGTTTGGAGCTGTATGCCGGGATGTTGCAGACCGTGATCCCCTTCTGACGGGCGGCCTCCAGATCCAGATTGTTGTATCCGGTCCCGGCTTCGCAGATCAGCTTCACGGAATCTGGAAACTGGCGGATCAGATTCCCGCCTACGGGCATTTCCTTGGTGACAACCACTGCTGCACCCTGGATCCGGGCGAGAAGCTGGTGCTGGTCCGTATCATCATAAACGGTCACATCCTCCGATAAAACAGAAAAATCAAGATTTCCGTCAAAATTCATTTTGGCGGCATTTAAGACCACGGTTTTATGATTCATGGGCATCCTCTCTCAAAACTTATTTTGTACCTATTGTAGCATAAATTTTCCAATAAGGAAATGTTTTTTGTATAAAACTTCTTAAAAGTCTCTGTATCAGCTGCGCTTTTCGTAGTCGTTCAGGGCGTCGATGGCCTGCTTCGACAGAGGAAAGATCACCAGCATATTGAAGATGGTCATAAGGCCGATGCCCACGTCGCCCAGGTCCCATACAAAGGTGTAGGCAGCCATACCGCCCACAAACAGCATGACCAGGGCCAGGAGCTTATAGACTGTCTGGGAAAGCCAGTTGTCGCCGAACAGGTAGGCCACATTGGAGCGGGCATAAAACAGGATCCCGATGAAGGTGGAGAAGCTGAACAGCCAGAGGGTGACGGCGATGAAGATAACGCCGAAGGAGCCCAGATGGTAATTCATGGCCGCCTGGAGAAGATCCATGCCCTCCAGACCGTTTATGAGATCTGCCGGAGCCAGGAGCATGATAAAGGCTGAGCAGCTGCAGATCACGATGGTGTCGATGATAACGCCGAAGGCCTGCATCAGTCCTGCTTTGGCCGGATGATCCACATCGGCTGCGGCAGAGGCACAGGGAGCCGATCCGGAGCCGGCTTCATTGGAGAAAAGGCCGCGCTTGACTCCGTTCATGAGAACAGCGCCGAAGCCGCCGGCAGCCACCTGGCGGAGACCGAAGGCCTCGGAAAAAATATGATGGAAGACCGCCGGAAGCTGTCCGATGTTTTTAAAAATAATAAACAGGGTGATGAAAAAGTAGCAGCCAGCCATAATGGGGACCATAATATCCAGGACCTTGACCGTGGCATTTTTTCTCAGTACGATCACAGCCGCCAGAAGCACCAGAAGGATGGTGGTATAAAGAGGCGGGATGTGGAAGGCGTTGGAAAATGCCGTGGATACAGAGTTGCTGATCACCTGGCTGATGCCGCACCAGCAGATCAGGCCGGAAATGGCAAACAGGACGGCGATCAGGGAGTAACGGGGCTTTGTCTGGCTTTTGCGGGTGAAAAAGTTATGGATATAATAGGCAGGACCGCCCCGGTAGCCGCCGTATAAGGGATCCTTTTCTTTATGGAGCTGTGCCAGGGTGGCCTCCACAAAGGCTGTGGAGGAGCCTAAAAGGGCTGTGACCCACATCCAGAATACGGCTCCCGCGCCGCCGGCGGAGATGGCGGCCACCACGCCCACCAGATTTCCCATGCCCACACGGGTGGCAGTGGCGATGATCAGGGTCTGGAAGCCGGAAATGGAGTTTTTCTGGGAAGAGGTCCGTTTTTCCACGGCAGTCTTCAGCATTTCGGGGAAGAGACGCACCGGAAGAAAGCGGGTGCGCGCCGTAAAAAAGATCCCGGCGGGGATCAGCAGAAGTACCAGGAGCGACAGACCCAGAGAGCCGCCGCCGGGCAGCGGGATCGTAACCAGATCGCCCCATAGAAGGTTGTAGATGGTTGTGATAAGCTTCATGATAGTTTTCTCCTGTAAAGTGTTATGCTTTAAAGTTATAGAAGGTATTATACTACACAGACAGGGAAAAGGGAAGGGGGATCCGTGTCTGAAGGAAGATTCCTGCGCATCCTCATCTGCGGGAGCGTAAGAATCCTGTAAGAATTTTGTTTTCCATAGTACTTGACATTACATAGTAGTAGATATAATATAGTATTACGAAAGAGAAAGGCCGGGAAAGGAAGGGTGGACAGATGAATGCGCAGTTAAAAAAAGGCGTCCTGGAGCTGGTGGTCCTGGAATCGGTCCGGCAGAGGGATATGTACGGCTACGAGCTGGTGGAGGAGGTATCCAAGGTGGTGGACGTCAACGAGGGAACCATTTATCCTCTTCTGAAGCGTCTGACCAACGAGCGGTATTTTGAAACGTATCTGCGGGAATCCACAGAGGGACCGCCCAGAAAATACTACCATCTGACGGCGGCCGGCGTCTTGTACCGGGATACGCTGGAGAAGGAATGGAATGAGCTGACGGAAAAAGTAGGAGCATTTTTGGAGGGATGTAAGAATGGATAAGAATACATTTATGAGAGAGCTGGAGCGGTCGCTTTCCGTGCTCCAGGAATCAGAGCTCAGGGATATATTAAGCGAATATGAGCAGCATATTGATATGAAGGTAAAAAGCGGGCTGTCGGAGGAGGAGGCCATTGCGGATTTTGGAAGTATTCCGGAGCTGACGGCGGAGATCCTGGAGGCCTACCATGTACGGGCCGATTTCGGCCCGGGACAAAGGGACGGAGACGGCTGGAACGATGGGGACGGATCCAGCGAAGACCAGGGAGACGGAGAAAAAGAACTCCGGGCGGCGGCTGAAACGTGGAAGGCCAGGGCGGCCGGATTTTTTTCGGAGCTGGGAAGACGGGCCGTAAGGCTTGCCAGGCGGACCGGCAGATGGTTTTCGGGCGTTTTTGTATTCTGGAAGGAGCTGCTTGGGCGTCCATTCCGGCGGTTTTCCAGACTTTGGAAGCAGCGGAGGGAGGAACGGCTGTATCGGACCGATGGAAGTATGGAGATGGAAAATGCCGGAAAGAAGAGAGGAAACGCCGGAGTATCTTTAGGAAGGACCGCCGGTTCCTTTGGACGCAGGCTGGCAGGTATGGCAAAACGGTGCTTTAACAGTCTGATCCGGCTGACCGCCTGGACTGCCAGGCTTTTCTGGAACGGGGTCTGGATCTTCCTGGCAGGCTGTATGGGCGGTACAGGACTTATGTTTTTATTCTGTCTTGGAGTTCTGGCCGTGCTGATGGTCCAGGGATATCCGGTGGCCGGAGTGACCCTGGGCTGTCTGGGAGCGACGGTGAGCCTGTTTTCTGCCGCCGGTCTGGGCATGACCCTTCGCTGGAAAAAGCAGAAAAAAGGACCGGGAGCCGTTTCCCAATGGGAGAATGGGGAGGCAGAAGAGGAAGCGTCTGCAGGAACGGAGGCGGCTGGAGAGGAGAACCAGGAAGAGATACGGGAAGAGACATGGAAGGTGAACCAGGAGGAGATCCGGGAAGAGGAATGGAAAGAGAGCCAGACAGATATCCCGGCGGAACCAGAGCATGAAAGCGGATGCGGAAAGGAAGGCGGGCAGTATGCGTAGGATACAGAAGATTTTATTTGGGACATTCCTGGGAGGCGTCCTGCTCTGCGGTGTCGGGGCAGGAACTGCGCTGGTGGAATACTCGTCCTTTACATATGCGGGGGAGAAGAAGATCGGCTGGGAGGATCTGGAGACGAAGAATCTGGATTTTTCATTTGACCGGCAAAAAGGCAGCCTGATCGTGGACACAGGCTTCTGGGGACGGAGAGTCAGCGATGGGATCGAGGCCGATCCGGCGGTTCCGGAGGGGATCATCCGGTATGAGGTCACTTATAATAAGAAGCGGGTGGAGCCGTTCCTGGAGTTTTATGAATTCCTGGAGGGGCCTGGAGCGGAGAGCACAGAGGCTTCCGGAGAAGGGCTGACGGGAGGGCCGGGAGAGACAGCCGGAGAAGATAAAGAAAATCCGGAAAACCTGGAAATTCCAGAAAATTCGGAAAATCCAGATGATCCGGAAGATCCAGGCGGGGACGGCGGACAGACCAAAGAAAAGACGGCCGGGGAGCCTCAGGGACGTCTGGAGCTCATGGCCTCCAGTCGGGGAGGCGACCTGGAGATCTTTATGGAATGTAAGGACGAATTTTTAAAGGAAGTGAAAGAGAAACGGATCTCCAGCTATGAGCCGGCGTATATCACAGAGGTGCGGATCCTTGTGAATCCGGCTGACATGGAGGCAGTGGAAGAAAACAGATAAAATTGACCGGGGACGCGTATTGTGCTACAATAAGGAAGGCGGCCTCCCACAGATGTAAGAGGCATACGCCAGAGACGGAAGATGCGGAGGCAGAATATGAACGTAAGAAAAGAACTGGTC
This sequence comes from Pilosibacter sp. YYHA0881, assembly GCF_051602715.1. Classification (GTDB taxonomy): domain Bacteria; phylum Bacillota; class Clostridia; order Lachnospirales; family Lachnospiraceae; genus Alitiscatomonas; species Alitiscatomonas aceti. The sequence goes on from NZ_CP175657.1 coordinate 3,099,365, forward strand.
CAGGGGCTTAGGGATGGCTTTCCCATTGGGCTTGGATACGCACCGGTGGCGTTTACCTTTGGATTTATCGCGGTTTCCGGGGGACTTCCCCTGTGGGCGGCGGCGCTGATCTCCTTAACGAATCTGACCAGCGCCGGACAGTTTGCAGGTACGAACCTGATCCTCCAGGGAGCCGGATACATCGAGGTGGCCATGACCACCTTTGTGATCAACATCCGCTACATGCTCATGTCCCTGTCCCTGGGACAGCGGCTGGAGAAGGGAACGGGGATCCTTTCCAGAATGGGCTTTGGCTTTGGGATCACAGACGAAACCTTTGTCATGGCGTCCCTGAAGCCTGGGATCCTCCGGGCGCCCTATCTGTTTGGACTGATCCTATTCCCGATCCTGGGCTGGAATCTGGGTACGATCCTGGGCGGAAGCATTTCGGCAGTGCTGCCGGAAGCCCTCCAGAATGCCATGGGGATCGCTTTATACGGTATGTTTATTGCGCTGATCGTACCGGCCTCCCGGGATTCCATTCATGTATTTCTGATCGTTGTGATGGCAGTGGCGGCCAACTGTATGTTAAAATATATCCCTGTATTTTCCTTTATCTCCCCGGGCTTCCGGATCATCCTGTCCACAGTGGCTGGAGCCGGACTGGGAGCGGCCTTGTTCCCCAGGGACGAGGCGGAATACGTGAAAAAGGAGGGGGAGACGGAGTAATGGAATCGCTTGATATGAAGCGGGCAGTGATCTGTATATTTCTCATGGCGCTGGTGACGTACGTGCCCCGGGTACTGCCCCTTACAGTTTTCAGAAAACAGATCAGGTCCAGATATATACGGTCGTTCCTGGATTATACGCCCTATGCGGTACTGGGGGCCATGACCTTCCCGGATGTGTTCACATCCACAGGAAATCTTGTTTCGGCCCTGGCAGGAACGGCGACGGCGTTTGTGCTGAGCTATTACAGGAAGGGACTGGTGACGGTGGCCTGCTCTGCCATCGCAGTCGTGTATATTGTGGAGCTTCTTTTATAGGAACTGGCAGTTTTGGGTATCTGAGGAGGTGTTTTGCATGCTGGTATTAAAGGGATCAGAAGCGGCGGCAAGGATCAAAAAAGAGGTGCAGGAAATGGTGGAAGGGCTTGGGGGCCATGTTCCCACGGCGGCCATCGTCCGGGTCGGCGAGAGGCTGGACGATCTGTCGTATGAGAGGAATGTGATGAAAAAGATCGCATCCTTTGGCATGGAGGCCCGGTCCTTTGCATTTCCGGAATCCATTAGCGAAGGGGAGTTCCAGGCAGAATTCCAGAAGATCAATGACGATCCTTCCATCGACGGGATCCTGTTATTCTGTCCTCTGCCGCGCCACATGAACGGCCGTACCTTTGAGGAGCTGATCCGGCCGGAGAAGGATCTGGACGGTATCAGTCCGGTGAACCGGGCCAGGATCTTTGCGGGAGAGAAGGACGGCTTTGCCCCATGTACGGCGGAGGCGGTCATTGAGATCCTAAAGACCTACCAGATCCCCATGGAGGGAAAGCGGGCCGTGGTGGTGGGCCGGAGCATGGTGGTGGGACGGCCGCTGTCCATGCTGTTTTTAAAGGAAAACGCCACAGTCACCGTCTGTCATACGAAAACGGCGGATCTGAAAGCCGTGTGCCGGGAGGCGGATATCCTGGTGGCGGCGGCCGGTAAGGCGGGAATGATCTCCGGGGAGTTTGTGAAGCCCGGCGCAGTGGTGGCTGACGTGGGGATCAATGTGGATGAAAACGGAGCCCTTAAGGGCGATGTGGAGTGGGACGGATTGGAAGCCGCAGCGGCCGCCGCCACACCGGTGCCTGGGGGCGTGGGCTCTGTGACAACGGCAGTGCTGTGCCGTCATCTGGCGGAGGCGGCCCTGCGGAAATATGGAGCGGAGCAGGCGCAGAACTGAGCAGACTGAATAAAAATCTCCTGGAAATGGCATACTGGTTACAGGTAATCTATTTTCAGGAGGTTTTTTATGTGGGGAATTCTGGTGGCGCTGATCTCGGGGGCGCTCATGAGCCTTCAGGGCGTCTTTAACACGGAGGTCACAAAGCAGAGCAGTATCTGGGCAGCGGCCGGCTGGGTCCAGGCCACGGCGCTTATTACGTGTGTGGTCCTTTATTTCTGTACGGGCCGCGGAGAGATCTGGGGCATGTTTTCCATAGACAGAAAATACATGCTGCTGGGCGGAGTCATGGGCGCGTTCATCACATGGACGGTCATTAAGAGCATGGACGGGCTGGGACCGGCCAGGGCCACGCTGCTGATCGTGGTGACGCAGATCCTGGTCTCTTATGTGGTGGAGGTGTTTGGGATGTTCGGAGTGGAGAGGGCCGGGTTTGAGTGGAGAAAGCTTCTGGGAGCCGCTGTTGCCATTGCCGGGATCATTGTGTTCCGCTGGTAAGGGCAGAGAGAAAGTTTTCAAAAATAGACTTGTTTTTGGCCGGTGGTTTGGATAGAATAGAAGAAGGCAGAGCAGTATCTTCCGGAATATTTTTCGGGAGGTGCGAATATGGCAAAAGGATACTGGAAGGCCGTTCTGGCAGCGGCTTTTTTCATAGTGGCCGGAGTCTGCTACGGCGGTTCTCTTTTCCGGGAGGGAAGCATAGTCCTGGAAGGGGAGACGGCGGCCGGAGGGGCCGGGGTGCAGACGGCGGACGGGGCAGAAGGAAGCGGCCCATGGGCCGGTGAAGGGGCGGGCAGCCCTGGGACCCATGGAGCAGAAGCCGGTCCAAATACAGAAACAGAAAGCGCCCGGGCAGAGGTTGAAAGGCCCGGGTACTTTGTACATATCTGCGGCCAGGTGAAGGAGCCGGGCGTTTATGAGCTGCCGGAGGGAAGCCGCGTGTACGAGGCTGTGGAGGCGGCCGGAGGCTTTACAGAGGAAGCGGCTGCCGAAGCCTTAAATCTGGCAGAGAAGATCACGGACGGAATGAAGATCACTGTATATGACCGGGAAGAGGCCAGGACCCTGGAAGCATCCGGGACGTCTGAAGGCGGAGGTCCGGGATCCAGCGGGCTTGTGAACCTTAATACAGCCAGTAAGGAAGCGCTGATGACCTTGAGCGGGATCGGCGAATCAAAGGCGGAGGATATCATCCGTTACCGGGAAGAATCCGGAGGCTTTAAAAAGATAGAAGATATCATGAAGGTCCCTGGCATCAAGAATGCTGGTTTTCAGAAGATAAAAGACAGGATAACAGTTTGAGTGGAGGAGAAAATGGCAAGAGTTCTGGTTGTTGACGATGAAAAACTGATCGTAAAGGGCATCCGGTTCAGTCTGGAACAGGATGGAATGGAAGTAGACTGCGCATATGATGGAAACGAGGCGATCGAAAAGGCGAAGGAAAGGGAGTACGATGTGGTGCTCCTGGATGTGATGCTGCCCGGCCATGACGGGTTTGAGGTCTGCCAGGCGATCCGGGAGTTTTCTGAGATGCCTATTATCATGCTGACCGCCAAGGGCGGGGACATGGATAAGATCCTGGGCCTGGAATATGGAGCCGACGATTATATCACCAAGCCCTTCAATATCCTGGAGGTAAAAGCCAGGATCAAGGCTATCATGCGCCGGAACTCCAGAAGGAATGGGAAAAACGGACGCCAGGAGGATCATATGGTGGTGTGCGGCGATCTGAAGCTGGACCGGGAAGGAAGACGGGTTTTCATCCAGGAAAAAGAGATCAAGCTGACCGCCAAGGAGTTCGACCTTCTGGAGCTTCTCGTGACCAACCCCAATAAAGTATACAGCCGCGAGGCCCTTCTGGGCTACGTCTGGGGCAACAAAGCCATGGACAACGGAGACGTGCGCACCGTAGACGTCCACGTCCGCCGCCTGAGAGAAAAGATCGAGCCCAGCCCCAGCGACCCCAAATACGTCCACACCAAATGGGGAGTGGGATACTACTTCCGCGCATAGCAATGAGCAGTGCGAAAAAACACAGCCCGAGATCTGCGTCATGCTTGCATGAAAGCAGATCGCCGGCTGCGTTTTTTCATAGGGCGAACGCCCGCGAGCCAGGGGAAGCTTTAGCTTTCCCTGGCTTGGCACTGCGGAGTCCCCCATCCCAATCCCGGCATCATGCCCGCATGAAAGCAGATCGCCGGCTTCATTTTTTCATAGGGCGAACGCCCGCGAGCCAGGGGAAGCCTTAGCTTTCCCTGGCCTGGCACTGCGGAATCCCCCATCCCAATCCCGGCATCATGCCCGCATGAAAGCAGATCGCCGGCCTCATTTTTTCATAGGGCGGCACTGCGTAGTCCATCATCCCAATCCCCCCAATCCCACCTTCAAAGGAGATCACCATGCAAAATATAAACATCAAAACACACATCAAAATCATCCAGGCCTCTCCCGCAGACCTTGACGCCGTCACCGCTGTGGAGGCCGTCTGCTTCCCCGCCGCCGAGGCGGCGGGACGCCAGTCCTTTGCCCATCGTCTGGCCGCGTTCCCGGAGTCTTTTTTCCTGGCCGTACACGACGGACAGATCATAGGCTTTATCAACGGCTGTGTGACCAATGAGACCACCATCCGGGACGAAATGTATGAGGACAGCAGCCTCCACGACCCTGAGGGCGCATATCAGAGCATTTTCGGCCTGGACGTGCTGCCGGAATACAGAAACTGCGGCATTGCCGCCCTGCTCATGGAGCATATGATCGGAGACGCCAGAGCCAAAGGCCGGAAAGGCCTGATCTTAACGTGCAAGGACCGACTGATCCATTACTACGAGAAATTCGGCTATAAAAACATGGGCGTATCTGCCTCGGTCCACGGCGGGGCAGTGTGGTACGATATGCTTTTGGAATTTGAGGACCAGAAATCATGAGGATCACGCTGATCACCGTAGGGAAAATCAAAGAAAAATTTTACCAGGACGCCATAAGCGAATACGCCAAGCGCCTGAGCCGTTACTGTAAGCTGGATGTGATCCAGGTGACCGATGAAAAGACGCCGGATGGAGCCAGCGAGGCCCTGGAGACCCAGATCAAAGAAAAAGAAGGAAAACGGATCCTGGAAAATATCAAGGACGGCAGCTTCGTCATCGCCCTTGCCATCGACGGGGCCATGCTGGATTCGGTGGAGCTGGCGGGAAAGATCGAAAAATGGGGGATCTCCGGCGTGAGCCAGCTGGTGTTCATCATCGGCGGCTCCCTGGGACTGTCAAAGGAGGTGCTTTCCCGGGCCGATTATAAGCTGAGCTTTTCCAAAATGACCTTTCCCCATCAGCTGATGCGGGTCATTCTGCTGGAGCAGATCTACCGCAGCTACCGGATCATCCAGGGAGAACCATACCATAAATAATGCCAGGGGCGAACCACAAGCCGTCTCCCGGCCATGCCGGAAGACCAAACAGACAGCGGGGATACGATGAAAACGATCGCGATCATAGATGATGATATCCATATTGGAGATATGCTGGAGGAGATCCTGACAAAGGAAGGCTATTCCGTTCTCCGTGCCTACTCAGGCACAGAAGCGCTGTATCTCCTGTCAAATAAAAAAATGGATCTGGTGCTGCTGGATCTGATGCTGCCCGGACTTTCCGGCGAGGAGGTTCTGCCGCATATTGGGAAGATCCCTGTGATCGTTCTCAGTGCAAAGGTGGATGTGCAGGATAAGGTAAACCTTCTGCTGGGAGGCGCAGCAGATTATATGACAAAGCCCTTTGACACCAAGGAACTTCTGGCCCGCATTACGGTCCAGCTCCGCAGGGCAGAGCAGCATGGGAAAAACGGTGTTCTTTCTGTTGGAGATCTGGCGCTGGATACAGAGACGTTTTCTCTGACAGTCCAGGGACAGGCCGTGAAGCTGACCCGGACAGAATATGCCATTCTGAAGCTTTTGATGGAAAATCCCAGACAGGTCATTGCAAAGAGCGTCCTTCTGGACCGGATCAGCATGGACACGCCGGACTGTACCCAGAGGTCTTTGAAACAGCACATCAGCAACCTGCGTAAGAAATTACAGGCCGTCAGCGGTGGGGATCCCATTGAAACGGTGTGGGGGATCGGGTTCCGGTTAACAGAACAGAAATCCTGACTATATTTTGACGTTTTTCCTGACCACTTTCTTGACTTTTATTTTGTATACTGGAGTCATTAAAGGAGGTAAAAAGTATGCGCTATGTTTTGCAGACCAACAGCCTGACAAAAAAATATAAAAATTTCCAGGCGCTGAACGGCCTTACGATGAATGTTCCCGAAGGCTCGGTCTATGGCTTTGTGGGAAAGAACGGGGCAGGCAAGACCACGCTGATCCGTCTGATCTGCGGACTGCAGGAGCCGTCTTCCGGCGATTTTACTCTTTACGGCATCCAGAGCGGCAGCAGGGACATGTCCAGGGCCCGCCGGCGCATGGGATCCGTGGTGGAGACACCGGCTGTTTATATGGATATGACGGCGGAAGAGAATCTGAAACAGCAGTATCTTATTCTGGGGCTGCCGTCTTATGATGGGATCCCCGGGCTGCTGAAGCTGGTGGGACTTGAGGACACTGGAAAGAAAAAGGTAAAGAACTTTTCCATGGGCATGAAGCAGCGGCTGGGCATTGCCATTGCCCTTGCCGGGGACCCGGATCTCCTTGTCCTGGATGAACCGGTCAACGGACTGGATCCCCAGGGGATCGTGGAGATCCGTGAGCTGATCCTGAAGCTGAATCGTGAAAGGCGGATCACGGTCCTGATCTCCAGCCATATTCTGGACGAGCTTTCCCGGCTGGCGACCCACTATGGGATCATAGATCATGGCCGCATGGTAAAAGAACTGAGCGCAGAAGAGCTGGATGCTGCCTGCCGCAAGTGTATCCGCATGGAGGTAAGCGATACAGGGATCCTGGCCCGTGTCCTGGATTCCATGCACCTGGAGTACAGGATCACCTCGGAAACCGCGGCCGACCTGTTTGCAAAGCCCAGTGTAACGCAGCTTGCCGTTTCCCTGGCAGAAGAGGGCTGTGAGGTGCTGTCCATGACGGAGAAGGATGAAAGCCTGGAAAGCTACTATCTTTCCCTGATCGGAGGTGGAAGCCATGATTAGACTGCTTTCTGCCAGCTTATACCGTCTGAAAAAAAGTGCAGCTTTCTGGTCCTGCCTCATTGGAATGCTGGTCATAGCCTCGGTATTTATGGTGATGCAGGCCACCAGTATGGAGTATACGGTCCCCTTAAGCCGGGTGATCTTTCTTCCTCTGAGCTTTTATGGTGTGGCTGCTGCCGCCATGGTCAGCGTATTTACAGGAAGGGACTTTGCCGATGGGTTTATCCGGAATAAGCTGATCTTTTCCAAAAGCCGGAGCCAGGTTGTCCTTTCCCAGCTCGTGACAAGCTGCATTGCCTGCGGCCTGGTCTATTCCGTTACGGTCCTTTATACCTTTGGGACGGCCCGGTTCTTTTTTGAAAATAACGTGGAGCCGGACCTGTTTGCCGGGTATTTTGCCCTGGGCCTCAGCATGAGCGCGGCGATCGCCTGTCTGTTCTGTGTCATTACACTTTTGTGTGGGGACCAGACCCGGGCGGTCGTATGGTGTATGGGGATCTCTTTTGGAATGCTGTTTCTCAGTCTGCACACCAACCAGATCCTGGTGCAGACCCGGTATAAAAACGGGGCCCTGAACCCGCATTACGTGGAAGGAGCAAAAAGAGTCCTGTATGGGATCTTACATGATCTGAATCCGTGCGGGCAGGCCGCCCAGCTTTCCTGCTGGGAGGTTTTGGAGCCCATAAGGGCGGTCCTCTGCAATGGGCTGTGGATCCTGGGAACAGCGGCTGCCGGAATCGTTCTGTTTCAAAGAAAAGATATAAAGTAAGAGGGATATTATGGAGCTTCCACAGCTGATCATTCTTGGAGTCCTGCTTCTGATGGCCGTTATCCTGGCTGCAAAGGTTTATTTTCTGCACAGATCCGCAGAGGAGATCGCAAAAGCGTTCCATGACATACGGACGTCGGATACCAACACGCTCATTTCAGTTTCCTCCAGGGACCCGTATATGCGGAGGCTTGCTGCGGATATCAATCTCGAGCTCCGTCTGCTCCGCAAAGAGCGCCGGCGCTGTCAGCAGGGGGACCTGGAATTGAAGGAGGCCGTTGCCGGCCTTTCCCATGACCTGAGAACGCCGCTCACGGCGCTCATCGGCTATCTGGATCTTCTGGAGCAGGAGGAAAACGGCGAAACGGTCAGGCGTTACCTTTCGCAGATCCGCAACCGGACAGAGGCGCTGAAGGATCTGACGGAGGAGCTGTTCCAGTACAGTGTGGCCGCGTCCTCCCAGGAGCTGCATCCGGAGCCTGTGGATGTGGTCGGGGCGCTGGAGGAAAGCCTTCTGTCGTTTTACGGCGTCATGCAGGAAAAAGGCATAGAGCCTGTGATCCATCTGCCGGAAGCTCCTGTCTGCCGCAGTCTGGATATAAGTGCGGTGAACCGCATTTTCTCCAATATCGTCAGCAACGCCCTTAAGTATTCAGACGGGGATCTCTTCGTCTGCATGGATCTGGACTGTGGAATTTCTTTTATCAATACGGCACAGAACTTAAACGCCGTCGCCGTGGGAAGAATGTTTGATAAATTTTATACAGTGGAGGCCAACAGAAATTCAACAGGCCTCGGATTATCCATAGCAAAAATCCTGACCGAGCGGATGGGCGGCAGCATTGAGGCAGAGTACAGCGAGGGAAAATTAAGGATCCGGATCCGGTTCCCAGAGGCTGGAAAACTGCTGGAGTGAGCCGTTCCCTCTCTGGCACGCTGGCACGCCCGATGGTGCCGCCGGCTGCCAGGAATGGGCCGCTCCCTTTAAAACCTTTCTTAAAATCAAAACCCATAGCTTTACCCCTGTCTGATTCAAAGTTTTCATTGTACATGATCTGATCCTTTATTCTGCAAGAACTGCTGTTGCCATGAGCATTTCATGATCTAAACATCCCCCAAACACAGAACGAAAAGTCATTGCTGCGCCGCAAAATAATTTTTCCTATAAGCCTTCCGGTTAGTCCTGACTGCATAACATCCGCTTTCCTTACCATCCTTTTGTCTGGGAAATTCCATTGGCCCTGCCGGAAATTCAGATTCATAAACCTGTCCCGCCGTCATATACTGAGGTAAAGGAGCGTGAGGAATATGACGGCAGAAGAGCTGAAGCAGATATTTGGACGGGCTGTTCCGGATAGAGGGAAGCTCCAGGAGATCCGCCTGCGGGCGGGGAAGCCGGTGCTGGTCTTTATGGACGGACGGGAATATATGGTGGGCCGGGAGGGGCTGCTGGAGCCGGATGCAGATCTGTCTCTGGTCCTGGCAGATCCGGCGCTGATCCGGGAGATCCTGGGGATCTTTTCCAGGCATTCCCTGTATGCCTTTGAGGATGAGATCCGCCAGGGCTTTCTGACCATCGAGGGAGGCCACCGGGTGGGGATCGCCGGAAAGGCCGTCACCGAAGGCAGCGGTCTGAGGACCATCAGGGACATATCCAGCCTGAATATCCGCCTGGCCCATGAAAAGCCCGGCTGCGGGGATCCGGTGCTCCCCTGGCTCTATGAAAACGGCCGGCTTCAGAATACGCTGATCCTGTCGCCGCCGGGAGCCGGGAAGACCACACTTTTAAGAGACGTGGTGCGCCAGGTATCCAATGGAAACCGGTACGGGCCGGGTCTCCAGACAGCGGTGGTGGATGAACGGTCAGAGCTGGGAGCCTGCTTTAAGGGTGTACCCCAGTGCGATCTGGGAATGCGCACGGATGTGATGGACGGATGTCCAAAGGCCCTGGGAATGGTCATGATGATCCGTTCCATGGCTCCCGGCGCGGTGGCGGTGGATGAGATCGGGGACCGGGAGGATCTGGAGGCGTTAAGATACGTGATGAAATGCGGCTGCCGGATCCTGGCCACGGTCCACGGAAGTTCCCCGGAGGATCTGAAAAAGAAGCCGGTGCTGGCAGAAATGGTCCGGGAAGGAATGTTTTCCCGGTATGTGGCGCTTTCCAGGCGGATGGGGCCGGGAACCGTGGAGGCTGTGTGCGACGGGGAACTGAGGCTGCTGGCGGGAAAGGGGTGCCAGAATGAGGGGAATGGGGCCGGAAGCCTGGAAACAGAAGGAAAAGCGGAGGCTCCGGGAGCATGAGATATATAGGGATCCTTATGATGGCCGGGGCATTGGCTGCGGGAGGCTTCTGGGCCGCAGACCAGTGGAAGGAAAAGCTGGAGCTTTTGCTCCTGTTCCGGCAGATGATGTTTTATTTGAAGGGACAGATCCTGTATGCCAACGCCACCCTGCCGGAAGCGCTCCGGGAGGTGGGAGGACGGTACGCAGAGGGACGGAGCGGTTTTCTTAAGGAGCCGGGCGCGTTTTTCCTGCGGGTGGCAGAGCGTCTGGAGGAGCAGGGAGACGTGCCGTTTCCTGTGATCTGGAAGGAGGAGGCGGAGCGGTTTCCGCCGGGATTTCCCCTGGAGGCAGGGGACCATAAAAATCTCCTGGCCCTGGGAGAGAATCTGGGCTACGCCCATAAGGACATGCAGGAGCGGACCCTTCTGTTTTATCTGGAGGAGACGGACGGCTCCATCGGGTTTTTAAAGAGGGAAATGGAGAGCCGGACGAAACTGTACCGGTGCCTGGGCATGGCGGCCGGGCTGTTTCTCATGGTGGTCATGGCGTGAAATGGCATAGGAGGATGGCATGGGTGTAAATCTGATCTTTAAAATTGCGGCAGTGGGGATCCTGGTGTCGGTGATCTGCCAGGTGTTAAAGCACAGCGGAAGGGAGGACCAGGCGTTTCTCACCAGCCTGGCGGGGCTGGTACTGGTGCTCTTCTGGATCGTTCCTTACATATATGAGCTGTTTGAAACCATAAAAAATCTGTTTGCCCTGTGAGGAAGGGGGAAGGCGTCATGACGATCATACAGGCGGCGGTCCTGGGGATCACGGCGGTGGCCCTGGCGGTCCAGCTAAAGCCCCTGCGCCAGGAATATTCGGTGTACCTGATCCTGGCGGCCGGTCTGGTCATTGGCTTTTTAAGTATTTCCAGGCTGGAGCTGATCCTGGACACAGTGCGGGCCATCGGGAGCCAGATCCGGGTGAAGAACATTTACCTGGGAACGCTTTTAAAAATGGTGGGGATCACATACATCGCGGAATTTGCCTCCGGGATCTGCAGGGATGCGGGATTTTCGGCTCTGGGGACCCAGGTGGAGATGTTCGGGAAGCTGTCCATCCTGGCGGTGAGTGCGCCGGTGCTCCAGGCGCTCTTAGAAACTCTCCAGGTGTTCCTGTCATGAGGAGGCAGAAGAAGGCCCTGCGTTTTTTTCTGGCCCTGGCCCTTTTCCTGTTCATGTTTTCCGGCCTGGCCCGGGCGGAGGAGGCAGTGGAGGAGCCCTATGCCCTGGAGGATTTTAACATGGAAGAGATCCAGAGGTTTCTGGACAGTCTGGACCGGGATCAGACAGGCGGCCTGTCCTTTGGCAGCGTCATGAAGGAGATCATGGACGGAAACCTTGGAGGGGTGCTTGGGGAGCTGGCCGGGAGGATCCGGGAAGGATTTTTTTCTGAGATCCGGACCAACGCCAGGTTCGTGGGACAGATCATCCTGCTGGCATTCATTGGAGCCGTTTTTTCGGGTTTTTCCAATATTTTCGGGTCGGGCCATGTGTCGGAAACGGGCTTTTACGTGGTATACCTTTTAAACATGGTCTTTCTGGCTGCCAGCTTTTTTGCCAGCGTGACCATTGCCGGTTCTGTGGCAGAGGAGCTGATGGAATTCATGCGGGTGCTCCTTCCGGCGTATTTTCTGGCCGTGGCCATGGCGGGCGGCGCGTTCACCTCCACGGCGGTCTGCGGCTTTACCTTCGGAGCCATCGGTGTGGTCCAGGCCGTGGTCTCCGGCGTACTCCTTCCTCTGATGCGGGTCTATATGATGCTGGTGTTAGCCGGGAACCTTTACAGGGAGGACATGATCTCCAGGACCACAGAGCTTTTGCGGCAGGGGATCTTGTGGACCTTAAAGACCATGTTCGGGATCATCGTGGGCTTCCATGTGATCCAGGGACTGGTGCTGCCCCAGGCGGATGCCTTAAAAAATGCATCGGCCATGCGGCTGGCCCAGATGATCCCCGGCGTGGGGGCCGGAGCAGGAGCCATATCCCAGATGGTCATGGGCTCGGGGATCCTGATAAAGAATACAGCCGGGGCGGCAGCGGTCCTGGTGCTTCTTTTTATGGCGGCGGTCCCGGTCATCAAGCTGCTGGTGCTGATGTTCCTTTATTATATGGCGGCGGCGGTGATGCAGCCGGTCTGCGATAAGCGGCTGGTGGCATGCATGACCGGGGCGGCGGCGGGCCATGGGATCCTTTTAAAGATCGTGGGCTGCTCCCTGGCTTTGTTTTCTGTGACCATCGCCGTTCTCTGTGCGTCCACCAACGCCGTCTGGTATGCGGGGTAGACGGGAAAGGAGGAGGATTGGAAGCAGTATATGAATGGATCCGCAGCCTGGTGTTTTATCTGATCCTGATGACCACGGTCTTAAACTTCCTTCCGGACCGGAAATATGAAAAATACCTGAGGCTTTTTACGGGGATGGTATTCATTCTCCTGGTGTTCGGGCCCCTGGGGGATCTTACAGGGCTGGAGGAACGCATGGCCGGGGCCTTTGGCCGGATCACCTTCCAGAATGATGTGAAGCTCTTACAGAGGGAGATCGCCGACGCGGACGGGACCCGGATGAAGCGGCTTGCGGACAGCTACCGGCGGGCGGTGGAAACGGATCTTATGACCATGGCGGAGAGTGCCGGTCTGGAATGCAGACAGGCAGAGGCAGTGGTGGAGGAGGATCCGGAGCGTCCGGGCTTCGGTTTAGTGCTGGAGGTGAAGCTGATCGTGGGGATCCCCGGAAGCGGGAGCCCGGGGCCCCTGGAAGGGGATACGGAGGCCTTCCGGGGACAGGGAGCGGAAACCTGGAGCCGGGAGGAAAACGGCCGCGAGGCTGGGCTGGAGCGGCGCAGAAGGGCCAACCGGGAGATCGGAAATCTGAAAATAAGGATAGGAGAGTATTATGGAGTGGAAGAAGGACGGATCCGGATCGATCTGGAGGATGAATAAGGAAAAGCTGATCTTTGTATTCTGCTCCGGGCTGCTGCTGTTCGTGCTTTCCATGCCGGGGACAGAAAAGGAACGATCCCTTGAGGCGGCCGCTGTGGGAAGCGGAGGGATGGAAAACACGGACCGGAGCGGAACCGGCCGTCTTCTGGACGGGCCAGCGGACGGGCCGGAGAAAGGGGAACTCCCGGGCCTTTCCGGAGGGGCGCAGGCCGTCTCCGGAGGCAGCGGCGGATCTCTGTATGAAAAGGAGCTGGAGCAGCGGATCGCCGGCCTCCTGGACCGGGTAGAGGGCGTAGGAAAGGCAGATGTGATGGTGGTGCTGAAATCCTCGGAGGAGCGGGTGTTCCATGTGGATAAAAATTCCAGGACCTCAGCCACAGAGGAAAAGGGAGAGGACGGGCGCACCGTAAGGGAGCAGGAACTCTCTGAGAGCACCGTCATGGGCGGCGGGAACCAGGGGCCTGTGGTAGAAAAGGAGATGACGCCGGAGGTGGCCGGTATCGTCATCAGCGCTGACGGCGGGGGAAACGCCAGTGTGCGTGCGGAAATTTCTGAGGCCATGGAAGCATTATTCGGGCTGCCGGCACATAAGATAAAAGTATTAAAGAGGGTGAAAGAAGGAGTCTGAGGAATGAAACGGATATTCAGGAGAAACCAGGTGATCATCACCACGCTGGCGATCATGATCGCGGCAGCCGGATATTTAAATTATTCTGCAAAAAAGGAGGTGGCGGGCTCGGATGTGTTTGAGGCGGGGATGATGGAGATCTCCGATGAGGACATTCTGGCGGAAAACCAGGCGGTGAACCGGGCGGACGACGGTACCTTAAAGGAGATCCAGAGTCTGGACGGGGAGCTTGAGAGCGCCGGAAGCCTGGACGCAGAGGCCGGAGGGGAGACACAGGCGGCAGACTCTGCGGGAAGCAGTGAACCGGCGGGAAGCGAAACAGAGGCCGCAGGCCTTGAAAATCCCGGGGAGGCGGTGCTCACCGGAGGCACCAGTGTGTCCGAGTACATAGCCGGCGTCCAGCTGAGCCGTGAGCAGATCCGGGCGAAGAATAAGGAGACGCTTATGGAGCTGATCAATAACGGCCAGACCCCGGATACGGAAAAGCAGGCAGCCATCCAGAGTATGATCCGGATGACGGAGATCTCCGAAAAGGAAAATGCGGCGGAGACCCTGCTCCGGGCCAAGGGCTTTGTGGATCCGGTGGTCAGCATCACCGAGGACCAGGTGGATGTGGTGGTCAACGCGGTGACCCTGACCGACCCGGAGCGGGCCCAGATCGAGGATATCGTAAAAAGAAAGACAGAGGTGGGGGCCAACGGCATCGTGATCACGCTGATGGATCTGGCCGAGTAAGGCGGTTCCTGTATGCGCGCCGCAGAAATCTTCTGGAAAAGCCTATGCAAAGTTTTGTGGTTATGGTATAATGTCTGGAAACAGACATTATACCATCGCGCATCTGGTTTCTGCGTTCACCGCAGAAATCCAGGCGCCCAATTCCCCGAAGGGGTACCATGCCTGAAGGACATGGTATAATGTCTGGAGGACATGGTAGGAAAACTATGATCGCAGGAGGTAATCATTGTGGCAGCGGATACAGTAAGAATCAGTCATAAAGTATATGAGAAAGATCAGATCGGCGAGGTACAGATCGCAGACGAAGTCGTGGCAATCATTGCCGGCCTGGCGGCGACAGAGGTGGAAGGCGTGGACTCCATGGCCGGAAACATCACCAACGAGCTGGTTGGAAAGCTGGGAATGAAGAACCTTTCCAAGGGTGTAAAGGTGGATGTAACGGAGGAGCACGTTTCCGTGAGCCTGTCTCTGAATCTGAAGTATGGGTACAGCATCCCCAAGGTATGCGAGGTGGTCCAGGATAAGGTAAAGAGCGCCATTGAAAATATGACGGGGCTCATCGTTCTGGATGTGAACATCAAGATCGCCGGCGTAAGCCTGGAGGAAAACCAGTAAGGAATAAACGTAAAGGCCGCTGTCCGCAGAAATTGTGGGCGACGGCTTTTTTCCTGTGTCCAGAAGCCCGGCGGAAAAACCATAAGAAACACGCTGCGTGGATTCCTCATGGTGATCACGGCAGCCTCCAGAGTCTCGTGCAGCCACGGACGTTTGGCCGCTGCCCGCGTAAACAAAAAAGGAGCCTTATCATTTCTGATAAAGCTCCTGTATGACCTGTCCGGGAATCGAACCCGGGTTTACGCCGTGAGAGGGCGTCGTCTTGACCGCTTGACCAACAGGCCGAATCATCAAGCCTGTTTATAATACCATGGATTTCAAAAAAAGCAAGTCTTTTTTTGAAAAAAAATAAATTTTTTTTGTCTGCCTGCTGTGTCCAGGAAGCGCCGTGCGTCTGTCCTATGGGGATACTGTTTTTTGCGTCCGTATACATAAAGGTCTTGTGAAACTATGCAGATTCATGTATAATCGAAAGATAAGACCAGAAAATGAAATCGAAGAAACGGTTCAGATTATAAATGGAGGTAATCCGATGACCAGAAGGGAAGCTCGGGAACATTGCTTTAAGATGCTGTTCTGCCAGGATTTTTATCCGGCAGAGGAAAAGGAGGAACAGCTGGAGCGGTATTTTGACGCTCCGGTGGAGGACGTTACAGGAAAGGACGGAGCGGACGAGGTGCTCCACCAGGTGGACCTGGAGGGAGCGGATAAAACGGCCCTGGAGGCCCGGGTGGAGGCTATAATGAAAAAGATCCCGGAGCTGGATGAGAAGATCAACGGGGTGGCCGAGGGCTGGAAGACCAGACGCATGGGCCGGGTTGAGCTTACGATCCTCCGGCTGGCTCTTTTTGAGATGAAGGAGGATCAGGAGATCCCGGAGAAGGTGGCCATCAATGAGGCTGTGGAGCTGGCCAAGAAATTCGGCGGAGACGGGGCCCCGGCCTTTGTCAACGGGATCCTGGCGAAGCTGGTGGAAGAAAGATCCGAATAAAATCAAGGCCGGAGAGCAGCTATGGCGGGAGTATATTCAGTCACGCAGGTGAATTCGTATATCAAAAATATGTTTGTCCAGGACTTCCTTCTTCGCCGGATCTCGGTGAAGGGGGAAGTTTCCAACTGTAAATATCACAGTTCCGGCCACATTTACTTTACCTTGAAGGATTCGGGAGGGACCCTTTCAGCCATCATGTTCGCAGGCCAGAGAAAGGGGCTGGGCTTTCGTCTGGCAGAGGGCCAGCAGGTGGTGGTCAAGGGGACCGTTGACGTTTACGAGCGGGACGGAAGATACCAGCTTTACGCGTCGGAGATCGAGCTGGCAGGCCGGGGCGACCTGTACGTCCGGTTTGAAAAGCTTCTGCGGGAGCTGGAGGAGATGGGGATGTTTGCAGCCCAGTATAAGCGGCCGATCCCCAGATATGCCATGTCCGTAGGGATCGTGACAGCCCCCACCGGGGCGGCCATCCGGGACATCATCAATATCAGCAGGCGGAGGAATCCCTATGTGCAGCTGATCCTTTATCCGGCCCTGGTACAGGGACAGGGAGCCAGGGAGAGCATCGTAAATGGGATCCGTACCCTGGACGCCATGGGACTGGACGTTCTCATCGTAGGCCGGGGCGGCGGCTCCATCGAGGATCTGTGGGCCTTCAATGAGGAGGAGGTGGCCCGGGCCATTTTTGCCTGTGAAACGCCGGTGATCTCTGCAGTGGGCCACGAAACGGATGTGACCGTTGCCGACTATGTGGCGGACTTAAGAGCCCCTACGCCTTCGGCAGCGGCAGAGCTGGCTGTCTTTGATTACGCCAGGTTTGCGGCGGATCTGGAAGCCAGAAAGCGGAAGCTTTCCCGGGAGATGGGCTTTTTCCTGGATCAGGTAAAGGGAGGGCTGCGCCAGGATGAGCTGAAGATCCGGCTTTACCATCCCCAGCATGTGATCCGGGAAAAAAGGCAGCGGCTGGCGGACCAGGAGGAACGGCTGGAGCGGATCATGGACGCCCGCACCGGGGAGAACCGGTCACGGCTCCAGAGCCGGGAAGAACGCCTCTCCCACGCCATGGACCGGAGGATGGAAAACGACAAAAAAAGGCTGGCAGAGGCCAGCGGCAGGCTCTGGGGGCTTTCTCCTTTGAGAAAGCTGAGCCAGGGCTTTGGATATATCGAGGATCAGGAGGGAAAACGGCTGGGCTCTGTAAAGCAGGCGCCGCCGGGGAGCGGGATCACCGTACAGGTGGCAGACGGAACGCTTTCGGCCCTGGTAACGGAAAGGAATGAGGAGTCGGGATGGCAGAACTGGATAAAAACGGAGCAGACATGACCATAGAGGAAACGTTTGCGGCCCTGGACGATCTGATCGGCCGCCTGGAGGGCGGAAAGGGCTCCCTAGAGGATGCCTTTAAGAATTATGAGGAAGGCATGCGGCTGGTGAAGAGCTGCAATGAGAAAATAGAAAAGATCGAAAAGCAGATCATGGTCCTGGGCGGAGGACCGGCGGAGGAAGAGGACGATGGAACGCAGTTTTAAAGAATTACTGGAACAGAAAACGGCGGAAACAGAGGCGGCGGTGTATGCGTACCTGCCGGAGGAAAAGGGCTTCCAGAAGACGATCTTCGAGGCCATGAATTACAGTGTAAAGGCCGGAGGCAAGCGGCTCCGTCCCCTTCTCATGATGGAGACATACCGGATGCTCGGCGGAAAGGGAAAGGAGATCCTGCCCTTTATGGCGGCCATTGAGATGATCCATACCTCATCTCTGATCCACGATGACCTGCCCTGTATGGATAACGATGAGCTGCGCCGGGGAAAGCCCACCACCTGGAAGGTGTACGGCTATGATATGGCGGTGCTTGCTGGAGACGCACTGATGATCTTTGCCTTTGAGACGGCGGCTAAGGCGCTGTCCCTGGGCGGAGATCCGGAGCGGGTGGCCAGGGCCATGGGGATCCTGGCAGAAAAGACCGGGATTTATGGAATGATCGGCGGTCAGACGGTGGATGTGGAGCTGACAGGAAAGCCGGTTCCGGAGGAGCAGCTCTCCTTTATCTACCGGTTAAAGACCGGGGCGCTCCTGGAGGCGTCCATGAGGATCGGGGCGGTGCTTGCCGGAGCCGGAAAAGAGGAAGAGGAAACGGTGGAACGGATCGCTGCCGACGTGGGAATGGCGTTCCAGATCCAGGACGACATCCTGGACCTGGTGAGCACCGCAGAGGTCCTGGGAAAACCGGTCTTAAGCGATGAAAAGAATGAAAAGACCACTTATGTGACGTTAAAGGGACTGGAAAAGGCAAAGGCAGAAGTAAAAACACTCTCAGACCGGGCAGCAGACGCTTTAAACAGCCTTCCGGGAGATAAGGAATTCCTGGGAACGCTCATTAAGACCCTGGTGGACCGGGAGAAATAGGACTTAAAGGAGTAGGAACGGAATGCTTCTGGAAAAGATAGAACAGTCTTCGGATATCAAGAAGCTGAAAGCGGAAGAGTATCCGGTGCTGGCGCAGGAGATCCGGCAGTTTCTGCTGGAAAAGATCAGCCGTACAGGCGGTCATCTGGCCTCCAACCTGGGAGTCGTGGAGCTGACCATGGCCCTGCACCTGGCCTTTGATCTTCCGAAGGATAAGATCATATGGGACGTGGGCCACCAGGCCTATACCCATAAGATCCTCAGCGGGAGAAAGGACGGCTTCGACGATCTGCGCCAGTTCGGCGGCATGAGCGGCTTCCCAAAACGGAAGGAGAGCCCCTATGACGCCTTTGACACGGGCCACAGCTCCACCTCCATTTCCGCAGGCCTGGGAATTGCCCAGGCCAGAGAGATCCTGGGCGAGGACTATTCGGTCATCTCCATCATCGGAGACGGCGCTTTAACGGGCGGCATGGCCTATGAGGCATTGAACAATGCGGCCCAGCTGAAGAAAAATTTTATTATCGTATTAAATGACAACGAGATGTCCATTTCAAAAAACGTGGGCGGCATGTCCCGGTACCTGAGCAATGTCCGTACCAGAGAGGGCTATGCGGATCTGAAGCTTAAGGTGGAACGCACCCTGCGGTCCGTGCCGGTGATCGGAAAGGCCATGGTCAACGGCCTTTTCCTGGCTAAAAACGGGATCAAGCAGTTTTTAGTGCCAGGGATGCTGTTCGAGGACATGGGGATCACCTACCTGGGGCCTGTGGACGGCCACAATGTGGAGGAAATGGTCCAGGTCTTAAAGGAGGCCAGACGGGTCCGTCATGCGGTCCTGGTCCATGTGCGGACCACCAAGGGAAAGGGCTATGGCCCGGCGGAGCAGAACCCCTCCCGGTTCCACGGAGTGGATCCCTTTGACATTGAAACGGGAAAGCCGTTAAAGAAAAAGCAGTTCCCGGGTTATACGGATGTTTTTTCGGAAAAGATCTGCGAGCTGGCAGAGAAGGATCCACGGATCGTGGCAGTCACGGCGGCCATGCCCGACGGCACGGGGCTTTCCAGGTTTGCAAAGCAGTTCCCGGACCGGTTTTTTGACGTGGGGATCGCCGAGGCCCATGCGGTCACTTCGGCAGCGGGAATGGCGTCAGCGGGCTTAAAGCCTGTGGTCGCGGTGTACTCGTCGTTTTTACAGAGAGGCTACGATCAGATCCTCCACGATGTCTGTATCCAGGAGCTTCCGGTGCTCTTTGCCATCGACCGGGCCGGTCTTGTGGGCAGCGACGGGGAGACCCACCAGGGGATCTTTGATATCTCGTTTTTAAGCCTGGTTCCCGGAATGAGCATCATGGCGCCAAAAAATCTGTGGGAGCTGGAACGGATGCTGGAATTCGGCGTGGGCTTTGACGGTCCCTTGGCCATCCGTTACCCGAGAGGACAGGCCTACCGGGGCCTTTCCGAATTCGACGCGCCGGTGGAATACGGAAAGGCAGAAATGCTTTTTGAGGAGAAGGACATCGCTCTTTTTGCCCTGGGAAGCATGGTCAGCACCGGAGAGCATGTGAGGGAAAAGCTGAAGGCCAGAGGATATTCCTGTACCCTGGTCAACGCCCGGTTTGTAAAGCCTCTGGACACGGATATGATCGACCGGCTGTGCAGGAGCCATAAGCTGATCGTCACCCTGGAGGAAAATGTGCTGCGGGGCGGCATGGGCATGTGCGCCACCCGGTACATCCATGAACACCATCCGGAGATCCATGTGATCCAGGTGGCTCTTCCGGACGCCTATGTGGAGCATGGGAACGTGTCGCTCTTACGGGAAATGCTGGGGATCGACAGCGATTCGGTGATCAAACGGATCTTTACGGAATATTTAGATCCATATGACAGTCATGGAAATATGAAAATACAGAACAGTTTCGATTGTCCAAATAGTACAGAGAAGGAGCGTCAGGATCCATGAAGGAACGGTTAGACGTGCTGTTAGTAAAAAAGAATCTGGCGGAGTCCAGGGAGAAGGCCAAGGCGGTGATCATGGCCGGGATCGTCTATGTGGATGACCAGAAGGAGGACAAGGCCGGCTCCATGTTTGAGGAGACGGCAAAGATCGAGGTCAGGGGGAGCACCTTAAAATATGTGAGCCGGGGCGGTTTAAAACTGGAGAAGGCCATGACCCATTTCGGCGTGACCCTGGATCAGAAGATCTGCATGGACGTGGGAGCGTCCACCGGCGGGTTCACCGACTGCATGCTGCAGAACGGGGCTGTGAAGGTCTATTCTGTGGATGTGGGCCATGGACAGCTGGCCTGGAAGCTCAGGAACGACCCGCGGGTGGTCTGCATGGAAAAGACCAACATCCGGTATGTGACCCCGGAGGAGATCCCGGACAAGATCCAGTTCGTCTCCATTGACGTATCGTTTATCTCCCTTACCAAGGTCCTGGGGCCGGTGAAGGCCCTTATGGAGCCGGACGGCCAGGTGGTATGCCTCATTAAACCGCAGTTTGAGGCGGGCCGGGAAAAGGTCGGGAAAAAGGGAGTGGTCCGGGAGCGGTCCGTCCACCTGGAGGTGATCCGCATGGTGGCGGCTTTTGCAGGAAGCATCGGCTTCGAGGCCCTGCATCTGGAGTTCTCACCCATCAAGGGACCGGAGGGAAATATTGAGTACCTTCTGCATTTAAGAAACGATGCCGGCGGAAACGTTTACGAAAACAGCTCCATTGATGCGGAGGAGATCGTAAACCAGGCACATGAGACGCTGGATTAGGAGTTCCGGCGGGAGCAGCATATGAAACATTTTTATATCATTGTCAACGAAGATAAAGAAGATACAAAAGCCATGGGTGCGAGGATCACCCGGTATCTGGAGGACCATGGATGCACCTTCAGGACCTCCAAAGGCGTGTTCAGCAAGGGAAAACGGTTTACATCCGTTTCCGACGTTCCGGAGGATACGGAGTGTGTCATCACCCTGGGCGGAGACGGGACCTTTATCCAGGCGGCCAGGGATCTGGCGGGTACAGGCCTTCCTATTGTGGGCATCAACCTGGGGGATCTGGGATATCTGACCCAGATGGGAAAGGGGGGCAACCTGGAGGAGCTTCTGGATGCCCTGCTTTCAGACCGTTATGAGATCCAGGAACGGATGATGCTCACAGGCAGGATATACCACAAGGGAAGACCGGAGGCCAGCCATATTGCCTTAAACGATATCGTACTGGCCCGGGAGGGGGACATGCGTGTCCTGAAATTTAAGATCTACGTCAACGGCCAGTTTCTGTATGAATACAGTGCCGACGGGGTGATCGTCTCCACACCTACGGGCTCCACGGCCTATAACCTGTCAGCAGGGGGCCCCATTGCCCAGCCGGACGGGGAGCTTCTGATCCTGACGCCGGTGTGCCCTCATACACTGACGTCCCGGACCATCGTTCTGGGACCGGAAAGCCGGATCCGGATCGAGATATCGGAAAAAAATGAAGGGTGCCAGGCAGCCGCCTTTGACGGGGGAACCAAGGTGGCGCTGACCCGTGGGGATTATATTGAGATCGAACGGTCCAAGATGGTGACCCGGGCAGTGAAGCTGGACGACCGGTCATTCCTGGATATCTTAAAGCACAAGATGTACGACGCATAGGGGAAGAGGGCGGAGCCGGCCGGGGCCGGAGCCGCGGATGGAAAAGGCAGAGCACGTTGTAACCAGAGGGATACGAAACAGTTACAGGAAAGGGGTAACAGACATGAAGGTAGACAGACACAGCAAGATCGTAGAGCTGATCGGCAAGTACCAGATCGAGACGCAGGAGGAGCTGGCTTCTTATTTAAAGGAGGCCGGATACCATGTGACCCAGGCCACGGTCTCCAGGGATATCCGGGAGCTGAAGCTTACGAAGGTGCAGAAGGAAAATGGCCGTCAGTGCTATTCGGTGATGCAGCATCAGAGGGACTTCGGGGAGAAATATATCCGTATCCTGCGGGACTGCTTCGTATCCATGGATATGGCCCAGAATATCCTGGTCATTAAAACTGTGTCCGGCATGGCCATGGCGGTGGCAGAGGCTTTGGATGTGATCGGCTTCCACGAGATCGTGGGCTGCGTGGCCGGAGACAATACCATCATGTGCGCCGTAAGGACTGTGGACGATACGATCCTTCTGATGGATAAGCTGAAAAAGATCCTGAATGAGCAGAATTGAGGTGATGGAATGCTGCTGGGCTTACACGTAAAAAACCTGGCCCTGATCGAAAAGGCCGAGGTGGAGTTTACCGGAGGGCTTAATATACTGACCGGAGAGACCGGAGCAGGAAAATCCATCCTCATCGGATCTGTGGGTCTGGCGCTGGGAGGAAAGGCGTCGAAGGACATGATCCGCCAGGGCGAGGACAGCGCCCTGGTGGAGCTGGCCTTTTCCGTGGACGATGAGAAGAAAAAAAACGCTCTGGAGGCCCTGGACATCGCGCCCGATGAGGACGGCCTCCTTATCATTTCTAAAAAGATCACCCCGTCCAGGACGGTCAGCCGGATCAACGACGAGACGGTGACCACCGCAAGGCTTAAGGCCGTCACCGGACTTCTCCTGGACATTCATGGACAGCATGAGCATCAGTCTCTTCTCCATAAGCAGAAGCATCTGGAGATCCTGGACGAATATTCCCGGAATGAAACGGAAAATCTGAAAAGAGACGTGGAGGAAGGTTACCGGAAATATCAGGCCCTCAGAGAGAAGCTTTCGGGCTTCCATCTGGATGAGGAGACGAGAAAGCGGGAGTCGGATTTTCTGCGGTTTGAGATCCAGGAGATCGAAAATGCGGCCATCCGCCCGGGAGAGGAGGAGGAGCTTTCTGCCGTCTGCCGGAAATTTTCCCACAGCAGGAAGATCGCCGAGGCCATGCAGACGGCGTTTATGGCTGTGGACGGAGCCGATCTGGGCCGTGCGGTGAAGCATGTGGAGAACGCCGCCGCCTATGATGAAAATTTAAACGATATTTTAAAAGAGCTTTCCGATGCAGAGGACATCTTAAACGGCGTGGCCCGGTCCATTTCCGATTATATGAATGAAATGGAGTTCGATGAGGAAACCTTTAAACAGACGGAGGAGCGTCTGGACCGGATCCGCAGCCTGATGGCCAAGTATGGAAATTCGGAGGAAGCCGTTTTAAAAAGCCTGGAGGAAAAAAGGGAACGCCTTCAGGAGCTGGAAAACTATGAAGAGCTGGCAGCGCTGGCATCCAGGGAGCTTGAAGCCCAGACCCGGTCCATGGAGCAGCTTTGCGGGACCCTTTCGGAGGCCAGAAAGCGTGCGGCCCGGGTCCTGGAGGAACGGATCGGGGCAGAGCTCATGGACTTGAATTTCCTCCATGTGGATTTCCGGATCGATGTGAGGGATCTGGAGCATTTTACGGCCCAGGGCGCCGACGAGGTGGAATTTATGATCTCCACCAATCCAGGCAGCATTCCGCCCAGACCGCTGGGAGAGGTGGCTTCCGGCGGCGAGCTCTCCAGGATCATGCTGGCCATCAAGACGGTGTTGGCGGATACGGACGATATCCCCACACTGATCTTCGACGAGATCGACACCGGCATCAGCGGGCGCACAGCCCAGAAGGTGTCAGAGCGGCTTTCCTATATTGCCGGAAAGCACCAGGTTTTATGCATCACCCACCTGCCCCAGATCGCGGCCATGGCTGATACCCATTTTGAGATCAGAAAAACCGTGGAAAATGGAAAAACGTCCACCAGGATCCATAAGCTGGGAAAAGAGGAGCAGACCGAGGAGCTGGCAAGGCTTCTGGGCGGCGCGGAGATCACAGGCGCGGTGCTTGAAAATGCAAGGGAAATGAAGCGGCTGGCGGAAAAGAAGAAGAGGGAGCTGCTGAAAGAACGAAACGTCATCTAAAAACTGACAGGCTGAAAAGAGAAAAGGATCACATACTAGGAGAGGAGCATATCACTGCCCTCTCCTTTGCCGTTACTGGGGAAATTGCAGACGCCGTATGTTATGGACAGGGAAAAGCCGGGGCAGAATCATAAAGAAGAGGAGGTTTTGCCGTGACAAGAAAGGAACGACTGAGAAGGATTCTGGCCGGTGTCTTTTGTTTTTCTCTGGTTTTTACCATTGCGTTCACATGGGGCTATGTGAAGTTTGCAGTGCCGGACCGTCTGAACCTGGTGGTCAGCGAGGAGGAGATCTTCCATTTTACCCTGCCTCCGGGCGTCACCCTGGAGAGCGACAGCGAGGAGGTAGTCCTGGGGAACGCGTCCAACATCCCCGCAGGAAAAGTCCGGATCCAGACCGCAGAGCCGGTGTCCATGTATGGCGCATCTGAAGGAAGCTACCACCTGGGCATGAAGCTTTTCGGGCTGATCCGCATGAAGGACATCCAGGTGGATGTGGTGGACGGGATGTATGCCGCGCCCTGCGGCGTACCTGTGGGGATCTATCTGAAGTCCAGGGGAGTCATGGTCGTTGGCACCGGGGAGATCGTCAACGACGCGGGCAACGTGGTGGAGCCGGCCTTCGGCGTTCTGAAATCCGGAGATTACATCGAGACAGTCA
The DNA here is from genome assembly GCF_051602715.1 of Pilosibacter sp. YYHA0881. GTDB lineage: Bacteria > Bacillota > Clostridia > Lachnospirales > Lachnospiraceae > Alitiscatomonas > Alitiscatomonas aceti. The sequence continues at coordinate 3,124,392 of NZ_CP175657.1, forward strand.
ACGGACAGGAGATGGAGGATAAGGACGATCTGATCCAGGCCGTCAGCGCCAGCAGCGGAAGTCCCGTTTCCCTGGAGGTGCGCAGGGACGGGGAGCTTTTAAAGGTGGAGCTGGAGCCGGTGCTGGCAGAGGATGGGACCTATAAGCTGGGGGCCTGGGTCCGGGACGATACCCAGGGGATCGGAACCGTCACCTACGTGGATATGAACGGCTCCTTCGGCGCCCTGGGCCATGGGATCAGTGACAGCGACACAGGAAAGCTGGTGGATATCCGGGAGGGAGAGCTCTACGATACCCAGATCATGGGGATCGAAAAAGGAACATCAGGAAAGCCCGGAGTCATGTCCGGGGTCATCTATTACGGAAAAGGCACAAAGCTGGGGGAAGTGACCGCCAATACAGAGGAGGGGATCTTCGGAACCGTCAACCGCCGGTTCCTGGAACGATTCCAGTCCGAGGCCATTCCCGTGGGCTTCCGCCAGGACGTCCACAAGGGCCAGGCCTTTATCCGCAGCGATGTATCGGGGGAGGTGAGAGATTATGAGATCGAAATTCAAAAAGTGGATCACACGAGTCTTCAGAAAAATAAGGGGATGGTGATCCGTGTTGTAGACGAAGAGCTTCTGAAGCTCACCGGCGGTATCGTACAGGGCATGAGCGGCAGCCCCATCATCCAGGACGGCAAGCTCATCGGAGCCGTCACCCATGTATTCATCCAGGACTCCACAAAAGGCTACGGGATATTTATTGAAAACATGCTGGAAGCAGCGGAATAATAGAAGCAGGCAGCGTAATGAAAAATTGCGCTGCCTGCTTTTGGGATTTTTATTATCTATGAAAGTAAAAGTGCTTGTGATATAATGGTAGAAAACTAGAATTTATATAGAGGAACAAGATGATGAAAATTAAGTTAATTGAGGATTATGACGATAAACAGAAAATTGCAAGACTGATATTAGAAGCATTACCTGATTGGTTCGGCATAGATGAAGCAAGAGAAAATTACATCAGAGAAAGTACAGAGCAACTTTTCTTTGCTGCACTTGACGAAAATCAAGTAACAGGTTTTTTATGCTTAAAAGAAACGAGTAAAGACACACTGGAAATAAGCGTAATGGGCGTATTAAAGGAGTATCATCGCCACGGAATTGGAAAAGAACTATTTTTGAATGCCAAGAAACTTGCTTCAGAAAAAGGATATACTTTTCTTCAGGTAAAGACTGTTCAAATGGGACACTACAAGGAATATGATAACACAAATCGTTTCTACCTCAGTCTGGGATTTAAGGAATTTGAAGTCTTTCCTACCCTATGGGATGAAAGGAATCCTTGCCAAATTTATATCATGTCACTACGGTAAATTCCAGTTTTACCAATTAAATATTGGCAATCTCAAACAGCTATGTACGGATCGGTGCATAGCTGTTTTTGATACAAAAATGTTGTCCATAATGACAATCACTCATGAACGGCAGTCCCATCATCCTGGACGGCCCGGTGGAAAAACCAATATAGCCCGCCTTTTAACGATGCATACCATATTTGACTTTTTTTCAAAAAATATTGTATTTATTTATATTTTGTGATACTATATCCACACAATGAGTGGATACATAAGGAGAGCGAGATGGACAAAAAAGAAAGGATTGAAAAGCAGATAGGCACATTAAAAGGAATTCGTGAAATGCTGGATATGAACAGGACAGAATTTTCACAATACATGGATATTCCACTAAGAACATTAGAGGAATGGGAAGCGGGAAGAAGACAGATGCCGGAGTACGTACTCAGATTAATTGCATATTACGTTAAGGTGCAGAAGTTGATGAAGGAAAAAAGAATAGAATTGGAGGAACGATATGAACAAAAATGAAATTGTAATTTTTGAAACAGAGGATAAATTGATAACGCTTCCTGTGGCAGTAGATCATGAGACGGTCTGGCTGAATAGAAATCAAATGGCTGAGCTTTTTGACCGGGATGTAAAAACAATTGGTAAACATATTAATAATGCTTTGAGAGAAGAGTTAGAAAGTGATAAGGCAACTGTCGCAAAATTTGCGACAGTTCAAAAAGAGGGTGAACGTGAAGTAGAACGACAAATTGAATATTATAACCTGGATGTTATCATTTCTGTCGGCTACCGTGTAAAATCAAAACGAGGCGTTGAATTCCGGCGTTGGGCAAATTCAGTTCTTAAACAGTACATATTGAAGGGCTACGCAGTAAATGATAATCGTATCAAGCAGTTAGGTGAGGTGATACGAATTATGAAGCGGACCGAAAACGAGTTGGATAGCAGGCAGGTTCTTTCTGTAATAGAAAAATATAGCAGTGCACTGGATTTACTGGATTCTTATGATCACCAGAATATGACACGGCCAGAAGGAAATCGTGCGACATATGTTCTTACCTATGAGGAATGTATGGACGTGATCCAGAGCATGCGATTCGGAGATGAATCCGATTTGTTTGGAAAAGAAAAGGATGATTCTTTCAAAGGCAGTATCGGTAATATTTATCAGTCATTTGGAGGAACAGATATCTATGAATCTTTGGAAGAAAAAGCTGCAAATTTGCTGTATTTGGTGACCAAGAACCACAGCTTTTTCGATGGAAATAAAAGAATTGCTGCGACAATGTTTCTCTATTTTCTTGATAAAAATGAAGTACTGTTTATAGATGGACAAAAGAAAATAGAAGATGCTGCTTTAGTAGCACTAACCATTATGATCGCAGAGTCCAGACCAGAAGAAAAAGAAATGATGATAAGCGTGATTATGAATTGTATGTTATAAAGCTTGATTTTAACTTTGGAATATTGTTCTTAATGACGATCACTCATGAGCGGCAGTCGCCAAGGTCTCGTGCAGGCATGGACTTTGGTTCTTGCCCGCGTAAACCAAAGCAGACAACACAACGCGAACCATTGTGACGCCTGCTTTTTGACTGTCCCGATTTAACCTAGATGGCTCCAATACGGCGCGTCTTTTAACGACGGATGCCATATTGAGCTTTTTAAGAGTAAAAAAGATTGTATTTCTATGTATTTTGTGATACGAATTATGAAGCGGACAAAAACGGACCGGACAGCAGTCCGGCCCCATCTTATCTCGTTCCTTTTTCCCTCAGCTTACAGCCGGCAAATGTAACGCCGACCATGAGAATAAAGCCAGCGGCATAGGCGGGGAAAATACCATGGAATGCCCTGCAACAGAAAACGGTGCTCTTTACACACATGTATGCACCTGCTACGCAAATGGAGATATACACCAATGAAAAAGAAAAATAGTCCGGACGATCACATATAAGGCTGTGGATCCCATGGGGGCCGGGAACAGGGAGGCGAGAGCATCCCTGGATCTGGACGGCCGGACAGATGCGGCTGAAACAGGTGCCGTGCATTGAGCGGAATGCCAAGTTTACATAAAAGGAGAGACCATATATGCCACAGGATAGAATCAGTTCCGGGAAAACAACGGCGTACTTCCATCTTCCGGGCCTGTTTGAGTTTTATGTGCTGTACAAGAGATTTCTGCCGTTATTTTTTGAACATAGGGAATATTTTTACGAATGGTGCGGGATCGGCTCCATATACGGCGCTCCGGCGGGATGCATCTGGGGCGGGGGCCGTGTCGGGGAAGGAGACCAGGATCCGGGAGAGGTCCTGGCGCTGCTGGAGAAGTACGGGATCTCTGCCCGTCTGACCTTCAGCAATTCCCTGCTCAGGGAGGAGCATCTTGCGGACCGGAAATGCAACGCTCTCTGCGCCATGTTTGAGAAGAGCGGGAAAACGAAAAACGGCGTTATCGTTCATTCGGAGCTTTTGCTGGAGTATTTAAAAAAGAAATATCCAGGCCTTTATTTTGTTTCCTCCACCACAAAGGTACTGACAGATTTTGACCGGTTCACAGAGGAGGTCGACAGAGAGGAGTTTCGCTATGCAGTGCCGGATTTCCGGCTGAATAAGGCCCTTGACCAATGGGATACGCTGTCAGAACGCCAGAAGGCTAAGGTGGAATTCCTGTGCAACGAATGCTGTTTCTATGGATGCAGGGACAGGAAACGCTGTTACGAGGCCGTCAGCCGGAAAAATCTCGGCGAGGACGGTCCGGACCACTGCTGTACGGCTCCCGGCGCAGGGGAGGGCTACCGATTTTCCAGAGCCATGAAAAATCCAGGATTCATCGGAGCAGAAGAGATCCAGAGCGTCTATCTTCCCATGGGCTTTTCTGATTTTAAGATCGAAGGCCGTGGACTGGGCAGCGCCCTGGTCCTGGAGTTCCTTCTTTATTACATGACCAGGCCGGAATATCAGATCCATGTGAGAGAGGAGATGTATCTGGATAATATGCTGGATCTGTTTTAGGCGCGGCCTGTAAAACGGCGGAAAATCCACTTGCAGCCTTTCTGCGGATGCGCTAAAATAAACCGGGAAATTAAAAGGAAGCGAGGCGTCATATGGGAACGGATATGACAAAGGGACGGCCCCTGCCGGTCCTTCTGCGGTTTACTATACCGCTTTTGCTGGGAAATCTTTTCCAGCAGTTTTATAATATGGCCGATACGATCATCGTGGGCCGGTATATGGGAGCCGGAGCCCTGGCGGCCGTGGGCTCCACCGGGATCATCATGTTTCTGATCACAGGCTTTGCCCAGGGACTCACCTCCGGCTTTACGATCCTGACGGCCCAGCGGTATGGAGCCGGGGATACGGCCGGTGTAAAGCGGAGTGTTTCTGCGGGGATCTTTCTCTCAGCTGTCACAACGGTGGTACTCACAGGCTTTTTCCTGGCGGTCATGGATCCGCTCCTTCGTCTCATGCAGACACCGGAGGACATTTTCCAGGAGGCGGGCCGGTATATCAGGATCATTGCCGCAGGAACGGCGGCCTGTGTATTCTATAACCTGTTTTCTGCCTTTCTGAGGGCTGTGGGAAACGGCCGGGTCCCGTTGTTTTTTCTGGTCTTTTCCGCCTGCTTAAACGTGGCGCTGGATCTGGCGCTGATCGTGGGCGGAGGCATGGGCGTGGAAGGCGCGGCCCTGGCAACGGTGCTTTCCCAGGCAGTATCGGCAGTATTATGCGGTGGGTATATTTTCTTAAAAACGCCGGATCTGACGCCGGGAGCCGGTCAGTGGCGTCCCCACAGAGGAGACGTCAGACGGGAGCTGTCCATTGGAATTCCCATGGCTCTCCAGTTTGCCATTACAGCCTCCGGGGGCATGGTCATGCAGTCGGCTGTGAACCAGTTTGGTTCCCTGGCGGTGGCGGCCTATACGGCGGCCGGAAAGCTGGAGACACTGGTGGAGCAGGGAATGATCGCCCTGGGCCAGGCCATGGCCTCCTATGCCGGCCAGAATTTTGGAAAAGGGGATCTGGACCGGGTGAAAAAGGGAGTCCGGGCGGGCATGACCGTAACAGTGGTCTATGCAGTTATGGCAGCAGTCCTGGGGACTGTTTTCCTGCGTCCGGCCATGAGCCTTTTTTTTGCAGGTGATATAAGCGCCGTGATGCCCTGGGCCAGGACCTATATGAACATCTGTGTGGTGTTTTTTGTCCCGTTGGGTGCGATCTTTGTATATAGGAACGTGATGCAGGGATGCGGATACGGCTTCCTGCCCATGGCCGGGGGGATCGCAGAGCTGCTGGCAAGGCTGGTGACGGCGGTCCTTGCCATGAAAATGGGAAGCTACGTTCTTACATGCTTCTGCCATCCGGCGGCATGGACGGCAGCGGCGGTGTTTTTGTGGGTCTCCTATGAGCGGGTAATAAGAAAGGCAGAGAGGGAGAAAAAGGCTGAGGATCCCCCAGCCGCATTTTAACCAGGAAAGGATAAGAGTATGAAGAACAGTGAATGCAGCATCAGCAACATATACAGGCTGGACGGGAGGGTGCCTCTTTTAAAGGCAGTGCCCTTTGGACTCCAGCATATTCTGGCCATGTTTGTGTCGAATCTGACGCCGATCACGATCATTGCGGCCGCAGGGGGGCTTTCCCAGGCAGAGGTCGCCGTTCTTCTGCAGAATGCCATGCTGGTGGCCGGGATCGCAACGCTGATCCAGCTGTTTCCGGTCTGGAGGATCGGTTCCAGGCTTCCGATCGTCATGGGTGTCAGCTTTACGTTTGTTACGGTGCTGAGCACCGTGGCGGCCAGCTACGGATATCCGGCCGTCATAGGCGCAGTGATCTGCGGCGGAGTCTTTGAGGGCGTCATCGGCCTGTTTGCCAGATACTGGAGAAAGATCATTGCCCCTGTGGTCGCCTCGTCGGTGGTGATCGCCATAGGATATTCCCTGTTTACGGTGGGGGCCAGATCCTTTGGAGGCGGCTACGCGGAGGATTTCGGCTCGGCCTCCAATCTGCTTCTGGGAACTGTCACACTAACCGTCTGTCTGGGCTGGAACATCCTGGCACGGGGATATCTGAAGCAGCTGTCTGTGCTGGCAGGACTTGTGGTGGGATATATCCTGGCGGTGTTTATGGGCAAGGTGGATCTGTCAGTGATCTTTTCAGAGGGAATCGTTTCCCTGCCAGCGCTTCTGCCCTTTGCACCGGAATTCCATATGGGAGCCATTTTTTCCGTTGCCATTATCTTTATGGTTTCTGCGGCAGAAACCATCGGGGACACGACTGCCATGGTCTCCGGAGGGCTGGGCCGGGAGATCACCTCAAAGGAGATTTCCGGTTCCCTGGCCTGCGACGGCTTTGCTTCCGTCGTTTCTGCCATGTTCGGATGCCCTCCGGTGACCTCATTTTCCCAGAATGTGGGGCTCGTGAACATGACGAAGGTCGTAAACCGCTTTACCATTGCCACCGGGGCCGGCTGTATGCTGCTGGCCGGATTCCTGCCACCGGTGGGGAACTTTTTTGCATCCCTCCCGGAATCCGTTCTGGGCGGGTGCACGATCATGATGTTCGGGACCATCATGGTATCGGGGATCCAGATGCTTTCCAGGGCTGGATTTACCCAGCGGAACATGACCATCGCCGCCCTGTCGCTCTCTGTGGGTATCGGTTTTACTGCGGCCAGTGAGATCGACCTGTGGCGGATATTTCCGGAGGTGGTCCAGTCCGTATTTTCCGCCAATGTGGTAGCTGTGGTGTTTGTCGTATCCATATTGCTGAATCTGATCCTGCCGGAGGATATGGAGCTGGAGCGGATCCAGGGATAGTGGAAACAGGCGGTCAGGCGTTTCGTCAGCCGCAGAACTGAATAAAGGAACCGCCCCGGAAAAGGCGCTGCAAAGCAGATGGGAATGTATCTGCAAAGCAGCGCCTTTTTACGCGGGCAGCGGGCCAAAGTCCGTGCCTGCACGAGACCCTGGAGGCTGCCGCGGGAACATCATCTTAAAGCCTAAACTTCTCAAAAAGTAACAGATAAATTTGCTAAGTGCCGCCAGAATAGAACAACTCTATCCAATCAAAACAGGGATGGATGCTCCGAATACAAAAATTTCGAGAGGGAACTGATCTCTGGTTGTTGTACGCAAATTTATTGCTGAACGTATTATATCATATCGAAACGGAAATGAAAATCTGGGAATCTTGCTTACAAACAGGGACTTTCATTTACAAACAAGGAATTTCGGTTACAAAACAGGACTCTTATTTACAAAGCGGGATTCTTGGGCTTCAAATGGGATTCTCGGGTTACTATTTACCATAAAGATGTGGTTTTGGTAATTTTAACTGCGATATTTCGGAGTTAAAATACGATTTTTAACAGATTAGATTGTTTGAAACGCATTTTTGTGATATGCTGATAAATGAAAGAGCTAATCCCCCAGCTATGCTGGGGCGAATAGTGTAGTAGTGACGTTGTAGAATGTGTAATAAAGCCTCCTATGATACAATAGTAAAGGTGTCTCAAGCCAATACTAAAGAGAATAGGAGGCGGTCCAACGTGGACAGTAGTAGTTTATCACATACAAGGTATAAATGCCAGTATCATATAGTGTTTATACCAAAGTATAGAAAACGAATTATGTATGGAAGATTAAAAGCAGATGTAAGAGAAATAATAAAAAAACTGTGCGATTACCGGAACATAGAAATAGTAGAAGGTGCAGTATGCGCAGATCATGTACATTTGTGTTTAAGCATTCCACCAAGCGAAAAAGTGTCAGATGTGGTAGGGTACATAAAAGGAAAAAGTGCATTAATGATACACGATAAATATCCGGAAAGTGTAAATGGATGGTCAAAAGCTTTTTGGGCCAGAGGATATTATGTCGTAACAGTAGGCAATATCACAGAAGATGCGGTAAAGGAATACATTCAGCAACAAAAAGAAGAATCGAAAAGAGAAGATACTAGAAGATAGCCTCTTTTAGAGGCTAGCCGGTATAAGTGCTTGAGGCATCCGCCTTTCAGGCGTTGCAGGCATAGGCCCCTTATAGGGGCATAATCAAACCACCAGTTGAACTGGTGGTTCATGACTTAGCATGTGAACAGATATTTCAAGCAAATAAGATTGAGGTGAAAAAATGGCAGTTAGTTACAAAAAATTGTGGAAATTGTTAATTGATAAAGAAATGATGAAGAAAGATTTGCGTGCAATGACAGGAGTTAGTACAACAACGATGTCTCGATTATCAAAAGATGAAAATGTAAGTACAGAGATTCTGTCAAAGATATGTTCTGCTTTGAATTGTGATGTGGGAGACATCATGGAATTTGTTCCTGATAAAAAAGAAGAGCAGTAAGGAGGTGCGGGAACATGGATCATTCTTATCCTTATATTGCATCTTTGACCAGAGAGCCGTTCCTTTTTTATGAAATGCGTTCCACTGCAAAGCTTATGTCAGAAGGAATTTCCGATGATGCGATTGTAAAAGAAATTGTAGAGCAGAATCTTTTTCAGTATCCAACTGAAAAATCTATTACACGCATGGCGAAAGCCTGCATCAAACGGCTTCATGCACTGGATGATGATTCTCTGGTTTTTGCGATTGCGTCACAACCAACGGATGTAGCAAAACAGATTTGTCTGTATGCATTGATGAAGCAGAACCGGCTGGTTTGGGAATTTATGCTGACAGTCATTGGTGAGAAGTACAGATTAAGGGACACGTCTTTTGGTAAGATTGATTCGAATACATTTTTTATGCGCTTGCAGGAGCAGAATGATACCGTGGCTTCCTGGAGCGATACTACAATAACAAAGTTAAAACAGATTATTGCCAGAGTGCTTGTCGAAACAGAATATCTCGATAATCTCAAGGCAGATCATTTGAATCCAGTATGGCTGCATCCTGTTTTGGAAAATGCCATTAGAAGCAATGGCGATACGGCGATACTTCCGGCGTTTAATTGCTTTGTGTAGGAGGTAACTCGATGAGAGAAATAAAAGAGCGCCTGGACAAAGTTCGGGCATTGATCCAGGAATCAGAGTTTCTGGAAGGCAAAGGACTCAGCAATGAAGTGAATATCAGAATCTTTTGTTATGAACCTGAAAATGAAATGGTTGTCCGCCATTTTGTAAATCAGCTGGAAACAGATCAGTCCTTAGATTGCCATTTGATTGTTTGTAATTTATATAAAATATTTCTTTCTATCTGCGATGATATGGACATCACAGATGCAATTCCCGATATGGAAGAAGTTGACGGAAGTGCTTATCTTCTGGAGCAGCTTAACTCCGCAATCGGAAATAGAGAGTTTATTGATAAAATTCAGTATGAACCACATAAACCGGGCGATGTACTGATGCTGACGGGGGTAGGTGAGGTATTTCCATTTATGAGAATCCATACGTTACTGGAAGCCTTGCAACCGTATTTTTCGGATGTTCCGATTTTGGTGATGTATCCGGGTGAGTTCGATGGTCGTCATGTAAAACTGTTTAATCGTCTGGCACCAAATGATTATTACCGGGCATTCAATGTTATAGACTAAGGGGGATAAAGCCATGATGATTCGAGATATGTTTGCGGATGACATTAACCGTAAAATCAATGGTGTAATTAAAGTAGATCAGGCTGCTGATGATGTAATCGAGCAGGAGTTAAATGAATATGTCATTACCAGAGAATTGAAGAAACACTTCATTACGTTCTTCAATTATTACGGTGATGCTTTTGACCAGCCTACGGCTGATATGGGTGTTTGGATTTCCGGTTTCTTTGGAAGTGGTAAATCTCACTTCCTGAAAATGCTTTCCTACCTTCTGGAAAATAAAGAGGTAAAAGGTATCCGCAGTGTAGAACGTTTCCGTAAAAAGTTTGAGGACGATCCGGCAACCTTTATGCTGATTGACCGTGCAACGAAGGGACAGACGGAAACCATTCTTTTCAACATTGATATTGAAGGTTTCAGCAATAAAGACAAGACTGCCGTACTTCGTGTATTTGCAAAGATGTTCTACAACCATCTGGGATTTTACGGTGAAAATCTGAAAGTTGCCATGATGGAGCGTTATATTGACCAGCAGGGAAAAACCGAGGAGTTCCGCAGAGTTTTTGAAAAAAAGAAAGGCAAGTCCTGGTTGGAAATGCGTCGTGCCTTTGCTTTCAATGGCAAGTTCATCATCCCGACACTGATGGAAGTTCTGGATATGAGTGAGGACGATGCCAAGGCATGGTTTAATGATAAAACTGCAACAGAAATTTCTATCGCACAGCTTGTGGAAGATATGAAAGCCTATGTGGATACCAAGCCTGCCAACTTTCGCCTACTGTTTATGATTGACGAGGTTGGTCAGTATGTGGGAACAGATACGGATATGCTTTTGAATCTCCAGTCTCTGACTGAGAAAATCGGAAGTGAGTGCGAAGGCAAGATTTGGGTAATCTGCACCGGGCAGGAAGCCATTGATGAAATCATTAAAGTTCGTGCCGATGAGTTCTCCCGCATCCAGGCTCGTTTCAAAACAAGACTGAGCTTATCTTCTTCCTCCGTAGATGAGGTCATTCAGAAGCGTATTCTGAAAAAGAAACCGGAAGCAGCCAAAGACCTGGAAGGTGTTTATGAGCAGAACGATTCTGTTCTTCGCAACCTGTTCAGCTTCAGCGGTTCTATTCTGGATATTAAAGGTTATTCCGGTCCGAGAGAATTTACCGAGAACTTTCCGTTCGTGCCGTATCAGTTCATCATTATGCAGAAGGTGTTTGCTGAAATCCGAAAACACGGAAATTCCGGCAAGCACCTGTCCGGTGGTGAGCGTTCCATGCTGTCCGGTTTCCAGGAAGCTGCACAGAAAATTCAAGAGAAGGATGAATTCGCACTTGTTCCGTTCTTCCGTTTTTATGATACCGTACATACTTTCCTGGACGGTTCTATCCGCCGGGTAATCGAGCGTTGCCAGAAAGCTGCTGACAACGGCGATGGCATTGAACAGCAGGATGTGGATGTACTGAAATTGTTATATTTGATTCGCTATATTGATGATATTCCTTCCAATCTGGACAATATCGTTATCCTTATGGCAGATGATATTCGTGTGGATAAGATTATCATGCGTGAAGCTGTCCGTGGATGCCTTGATCGTCTGATGAGCCAGAATTATATCGGCAGAACCGGTGATACCTATAACTTTCTGACCGATGAAGAACAAGACATTCAGCGTGAAATCAGAGACACCAATGTGGATACCGCATCTATTGTAGAGCGTATCGCCCAGATGATTTACGGCGACATTTTCACAACTAAAAAGTTCCGTTATGGAAAATATGACTTTGCTTTTGATCAGATGGTAGATGGCATTACGGTTGGAGTGGCAACAGGTGGTATGCGTCTGCGTTTCCTGACCGTTGCTACCGATGCCATTGAAAAAACAGATTACCGACTGATGGCAGAGTCCAAAGGTAATGAAGCAATCGTGGTTCTGGCTGATACGCCTTATTATGAATCTCTGGAATCTGCCATGAAGATTCGTAAGTATGTAAAGCAGAGAAATGTAAGCCAGCTTCCTAAGAGTGTGCAGAAAATTATCAGTGATCAGCAGGACGAAGCCGGAAAATATGAGCTGAGTGCTATGACCGAATTGCAAAATGCCATTGAAGGGGCGCAGTTCTATGTAGATGGTGAGCATTTGGAAATCAAAGCCGGAAATGCCAAGAGCAAGATTGACCAGTCTCTTGAATATCTGGTTGCTCATGTATATAGCAAGCTCGACCTGATTACAGATAATGCAGGCAGTGACGCAGATATTATTGCGATTCTGACAGGTGCGGTAACAGCACTTCCGGGCATGGAACCGAACCGGGATGCAGCTTCTGCCATGGAAGAATATCTGGAAATGCAGGATGCGAAAAAGCTGCCGACTTCTATGGCAGATGTGCAAAGCAAATACAGTGCGATTCCGTATGGATGGAAAGAAATCGACATTGCTGCGGTTGCGGCACAGCTGATTTATTCCCAGAAAGTAACCATCAAGTACGCAGGCAATACCATTCAGCCGGATGACCCGAAACTACCGGATATGCTCCGCAAAAAGAGTGAGATCGGTAAGACTTCTATCAGTAAGCGTAAAACCATTTCCGCAACGATGCTGCGTGATGTGAAATCAATGCTCCGGGATTATTTCGATGTTATGGATGTACCGGATGATGAAGATGGTCTGATTCGCTTTGTGACTGAGAAATTCAGTGAACAGCGTGATTACTATGCTTCTCTGGATGCCCGTTATGACGGACATAAATACCCGGATCGTGCGTTGGTACAGACTGCTATTCAGCTGATGGATGATGTACTTTCCCAGAAGAAAGACAACATTGCCTTAATTGAGCGTGTGCTGAAAAAAGAGGATGCTCTCTTTGATAACAAAGAAGCCATGAGCAACGGCATTGAAAACTTCTTCAAAACCCAGGTAACAGTATTCGACCAGGCAGTACAGTTTGAAAAATCTCTGCATGATGACCTTGACCGTATTGCAGAAAATGAGGAAGCACACAAGGCACTGAATACCATCCGTTTGATTACCATGGTTCAGACCGGAAGTAAGTTCAACTATAATCGGATTCGTGAACTGAATCCGTTGATGGATACGGTTCGCACTGCCCATGACAAGATGTTGGAAGAAAAACGTGCCGAGGTTCTGGAAACGGTTCGTCAGTGTATGGAAGCAACTCACACTGCCGCAAACGGCGATTCCAAGGCATCCCATCTGATTGAAAAGTCGGACAGATATTTCAGCCAGTGCAAGGAGAAAATCGCAGAATTAAAGAGCCTTGCTCTTTTGGATGCCATGTTCCTGCCGATGTGCCAGTATAAGGATGATACGGTCAGCAATATCGAATCTGTTCTGGCTCCGCCTGCACCAAAGCCGCCAGTACAGCCGATACAGCCGGGAAAAGAAGCAGCTCCGGCAAAGAAGAAAGTGGTTCGTGCCTATAACCGACAGGTTGTATTCCAGGCAAAGACTTTACAGACGGATGCTGATATTGATGATTATGTAGAGAAGATTCGTTCTCAGCTGAAACAGTTGCTGAAGAATTGCGACGAGATCAAGCTGAATTAAGGAGACGAGTATGGATAAGAATGCAATTAAAAAATTTGCTGTCTGGGCAAGAACAGAGCTGATCGCCCGTGTTTCCCTGAAAGGTGTGGAGTACGGTATCACAGAGGACAACATTGAGGATGCCAATGCGGACAGCGTTGGCGGCAAAGTCCTCACCGCTGATGAAAAGAAACAACGTCAGGCTTTGATTGCCGAGATTAACGATAAAGGCTATAAACAGGTCATGGAGGAGGTTGCCTATACTTGGTTCAACCGCTTCTCTGCTCTGCGATTCATGGAAGTCAATGGCTATCTTCCTTCCCATGTGCGTGTATTCACGGACGAGGAAAACAACTTTAAGCCGCAGATTATAGCCGAAGCTATTCATCTGGATTTGGCTGGATTGGATATGGAAAAAGTCTATGAGCTGAAAGATGCAGAAAAGACCGAAGAACTGTATAAATATCTACTGATTGTCCAGTGCAACGCTCTGAATAAGATTCTGCCGGGAATGTTCCAGAAGATTGCGGATTATACTGAGCTTCTTCTGCCGGACAATCTACTCCGTGAAGGCAGCGTCATTCAGCAGATGATCGAGCTGATACCGGAGGATGACTGGAAGGATGCTGTTCAGATCATCGGCTGGTTGTATCAGTATTATAACAGCGAGAAAAAAGACGATGTTTTCGCAGCACTGAAAAAGAATGTGAAAATCACAAAAGAAAACATCCCTGCAGCAACTCAGCTGTTCACACCGGACTGGATTGTTCGCTATATGGTAGAGAACAGCCTTGGTCGCCTGTGGCTGGAGGGACACCCGGATGTGAAAGAACAGCTTTTACCGACAGAGGAAGAACAGTCTGCTTATGCTGCCGGAAACCGTGACCCGGAAGATACCAAATGGCATTACTATCTGGAAGAAGCCGAGCAGGAGCCGGAAGTGCAGGCACAGCTTGCCGAGATTCGCAAGGAATACGCCGCACTGACACCGGATCAGCTGAAGGTCATTGACCCATGCTCCGGTTCTGGTCATATTCTGGCGTATATGTTCGATGTGTTGATGAAGATTTATGAATCCTACGGCTATACCACCCGTGAAGCGGTGGCAAGCATTGTGGAGAACAATCTTTATGGTTTGGATATTGATGACCGTGCGGCACAGCTGGCTTACTTTGCGGTAATGATGAAAGCCCGTCAGTATGACCGCCGCTTCTTCAGCCGTGGCATTCAGCCCCATGTGTATACCATCGTGGAGAGCAATCATGTAGATAAATTTGCTGTGGACTATTTTTGCAATGGCGATGCGAAGCTCACAACAGCGATGGACACTCTTATCAAAGAATTGCATGATGCAAAGGAATATGGCTCAATTCTGACTGTAACACCACAGGATTGGACTGTGCTGTATGAACGTTTTGCAGAGATTGCGGAAGATATAAATATGTCCCGTGAAACGGCATTGAGAGAATTGCTGCCGTTGGTACAGGTGGCAGAAGCTCTGGCACAGAAATATGATGCGGTTGTGACGAATCCGCCGTATATGGGTGCATCTAATATGAACCCGAAGCTGAATGAGTTTATTAAAAATAATTACGCAGATTATAAAAGCGATTTCTTCTCTGCATTTGTCATTCATGCTTCTCAAATGACAAAACAGAGTGGTTACTGTGGATTCTTTACGCCTTATGTTTGGATGTTCATTCAGAGCTATGAGAAAATGCGTAATTATTTATATCACCAAGCAACCATTGAAGCACTGATTCAGTTTGAATATTCTGCATTTGAAGAAGCAACGGTTCCTGTATGCACTTTTGCTTTCCAAAATCGCCATGTACAGAAAAAAGGCTGCTATTTGCGACTTGTAGATTTCCGTGGAGGTATGGAAGTTCAGAGACAGAAGACATTGGAAGCAATCGAAAACCATGATTGTGGATTCTATTATGAACAAAGTGCTGATAATTTTTCTAAAATTCCGGGAAGTCCAGTGGCGTATTGGTTGTCGTCGAAAGCGGTTACGGCTTTTGAAAAGGGAAAAGCACTTGGAAAATTAGAAAACGTATGTGGTGGATTAACAACAGGTGATAATAATAGATTTTTACGTCTATGGTATGAGGTGGATTTGCCTTTAATTTCTTTTAATACAAATTCGATGCAAGAAACGGAAGAAATAATATATACATGGTATCCGATGACTAAAGGCGGCGATTATCGTAAATGGTATGGCAACAATGAATATGTGGTTAATTGGAGAAATAACGGGGAAGAAATTAAGTATTGGGTTACACATAATCCCAAAGATCCAAATACTAAACATTGGTCAAGGAGATTATTTAATACAGAGAGTTATTTTAAGAGAGTAATTACATGGTCAGGAATTTCAAGTGGAGCACCATCCATGCGGATTGCAGACCATTCAATTTTTGGTAGTGGTGCTAAGGCAATAGTGCCAGAAGGAAAAGACGAATTTTATATTGCATATTTAAACTCTATTGTAGCACTAATGTATTTAGGGGCTTTAAGCCCGACTCTTAATTATGAGTCAGGGCATATTGCTTCATTGCCAGTCATTATATCAAACGATGACAGAATATCTAATATTGTTAAGGAAAACATAAAAATATCAAAGCATGATTGGGATGCCTTTGAAACCTCATGGGACTTCCAACACTATCCACTGCTTCGCAAAGTTCCTACCATTGCTGAAGCCTTTACCCAGTGGCAGACTGAATGTGATGACCGCTTCAACCAGCTGAAAGCCAATGAGGAAGAACTCAACCGTATTTTCATCGACATTTATGGCTTGCAGGACGAATTGACACCGGAGGTTGAGGATAAGGATGTCACTGTCCGCAAGGCTGACCTTGGCAGAGATATTCGCTCTTTTATTTCCTATGCGGTTGGCTGTATGTTTGGTCGCTACTCTCTGAATGTGGATGGTCTTGTCTATGCAGGTGGAGAATGGGATAACAGCAAATATAGTTCTTTTGCTGCGGATAAGGATAATATTATCCCGATTTGCGACGATGAATATTTTGAGGATGATATTGTCGGTCTGTTCGTGGAATTTGTGAAAACTGTTTACGGTGCAGATACACTGGATGAAAACCTGAAATTCATTGCTGACGCTCTGGATGGCAAGGGTCAGCCAAAAGAGGTGATTCGGAATTATTTCTTGAATGACTTTTACAAAGATCATTGCAAAATTTATCAGAAACGTCCGATTTACTGGTTGTTTGACAGCGGTAAGAAGAACGGTTTTAAGGCTCTGATTTATATGCACCGCTATCAGCCGGACACCATTGCCCGTATCCGTACCGATTATGTGCATGAACAGCAGGCCCGTTATCGTACTGCCATTGCTGATTTGGAACAGCGTATTGCTAACGTGTCTACTGGTGAGCGTGTGAAGCTGAACAAAAAGCTGACAACCTTGCAGGCACAGGATACCGAGATTAGAACCTACGAAGAAAAGATTCATCACCTTGCCGATCAGATGATTTCTATTGATCTGGATGATGGCGTGAAAAAGAATTATGCAATTTTCCAGGATGTTTTAGCTAAAATAAAGTAAGGGAGGGCGGACAATGTTATATACTGTATTTTGCGATGAGAGTTGCCATTTGCAGAAGGATAATTCTTCAATTATGGTTCTTGGGGCAATGTATTGCTTAAACGAAAAAAGGAAACAAATATATTCGGATATTCGTGCAATAAAAGAAAAGTATGGTCTGAATAGTCGCTTTGAAATTAAATGGACAAAAGTTTCTGAGTCAAAAATAGAGTTTTATCTGGAATTACTTGAGTATTTTTGGGGAAATAGTGATTTACATTATCGTGGGTTGGTAGCTACAGGAAAAGATAAATTGAATCACACAAAATATAATAATGATGATTATGATTTGTGGTATTATAAAATGTACTTTAGAACACTGGATCCGATTATCCGACAAGAAAATGAGTATCACATTCTGGTTGACATAAAAGATACAAAAGGAGGTAAGCGTATCCAAAAATTAAAGGAAGTCATGTGTAATAATATTTATGATTTTAACGGAGAAGTAATTACACATATTGGACAGATTAACTCTGCGGAATCAGAAATTTTACAATTGACAGATTTGTTGAATGGAGCACTGGCATATCATTACAGAAATCTGGAAATTGAAAGTATGGCGAACAAAGGGAAAATTGAGTTTGTAAACGCATTACAGAAAAAACAGAATATTGATAAATCAACAGCTCGTTATGAATCAAAATTTAATTTATTCGTTTGGGAACCAAGGAAATAGGAGGAAAATACAAATGAAAAAGAAATTAACTCCTATTGCTATTGATAGAGCATTAGAATTATCTGAAATGTTTGATAATTGCCATAACAGATTTAAAGAAACCATTGCAACGAAAGACAGACCCCTATTTCAAGGTATGGAAATTTATGTGCCTTTAAAATGGATAGAAAATAAGGCAGAAATATTTTGGCATTCTGCAAGTATAGAGCAGAAAGCAAAACTTGATATAAAACCATGTACAAATGATATTTCATCTGCATTTTGTTCGGAAAATTGTATTTCAGGAACAGAAGTGATTACAATGAATGATGGAAATGTCCGTGCAAAATGTTTGTATCGTGCATTACGTGTAGGGTGGATTAAAGAAGTTATTGAACTGTATAATGAAAACGACGTACGGGTAAAATATTGGGAAAAAATAAATTCTAAAAAGAAAAAACGTTTGTACTTACGTTATCAGGAAGAAGAATTAGATTATCTGATTGTATTTGAAAAGAAAAGCGAAAAAAGGGTGCAGTTGATAACAGCTTATCCAGTATTTTTTGTAAGTGCCAAGAAAGATTATGAAAAAGATTATCAAAATTACATAAAAGAGATTGAAAAAGAAACAAAATAAAAAACCGGTAATCGCAATGCGAAAACCGGATTCTCCTTCTAAACGTGTTAGATGAGTTACTATTATTATATGCGTTGTAAGGGAAAAAGTCAATGTAAAAAGGGAAAATAGTTCTGGTAAAAGAACGGAAAGGTTTGCATATGATGACAGATCCCAAAATTAAAAATACGACTATGACGGCAAACCCGATTTTACTTCAGAAAAAATATGCTCGTGTCATTGAGTGCTTTGCCAAACAACAGGGACTTTCGCTGGATGAGGCATTGGGATTATTTTATCATTCCGAAGTCTATCAGCTAATGCGAGACGGTGTTTCTGATATGCACTGTATGAGTGATCTGTATCTTGCAGAGGAATTAAAATTGGAATATCAGATGAAATAATAAAAAGGCTATGATTTACATAGCGAGTTGAGAGCGAGGTGTTATGATGACCATAGAAGAAATTCTTGCAGGAGAATCGAAGAATGTGGAGTTCAAAGAGAACTTGCCAGAGAAAAGCATCAAATATATGAAGTCTGTGGTTGCCTTTGCAAATGGAACCGGAGGAAAAATCATCTTCGGAATTGCCGATAAAACCAGAGAGGTTGTCGGTTTTGACAAGGAAGAGGTATTCAAGAAAATGGATGCCATTGCCAATGCCGTATCGGACAGCTGTGAACCGGCAATTATCCCTGATATCACTTTACAGACGGTTGATGGTAAAACGGTTATTGTGGTAGAGGTTTCTGAGGGCAGACAGCGCCCATATTATATAAAAGCTCTTGGCAGAGATGGCGGTGTATATGTCCGTGTTGCAGGAACTACACGTCTTGCCGATGAGTATATGATAAAAGAATTATTGTTTGAGGGCAGTAATCGTTACTATGATCAGGCTTTATGTACTGGGTTAAATGTTACAGATGAAGATATTGATGCCCTTTGCAAAGCTATGAAAGAGCAGGCTGTCAGAAATGCTCGTACAGAGGAACAGAAAGTATCGATTAAAGATGTGGGAAGACAGCAGTTGCGCTCCTGGGGCATTTTAATTGAGCGTGATGGAAAAGATTATCCATCTAATGCATTTGCTATTTTGACTGGTAACGGAGGACTTCATGTTGCAACACAATGTGGTGTGTTCAAAGGGACAACAAAAGCAGTATTTGTTGACCGTAGAGAATATACAGGTCCGCTTTGGGAACAGATAGACGAAGCATTTCAGTTTGTCCTGAGAAATATTCATTTGGGTGCTACTATTGTGGGAATTTATCGCCAGGATGTTTATGAGATTCCACCGGATGCCATTCGTGAGTTGATTATCAATGCGATGGTACATCGTAGTTATCTGGATCATGGTACGATACAGGTAGCGGTATATGACAACCGATTGGAAATTACTTCTCCAGGAAAGTTGCCAATGGGACAAACGATGGAGCGTATGAAAGAAGGCTATTCTAAAATCAGAAATGAAGCTCTTGCTTATGCGTTTGCTTACATGAATCTGATCGAGCATTGGGGAAGCGGCATTCCGAGAATTATAGACAAAGTAAAAGCTGCCGGATTGCAGGAGCCGGAGTTTATTGGTGGCGAAGTTGATTTGCGTATCAATATTTATCGAGGTCAGGTTGATACCAATAACGCCATAATTAACGCCAATGACACTAAAAATGGCGCTAATGGCGTTAAATGTGGCGCTGATGATGGCACTAATGGCGCTGAAGTGCCGCTTAATAAGGAACAGACGCAGATAGAAAAATTGTTGCAGATTATAGAGAAGAATCCATCTGCAACACAGGCATATTATGCAGAAAAAATGGGTATATCGAAAAGAACGGTTTCTCGAATGTTTGCTTCTTTACAGGAAAAAGGTAGATTGGTGCAGGGCGGAACAAAACGAAAAGCAAATTGGAAAATTATAAGGTAGGAGGACAGCATGGATACAGATAAAATAATACAAGATTTAAATCGCAGGTTTGCTGCACCTCTTCCTGAGTTTTATCAGCGTCGTATCATTTTCTGGTACGATGAAGATAAGGAATTTGAGGATAAACTGGATGAAGTGGTTTTGGAAAATGCAAAGGTGATTGCGCTGACTGGAAATAATGCGTTTTCTGTAAAAAAAATGCTTTCAGTAGATGATTTGACCACAAATTATCTGGTTTACAGTCCGTGTGTCTATAACCGCCCAGATGATAACTGGCTTCTGGATGTGGAGCTTTACAGCGAAGAGTTTCGGGCGGATCTGATTTCTATCTGGATGGATGAGATGGGACTTATATCAAATCCGGCAATGAGGAAACAGGTTAAAAATTATCGTGCTTACTTCAATGCGAAAGACCGTCGTTTGAAAGTTAGCACGCAGAATAAAGTTCCGGAAACACCGGCACAGTTGCACATGGCTGTCATGGCGGCAATCTGTGGATTGAAAGATGCACAGCCTAATATGATTCTCCGTAGTGTGTTCCAGGCGGGACTGGATTTGAATAATAATACGGTTTATCAGGATTTTGTAAAATATCATGCGGACGCAGCATTTTGGGCGATGGTTCGTCAGGGATGCGGATTTATGGAGGAGGAACCAGACCTTGGGCGATTGGCAATTCATCTACTTTTAACCGCGGCGACCCGTACCATGCGGCAGGAATATCTTGCCGGACTGGACGGTTTTATTTCCATGCCACATCAGGCATATTGCTATGATTTTATTTCTGAATGGCTTCATAGTGACAACATTCCGCAATTATATGATGTGGCACGTTATGTTGAGGATGAAGCTCGTCTGTATCAGCGTTTTGAAAAGCTGACAGTAGAAGATTTGGTAGGAACAGAGTGCTTTCCGTGTATTAACGAAGTAATTCTGACAAAGCTAATGACAGAGATTAGTGACCATATTATTGATGTGGATATCATTACGAATACCGTTGAAAAACGTAGAACTTGTGTATGGTATGAGCCATTTGAGAATTTTTATGACGGTATCTTACAAGTGGCGAATATGCAAAGTTTCTTTAAGGAACATTCTGCCGGATTCCATACCGCAGAAGCGAAAAGTATCTGGAAAGAATATACTGAGAGCTACTATCAGATGGACACTTATTACCGTTTGTTCCATCTTAGTTTTCAAAAGAGTTTGGAGACTTCCAATATTCTGCTGGATGATTTGTTCAAGCATGTTGTCGATAAGGTGGAAGGACTTTATACGCACTGGTTCTTAGGTGAGTTGGGCAACAACTGGTCGGATGTATGTGCGGATGAACTGGCAACTTACGGTAAAGTTCTGGAAGTACCTCAACAGGAGGATTTTTACCGTTCCCGTATCCAAACCTCGGATACGAAAGTATTTGTAATTATCTCAGATGCCATGCGTTATGAAGTGGCAGCTACGATGGCAGATCAGCTTCAGCGAGAAACGCAAAGTAAGGTTTCTATCAGTAGTATGCAGAGTATCTTCCCTTCTACTACAAAGTTTGGTATGGCAGCTTTGTTGCCGCACAAAGAACTGACAGTAGAGGTTCGGAACGATATTTTGACGGTTTTGGCAGATGGACAGTCTACGGCAAGTACTTATAGGGATAAGGTTCTGAAAACAGAAGATTCGGCAAGCGTGGCTTTAAAGTATAATGACATCATTGCTATGAAACGAGCGGAAAGAAGTGCTTTAGTAAAAGGTATGGATGTGGTCTATATTTACCACGATACCATAGATGAAGCCAGCCACACTTCGGATACTGCTGTTTTTGCTGCGTGTGACAAGGCGATTTCAGAATTGAAGAACCTCGTGCGTATCATTGTAAATGAATTTGGCGGAACGAATATTTTAATTACGGCAGACCATGGATTTCTTTATACATACAGTCCTTTGAAGGAAGAGGATAAGGTAGATAAAAGAGGCTTTTTTGATGTGGATGTAACAAACTCTGACATTACAAAAAAAGAAAGTATCAAGCGATGTGTGGAGTATGGCAGAAGATATGCAATTATGCAGAAGGGTGTGCAACCAGATTACTTGATGCCTGTAAAATTCTTGGGCGGAAATACGGAATTCGATGGATTTGCACCGAGAGAAAGTATTCGTATCAAAATGAATGGCGGCGGTATGAATTTTGTGCATGGTGGTATCAGTTTACAGGAAATGGTTGTTCCGGTGATTGAGTATCATTATCTCCGCAATGATTCTATGGAATATAGGCGAAATAAGCAGAAATATGATACCAAACCGGTAACGGTCAATTTACTGTCCGCAAACCGTAAAATCAGCAATATGATTTTTTCGTTGAACTTCTATCAAAAAGATGCGGTCAGTACAAATCGTGAAGCAGCAACCTATCAAGTTTATTTTACAGATGAGGACGGCAAACAGATTAGTGATATTCAGAAGATTATTGCAGATAAGACCAGCGATAACGGTTCAGAAAGAACTTTTCGTTGTCAGTTTAATTTGAAATCTCTGAAATACAGCAATACAGCTACTTATTATCTGGTAATTGCAGATGAGCAGGGATTACAGCTGCCACAGCGGGAGCCATTCCAAATTGACATCGCCTTTGCGGTGGACGAGTTTGATTTTTTTAGTTAATGCCGCAGGAGGAGAGAAAGATGGAGCAATTTGCAGAGGGTGAAAGTACCCGTGAAGAAATAAAGAACAAGCTCCGTCAGAACTTTGACGGTAAGATTGTTCGGAAAGACCTGACAAAGAAAATTAAAGAAGGGGCGAATGTCCCAGTGTATGTTCTTGAGTTCTTGTTGGGACAGTATTGCAGCTCAGATGATGAGACTGTTATAGAGAAAGGCGTACAGAATGTGAAGCGTATTCTTGCTGACAACTTTGTACGCCCGGATGAATCACAGAAAATTCTGTCTCAGCTGCGTAAAAAAGGTAGTCACACAATCATTGATATGGTGACTGTTCGATTGGATATGAAAAAGGATTGCTTTTTTGCAGAGTTTTCTAATTTGGGCGTTGGTAATGTACCGATTGCCGATGAATATCCAGAAAAATTTGATCGCCTGCTCTGCGGCGGTATCTGGTGTATTGTTCAGCTGGATTATGAGGTTGAAGGCGACAATAACTTTGGTATTGAGGACATTGATGGAAATCCGCTTCGTTCCAAACAGAAAAAGCAGAAAGATATTTCACCAATTAGTATCCGTAAGTTGACACCAATCCAGATGCCACACATTGATATTGATGAACTTAAGCAGGGACGAAAGGCTTTTACGAAAGATGAATGGCTGGATATTCTTCTTCGTTCTATCGGCATGGAGCCAGATGAATTTACATATCGTGAGAAATGGCTGCTCCTGACCCGTATGATTCCATTAGTTGAAAACAACTTTAATCTTTGTGAGCTAGGACCGAGAAGTACCGGTAAATCTCATCTTTACAAAGAGATTTCACCGAACAGTATTTTGATTTCCGGTGGACAGACGACGGTTGCAAACCTGTTTTACAATATGGGACGAAAAACGGTCGGACTGGTCGGCTTATGGGACTGTGTAGCCTTTGATGAAGTGGCTGGTATCAAGTTTAAAGATAAAGATGGCATTCAGATTATGAAGGATTACATGGCATCCGGCTCTTTTGCCCGTGGCAAAGAAGAAAAAGCTGCTACTGCGTCCATGGTATTTGTGGGAAATATCAATCAGAGTGTGGACGTGCTGTTGAAAACGTCCAGTCTGTTTGCACCTTTCCCGCAGGAAATGGGAACAGATACAGCATTTTTTGATCGTATGCATTGTTATCTTCCAGGATGGGAGATACCGAAGTTCAGACCGGAGCATTTTACCGATGATTACGGTTTTATCAGTGACTATTTGGCAGAGTTCATCCGAGAGCTTCGCAAGGAGCAGTATGGAGATGCACTTGATCACTACTTCCGCTTGGGGAGAAATCTGAATCAGCGTGATACAATTGCGGTTCGTCGTATGATAGACGGTTATCTGAAGTTGATGTACCCAAATGGTGAGTTTACCAAAGAAGAACTGGAAGAAATTATTCAGATTGCATTGGAAATGCGTCGCCGTGTCAAGGAGCAATTGAAGAAACTGGGCGGTATGGAATTTTATGATGTAAACTTCTCTTATATAGATCTAGAAGATATGTCAGAACATTATGTTTCCGTACCAGAACAGGGTGGTGGTAAGCTGATACCGGATGGAATGTGTAATCCGGGACAGGTTTATACCGTATCCAGAGGAAAAAGTGGCATGATTGGTGTATTCCGTTTGGAAAGCCAGATGCTTCCAGGTAGTGGCAAAATTGAACGGACTGGCTTAGGCAGTGATTCTAAATGCAAGGAAGCGGTGAACACGGCATTTAATTATCTGAAAGCCAACGGCAATCGGATCAGTGGCTCTATCAGCACATCGACCAAAGACTACATCATCAATTATCAGGATTTGCAGGGTATCGGCATGACAGATAAACTGGCACTTCCAACATTGATTGCACTTTGTTCGATTGCCCTTGGAAAGCCTGTTGTCAGCAACTTGGCAGTGTTGGGAGATATTACAATTAGTGGCACAATGATAAAGGTAGATGAACTTGCCAATACGCTTCAAGTATGCCTGGACAGCGGTGCAAAGAAGGTGCTGATTCCGAGTACCTCATTTGTTGATTTTGCAAGCGTTCCGGCTGATCTGATGAGTGCATTTCAGCTGATTCCGTATCAGAGTGCGGAAGATGCAGTGTTTAAGGCGTTGGGGGTAGAGTAATATAAGGAGGGATAAAATGTTTGAATCAGGGCTTGAATTTTTAAGGGCAGATTTTCATCTGCATACACAAAAAGATAAAGAATTTTCATATAGTGGTGAACCAAATGATTTTGTGAAATCATATATTTCGGCATTGAAACAAGCTAATATTTCTGTTGGAGTTATTACCAATCATAATAAATTTGACAAAGATGAATATAAAGCCTTAAAAAGGGCAGCAAGCAAAGAAAAAATATTTATATTACCTGGTGTAGAATTGACTGTTAAAGAGGGAGCTAATGGTATACATACTCTTATAGTTTTTAATCCTGATGAATGGTTAGAAAATGGCAATAATCACATTCAAACATTTTTAACAGCCGCATTTGCAACAATATCTAATCCTGAAAATAGAAATACAAAATGTTGTTATGATTTAAAAAGCACATTGGAAAAACTGGAGGAGTATGGAAAAGATTATTTTGTAATATTTGCCCATGTTGATCAAGGCAGTGGTTTGTTTAACGAATGTGGAGGCGGTCTTTTAGAATCGCTCTCAGGGCTTGCTCCGTTTAGAAAACGAGTTTTAGGAATACAAAAATCGAGGACAAGGGATAATATAAATAAATTTAATCGTTGTTTTGGATATATTCCAGCTCTTATAGAGGGATCGGATCCTAAATCATTGAAAGATATTGGAAAAGGCGATAAACAAACATATTTAAAAATCGGAGAATATTCATATGCGGCGATTAAATTTGCATTACAGGACTATAAAAGTAGAGTTGCTGAATCATTACCGGAAAGAAGACATGGGTATATTGAATCTATAAGTTTTCAAGGCGGAAAATTTGATGGTCAGACTATTAGATTTTCATCAGAGCTTAATTCGTTAATTGGAATTCGCGGAAGTGGAAAGTCGTCTGTGCTTGAAGCAATTCGTTATATATTTGATTTACCGTTGCAAACAGATAAAGAATATAAAGAATCACTGATAAAAAATATTTTTGGCTCAGGAGGAAAAGCAACATTATCTGTTGTTGATAAACATGGCAAACATTATATTGTTAGTCGTATATACGGAGAACAGAGTAATGTTATAGATGAAAATGGACTTGACTTAAATATACAACCGTCAAGCTTGTTTGATGGAATTCAATATTTTGGGCAAAAAGATCTATCAAATAGTGCTGATCATGAAAATGGTCTTCTTGAGAAATTGGTTGGTGGAAAAATAGGGAAAAGTGCAGAAATAACATCTTGTGTGAAGGAGTTGACAACATCGGTTTCTCAATTATTAGATGCGAATAAAATTCCAGAGCAGATTGAGGAATACAAAATTAAAAAATCTGAAGTTGAGCATAAAATGTCTATTTACAAGGAAAAAGGCGTTGCAGAAAAATTAAAAAAACAAACTGGATACACAACAGATAAAGCAAAGTTGGATTCTGTAAAAGGACGAATTGATTCAGCAGTACGAGAATTAAAAAAGTGTTATGATAATAATAAAGATGTGACTTTAGGCTTGCAGGGCGTGGAAAGTGTTTATAATTCTGATATTATAAAGAAGGCAAGTGATATTTTAAGTGCAATTGGAAATGAAATTTTAAAAATTGGAGAGGCCGTCACGCAGATAGAAAGTAATTCGTTAGAATTTGCAGATGTAGTGGAAATGTTATCGAAAAAAATAGATGGATTATCTGATGAATTTGCTGAAATAAAAAGAGAAATCAAAGATGATACGTTAGATATTGATGGATTTGTCAAAATGACAGAAGAGCTGGAAAAATATAAAGAGAATTTAAAGCAACTAGATGAACGAGCTAAATCCAAAAAACAAATAGAAAGTGCATTCAAGAAAGCAATGCGTGAAAGAAATGATATATTATTAGAACAATTCAATGCATATAAACTTGAAATTCAGAAAATTAATGAATCACAAAATGAATTAAAAATCACTATTGATTTTAAAGGTGACAGAGATAATTTTAAATCACAGATGAAGACTGATTTTAGGGGGTCAGGTATTTCTGAAATAAAATATCAATACTTATGTGACACGTTTAGAGATTATGTGGAGCTTATAGAAGACTGGATATTATGTGATGGTATGAAAATCAAGGAAATTATTTCATCCTCAGAATATACAAAGCTTGATAAAAAATTGCAAGATCAGTATGCGGATCTTCTGAAGAATCAGGTTTCCAATAATGTTGAAATATATTATCATGACAAATTATTACGACACCATTCAATAGGGCAGCGTGCGTCAGCTCTTATATTGTTTATACTCATGCAGTCTGATAATGATATTATTCTTATAGATCAGCCAGAAGATGATTTGGATAATAAAATTATTTACGATGAAGTAATTACAGCAATTGCGAAAAAGAAACAAGATATACAATTTATTTTTGCTACACACAATGCTAACATTCCAGTTCTGGGTGATGCTGAAAGAATTTTTGTGGTTGAGTATCAAGATACAACGATTGATATATCGCAAGGGAATATTGACCTGAAATCTACACATAAGCAAATTGTAGATATTATGGAAGGCGGAGAGGAAGCATTTGATAAAAGGCAATTAATTTATACATCATGGAAATAGATTGCATAGATGATCAGATTAAAAAATCAAGAACAAACAAATATGTATATTCCATATTGGACATAATTTAAGTTTCGCTAAGTTTCACTTATATAGGTGTCTGAGGAAAATTTAATAGGAAAAACATGAAAAAAGCACTGAAAACCGTTGGATTATTGGTTTTTACAGTGCTTTTTCTTTTGCTAAAGAGAAAAAAGCAGTGAATTTAAGTTTTGCTAAGTTTCACTGAGTTCTGATTTTGCAGAGCGCCATTGTTTCTTAGGTTCAAACTTTCCACAATCATCACAGGTATACGGCCAATTGATTTTCCATTCAAAATACTCGTCTCTGGTAATCACACCGGATTTCAGTTCATCCATTCGAACTACCCATTCTTTCAGAAAATCATTCAGAACCCCATAATCAAACCACATACAGACAGGAGCATGGGCAGGCCAGCTATCGTTATCATGGTAGTAAACGGAAGTGTCTGCTACTTCATTACATTTTTCACCAGGAAATTTCCGAGGAAGAAACAGGTGCAGGGCAGATGGATTAAATTCATCCAGCCAGAAAAGCAGTTCCATCATTTCGGAAGCGTCACGTCCAGCGGTATCATAGAGGGTATAAGGATTAACATCAAGAGCCGTAGCCATTTTATCGACCAGATCTTTTTTGGGAACACGAACGCCTTTTTCGTATTGTACAATTCTATGTTGATCGGTCAGTCCGATCTTCTCTGACAGTTCTTTTTGTGTCATTTTCCGGAATGTCCGGATTTTTTTTAGTTTCAGATTAAAATTCATAAAGCCACCTCTGCATTAGTCCTGATAAACATCCATTGAAGATAGTAAAATCAAAAAATGAATAACTATTTGTCCATATTATAACACAAACTAGCAGAAAATCAATAAAAAAGAGTACAAAAAAGAACCTAAAACGCATGAAGTGCTATTGACATTAGCAGTAACGGGGGATATAATGGCATTAAATCAAATAGGTACAAAAATGTATACCTAAGAACTTTTGATTATTGAACCTTGAAAATTGAATGAGCTGTATGGGTGCCTTTCGGGCTTAAAGGTAACACAGGATTCCACCGCTGTATCAGAGAATAGTATGTGGAAACCGAAGATACTCCGGCAACGGCTGGTATGTTTGAGAAGAAGATGCCAGTATTCAGAAAGAGTTCTGATAGAGGTCAAATGTAACGTTGACACCGCCATATACAAATGGAAGCCAACACGCCGAACGGAATGGAAAATCATCGTAAGAAGTTCAAACAAAAAATAAATGTACTGACAACGGACATAACCGCTGTCTGGGAGGTGATGCAGAAGAATACGGAGGAAAGGAGGTAGGTGCATCATGAGAAAAACAACAGAGTATAAGGCTGAGAACCGTCTGACGGTAGATATTGAAGGATTAATGGCAATGTTATCCTGCGGAGAAGTAACTGCAAAGAAAATTGCAGACTATGCAGAGGCAAGAGTGATTGTTGGAAGACGTGTTCTCTATAACGTGGATAAGATAAAAAAATATATTGATGTAATGGCAGTGTAATGAAAGATGAGAGGATAAAATACAACAACTTTCCTTCGGAATGAAAAGTGAAAAGTATTCCTGTAAAAAAGGCAAATAAAAATTGGCATTTTGCAGGAATTTACCCTTGGAAATCATAAAATATTATGTTAATCTGTGAGCAGATATCAGACAGTATATGACTGATACCGACAGGACAAAAATCATTCCGAATAACGAAAAATAAAGTGAAAGGAATGATTGATATGGCAAGAAAAGATAATAAAGGCAGAAATTTAAAAACAGGTGAATACCAGCGTCCGGATGGACGTTATGAGTATCGCTACAAGGATGAAATTACCGGAAAGCGTAATTCGGTTTATGCAGCTGATCTGGCGAGTCTGCGAGAAATGGAAAAGAAGATCAATAAGGATATGGATGATTTGCTTATTACAGATGCATCAGTCAAGAAGCTGACCGTAAATACGTTGTTTGAGCGATACATGGCAACAAAGAATATTAAGGAAAGAACGAAAAAGAATTATATCCGTATGTGGGACTACCGGATACGAAATACTTTGGGAAACATTCGTGTTGTGGATTTTAAGATATCTCACGTAAGGACATTCTTTTCCGCATTGTCAGATGAAGGACTGGCACACAGCACGATCAAAGGTCTTTATGGCTTATTGAATCCCAGTTTTGAACTGGCAGTGGAAGATGGGATTATCCGCAAGAATCCGGTAACTGGAACACTTGGAGATTATGGGGCTCCGGCAAAAGAGAAAGAAGCACTGACACTGGAACAGCAGGAAAAACTTCTGAAGTTTGTTGAACAGAGTAATGTGTATAAGCCTCATCTTCCAATGATGCAGGTTATGTTTGGGGCTTGCCTGAGAGTGAGTGAGACCATCGGTTTAACCTGGTCAGATGTGGATATGAAGAATCGGGAGATCCATGTAGGTGGACAGCTTGTGTATTATGAAGGTGATGAAGGATATTGTTTCCATGATTCAGAAACCAAAACGGATGCAGGAATCAGAGATATTCCTATGACACAGATGGTATATGATGCGTTCCGTAAACAGAGAGAGCTGAACCTAATGCTTGGTTTGCAGAGTAATGTAGAGATCGGTGGACGCAGTGGATTCATCTTCAATACAAAGCATGGACGTCCAATTATGCCGGCTGGAGTGAACAGTTTTCTGAAAAATATTGTCAATGCCTATAATAAGAAAGAAAGCAAACTGGCAGAAGAAGAGAAGCGAGAGCCGGAGCTGATGCCTCCTATTTCATCGCATACCCTTCGTCATACGGGATGTACCAG
The DNA here is from genome assembly GCF_051602715.1 of Pilosibacter sp. YYHA0881. Lineage (GTDB taxonomy): Bacteria > Bacillota > Clostridia > Lachnospirales > Lachnospiraceae > Alitiscatomonas > Alitiscatomonas aceti. Next base: position 3,154,845 of record NZ_CP175657.1, read on the forward strand.
ACTGGGTGAGAACAATGTCAATCCCAAAGTTATGCAGTATGTGATGGGCCATTCAGATGCACAGATTACAATGAATGTCTACAATCATATTGCAGAGAAGTCTCACGTGGAAAATGAGATGTCTAAAATGAATCTGCCGGAAACTGTACCTGCTGTGGTATAAACCATAAGCCGTTGTCGTAAAATGTGGTAAGAAAATCAGACGAATATATTTTCCAAAAGATTTGTCGTAAAAATGTGGTCAAATCAAGAAAATCGAGTGCGAAAGCAAGTGAAAAATCCATGTGAAGCCCGTAAAATCAAGGCTTCACAAAAAAATTAGCACTCGCTACTTGACAGTGCTAATAACATGTGTTATATTCTGCCTAGAACAAATAAACAAGATCATTTCCTTTTCAAAAGGAGGATTGTATATGAATATCAGTAAGTTTACACAAAAGTCAGTGGAGGCCGTCCAGGGCTGCGAGAAGCTGGCTTATGAATATGGAAACCAGCAGATCGACCAGGAGCATCTTCTGGTGAGCCTCCTGCGGCTGGAGGACAGCCTGATCATGAAGCTGGTGACGAAAATGGGGATCTCCGGCGGCCAGTTTTTAAATGAGGCGGAGCAGGCGTTAAATAAGCTTCCAAAGGTTTCCGGCGGCGGCCAGGTCTATCTGACCAACGATCTCAACAAGGTCCTCATCAGCGCAGAGGATGAGGCAAAAGCCATGGGAGACGAGTACGTTTCCGTGGAGCACCTGTTCTTATGCCTGTTAAGGGAGCCAAACCGGGCTTTAAAGGAGCTGTTCCGCTTATACGCCATTGACCGGAACAATTTTTTACAGGCTCTTTCCACCGTCCGCGGAAACCAGCGGGTGGTCAGCGACAATCCAGAGGCTACTTATGATACCTTAAATAAATATGGGGCCGATCTGGTGGAGCGGGCCAGGGACCAGAAGCTGGACCCGGTCATCGGCCGGGATGCGGAGATCCGGAATGTGGTCCGGATCCTGTCCAGAAAGACAAAGAATAACCCGGTGCTCATCGGAGAGCCAGGCGTCGGAAAGACGGCCGTGGTGGAGGGCCTTGCCCAGAGGATCGTCCGCGGCGATGTGCCGGAGGGCTTAAAGGATAAAAAGCTGTTTTCCCTGGATATGGGAGCACTGGTGGCAGGAGCCAAATACCGGGGCGAATTTGAGGAGCGGTTAAAGGCTGTTCTGGAGGAAGTGAAAAAGAGCGAGGGGCAGATCATTCTCTTCATCGATGAGCTTCATACCATTGTGGGAGCGGGAAAGACCGAGGGTTCCATGGATGCCGGAAATATGTTAAAGCCCATGCTGGCCAGGGGCGAGCTCCACTGCATCGGCGCCACGACCCTGGACGAATATCGGAAATATATTGAAAAGGATCCGGCCCTGGAGCGGCGGTTCCAGCCGGTGACGGTGGATGAGCCCACGGTGGAGGATACCATCTCCATCCTCCGGGGACTGAAGGACCGGTATGAGGTCTTCCATGGAGTAAAGATCACCGATTCGGCCCTGGTTTCGGCGGCGGTCCTGTCCAACCGGTATATCAGCGACCGGTTCCTTCCGGATAAGGCCATTGACCTGGTGGACGAGGCCTGTGCCATGATAAAGACCGAGCTGGACTCCATGCCCACCGAGCTTGATGAGCTGTCCAGGAAGATCATGCAGCTGGAGATCGAGGAGGCAGCCTTAAAGAAGGAAACCGACCATCTGAGCCAGGAGCGGCTGGCGGATCTCCAGAAGGAGCTGGCGGAGCTTCATGACACCTTTGCCTCCCAGAAGGCCCAGTGGGAGAACGAGAAGGCGTCGGTGGACCGGCTTTCCAGCCTCCGTGAGGAGATCGAGAGCCTGCACCGCCAGATCCAGGACGCCCAGCAGAAGTATGACCTGAATAAGGCGGCGGAGCTCCAGTACGGAAAGCTTCCGCAGCTGGAAAAGGAGCTGGAGGCCGAGGAGGAAAAGGTAAAGAACCAGGATCTGAGTCTGGTCCATGAAAGCGTTACAGAAGAGGAGATCGCCAGGATCATTTCCCGGTGGACGGGGATCCCAGTAGCAAAGCTTACAGAAAGTGAGCGGAATAAGACACTTCATCTGGATGAACAGCTCCATAAGCGGGTGGTGGGCCAGGATGAAGGCGTGGAGAAGGTCACAGAGGCCATTATCCGGTCCAAGGCCGGGATCAAGGATCCCACCAAGCCCATCGGCTCCTTCCTGTTCTTAGGCCCCACCGGCGTCGGAAAGACGGAGCTGGCCAAGGCCCTGGCGGAGAGCCTGTTTGATGACGAGAACAACATGGTGCGGATCGATATGAGCGAATATATGGAAAAGCATTCCGTGTCCCGTCTCATCGGTGCGCCTCCAGGATATGTGGGCTACGATGAGGGCGGCCAGCTGACCGAGGCAGTCCGCAGAAAGCCCTACTGCGTGGTCTTATTTGACGAGGTGGAAAAGGCCCATCCGGATGTGTTCAACGTGCTTTTACAGGTACTGGACGACGGGCGGATCACCGATTCCATGGGAAAGACCGTGGACTTTAAGAATACGATCCTCATCCTGACCTCCAACATCGGCTCCCAGTATCTCCTGGAGGGCATCGATGAGAACGGGAATATCCGGCCGGAGGCGGAGCAGATGGTCATGAACGACCTTCGGGCCCATTTCCGTCCAGAGTTTTTAAACCGTCTGGATGAGACCATCCTCTTTAAGCCTCTGACAAAGGACAACATCGGAGGGATCGTGGATCTTCTGGCGGCAGACATCAACCGGCGTCTGGCCGATAAGGAGCTGACCATCGCCCTGTCCAATGAGGCAAAGCAGTTCATCGTGGACAATGGCTACGATCCGGTTTACGGAGCCAGACCGCTGAAACGGTATCTGCAGAAAAATGTGGAGACCCTGGCGGCAAAGCTGATCCTTTCCGACGGCGTTCATACAGGAGATACCATCCTGATCGACGTGGTGGACGGACGGCTGACAGCGCTGGCTGAACGATAACTGAACGGATATGACTGAAATCACCCGGAAGGGACGGTTCCATATGGGAACGTTCTTTTCCGGGTATTTTTATATCATGGGAAAATGCGTCCCATGATATTAAAACGCTCCGCAGGGACAGCCATGGGCCGGAAGCAGTTTTTCCGCAGAGGGAGCAAAAAAGCGGCCCGTCCGCAGGCGGAAAAGCACGCAGGTGCGTTTTTTCGTTCCCCCGGACAGCCCATGCTCATATATTAATTAGGAAAGAAATGGATGGGGAGCGGGAGAACGTGTCAGTTTACGTGGTAAAGGAAGGAGACAATGTGGACCGGATCGCAGAGACGGCCGGTATCCCTGTGGGAGAGCTTCTGTGGGCCAACCAGATAGAATATCCATACCGCCTGGCTGTGGGCCAGTCGCTCCTGATCCCGGAAGGACCGGCGGCGGACCGGGAACAGTCCAGGCGGGAGCTATACTCATTTGGTTATGCATATCCGTTTATTTCAAGGGAGACGGCGGAGCAGACGCTTCCGTTTCTGACAGATCTTTATATTTTTTCCTACGGCTTTACAGAACAGGGAACACTGATCCCGCCTTCGTCCGATGATACCTGGCTGATCCGCCAGGCAGCGGATGCCGGCGTGAATCCCATGATGGTCCTGACGCCCCTGGGAACAGACGGCCGCTTTAACAACAATCTGGTGACGGCGCTGATGGAGGACAGGAGACTCCAGGAGAGGCTGATCTGGGAGCTGGGACGGACGATGACAGAAAAGGGCTACCGGGGGCTGGACATTGATTTTGAGTACGTCCGGGCAGAGGACGGGCCGGCCTTTGCAGAATTTACAGGCCGTGTGCGCCGTGTGCTCCAGGTATTCGGTTATCCGGTCTCTGTGGCCCTGGCTCCGAAAACGTCGCCGGACCAGAAGGGACTTTTATATGAAGGCATCGATTACCGTCTGTTAGGGGAGGCGGCGGACCGGGTGATGCTGATGACGTATGAATGGGGATATACATACGGTCCGCCCATGGCCGTAGCTCCCCTCAATATGGTCCGCCGGGTGGTGGAGTATGCGGTTTCAGCCATCCCGGTGGAAAAGATCAGCCTTGGGATGCCCAATTATGGATATGAATGGCCCCTTCCCTATGTGCGCGGGACCACAAAGGCCCAGTCCATCAGCAACCGGGAGGCGGTGGCCCGGGCCATCGATCATGGAGTCCCGATCCGGTTCGACGAGACGGCCTGGTCCCCATACCTTCGTTATTGGCAGTACGGGATCCAGCATGAGATCTGGTTTGAGGATGTGCGGAGCATTCAGGGAAAGTTTGACCTGATCCGGGAATATGGCCTTCTGGGGGCCGGTTACTGGCAGCTGATGAATTTTTTCCGTCCCAACTGGCTTTTAATGGAAGAAAAATTCCGAATTATTAGAAATAATTAAAGTTTCTGAATATTCATTGGGTTATTGACTTTTTTTCTCCTATCGCCCATGATAGAGGGGCTGAAAAAAGCAGAAAAAGGCTAAAAAGGAGAGAGAAAAGTGGAAAAAGCAGAAACAAAAGGAGCGGCGTTTGACTTTTATGGGAAGCTTCCGCTCACAAAGGCAGTTCCCCTGGGGCTTCAGCATGTGCTGGCCATGTTTGTGGGAAATCTGACTCCGATCCTCATCATCACAGGCGCCTGCGGCATTGGAGCAGGCAGCGAATTTGCAGAGCTGCAGGTGGATCTGCTGCAGAACGCCATGCTGGTGGCCGGGATCGTGACACTGGTGCAGCTTTACGCCATCGGTCCTGTGGGAGGAAAGGTCCCCATTATCATGGGAACCAGCTCCGGCTTCATCGGTGTATTCAACAGTGTGGCAAAGGTCATGGGCGGCGGCATTGCCGGCTACGGGGCCATTATGCTGGCCTCCGTTCTTGGCGGCCTGTTTGAGACGGTCCTGGGCTTTTTATTAAAGCCCCTGAGGCGGTTTTTCCCGGCAGTGGTCACTGGAACAGTAGTCCTTTCCATCGGCCTGTCCCTGGTATCCGTGGGCGTCAATTCCTTTGGCGGCGGAAATATGGCAGCTGATTTTGGTTCCATTGAGAACCTGGCTCTGGGCGCTCTTGTGACAGTGGTGATCATCGCGTTTAAGCACGGAACAAAGGGCATGACCAGCGCATCGTCCATTCTGATCGGAATCATCGCCGGATATATTGCGTCGGCTGTCATGGGCCTCTTTTTATCCCCCACAGGCATTACTGCTGATGGCGTGGAGTATACCAAGGCATGGGTCTTAAACTGGGACAAGGTGGCGGAGGCCTCCTGGTTTTCCATACCGAAGCTGATGCCGGTCCCCCTGGTCTTTGACCTGCGTGCCATCGTCCCGGTGCTGATCATGTTCATCGTAACGGCAGTGGAGACCGTGGGCGATATTTCCGGAGTGATGGAAGGCGGCATGGGACGGGAAGCGACCGATTCTGAGCTTTCCGGCGGCGTTATCTGCGACGGTCTGGGCTCCAGCTTTGCAGCCCTGTTCGGCGTGCTGCCCAACACATCCTTCAGTCAGAACGTGGGCCTGGTGGCCATGACAAAGATCGTCAACCGGCATGCCCTGGCCACAGGAGCCGTATTCCTGGTGTTCTGCGGCCTGCTCCCCAAGCTGGCGGCGCTGATCTCCATTATGCCCCAGAGCGTTCTGGGCGGAGCGGCGGTGATGATGTTTTCATCCATCGTCATCAGCGGCATCCAGCTGATCACAAAGGAGCCGCTGACAGCCAGGAACATCACCATCGTATCCACGGCCCTGGGACTTGGCTACGGCATTGGTGCCAATGGCGCAGTGATCGCCGGACTTCCCGAGGCAGTACAGCTGATCTTCGGAGGCTCCGGTATCGTTCCGGCAGCGATCCTGGCCATTGTCCTGAACATTGTGATCCCCAGAGAGAAGGAGGCTTAAAGGGCCTGGCTGCTGGCTTCCGGACTGAAAGCAGGAAGGAGGCCGGGAGGTATCTGGATACCAGGGCGTACCAGAAGAGATCCAGAAGGGGCCCGAAGGCCGGAACAGGCCAGACGGGCCCTTTTTAGAAAGTAAAAGTGGAAAATATCCGCCCTGCGGCTTATAATAGAAAATCATATGGAGGAGGGAAACGGATGCTTAAATTCAGAGAATATGTGCGGGCGGAGAGCCTGGAGGACGCTTATGTGCGGAACCAGAAAAAATCAGCCCATATCCTCGGCGGCATGCTGTGGCTGAAAATGCAGAACCGGACGGTGCAGACGGTCATCGATCTGTCGGACCTGGGACTTTCCGGTATTGAAGAGACGGAAGAGGAATACAGGATCGGGGCCATGACTAGCTTAAGGGAGCTGGAGCTCCATAAGGGACTTGACGCCATGACCGGAGGAGCCGTCCGGGAGAGCCTGCGTCACATCGTGGGCGTCCAGTTCCGGAACCTGGCCACCGTGGGCGGCAGTATTTTCGGACGGTTTGGATTTTCTGACGTGCTGACCATGTTCCTGGCCCTGGATTCCTGGGTGGAGCTGTACCATGGAGGTCTGGTGCCCATGGAGCGGTTTGCGGCAGAGGGAGCAGAAAATGATATTCTGGTGAGGGTCATCGTAAAGAAGGAGAAACGGCGGTACGCCTACCTGTCCCACCGGAACACAAAGACGGATTTTCCTGTGATGGCCTGTGCGGTGGCCGTTGGGGAAGGATGGAGATCCGGAGAAGGGGAACGGGCTGCCGGACGGGCTGTTTTCGGGGCGACTCCGGCCCGGGCCAGATCCTATGAGCTTCCGGCAGAATGGCTGGAGCGGTTTCAGGGCTCCGGAGAGGAAGAGCGGAAGGTTCTGGCTGCGGAGCTTGCATCTGTGGTCCCCACGGGCAGCAATATCCGGGCGGGAAAGGAATTCCGCAGCCACCTGGCGGGTGTTCTCCTGTACCGGGGACTGATGGAAGCATTGTACGGCGGAAGCGGACAGGCCGCAGGAGCCGGCGCTCCGGCCTGCCTGACAGAAGAGAAGGAGGGACAGAGGGCATGAAGATTTCACTGGTCTTAAATGGGAAAAATGTGGAGGCACAGATCCCTGATGACAGGCTTCTCATTGATTTTTTACGGGATCACGGCTGTCTCAGCGTGAAGCGGGGCTGCGAGTCGTCCAACTGCGGCCTCTGCACGGTGTTTATGGATGATAAGCCGGTCCTTTCCTGTTCTGTCCTGGCGGCCCGGGCCGACGGCCACAGGATCGATACCCTGGAGGGGCTCCAGAAGGAGGCTGAGGAGTTCGGAGCGTTCATCGCCGACCAGGGAGCAGAGCAGTGCGGCTTCTGCAATCCGGGCATGGTCATGAATGCCATTGCCATGTTCCGGGAAAATCCGGACCCCACGGACGATGAGATCCGGGAATATCTGGCCGGGAACCTGTGCCGCTGCTCCGGCTACGAGGGACAGCTCCGGGGGATCCGCGCGTTTATTGAATATAAAAAGAGAGGAGGAGCGTCATGAAGAATGTAAATCAGGGGATCCGTAAGAAGGACGCCATGGCGCTTCTGACGGGAAAACCGGTGTATATGGACGATCTGGCCCCCAGGGACTGTCTGATCGTTAAGGTGTTAAGGAGCCCTCACGCCAATGCCATGATCCAGTCCGTAAAGACGGATGGGGCCATGAAGGTACCGGGGATCGCAGCCGTTTATACCTGGGAGGACGTGCCTGCGGAGCGGTTCACCATGGCCGGGCAGACGTATCCGGAGCCCAGCCCCTACGACCGGCTGATCTTGGACCGGCACGTGCGGTACGTGGGAGATCCGGTGGCCATTGTGGCCGGGGAGACCGAGGACGCTGTGGACCGGGCCTTAAAGCTGGTGAAGGTGCAGTATGAGGTGCTTCCGGCTATTCTGGACTTCCGGACTGCCAAGGATAACGAGATCCTGGTCCATCCCGAGGACAGCTGGAGATCTCTTTGTCCTGTGGGAGCAGACAATAAGAGGAATCTGTGCGCCAGCGAGGTATCCGGCCAGGGGGATGTGGATGCTGTCCTGGCAGAGTGCGACGTGGTGGCAGAGGGTACATACCATACCCTGGCCGACCAGCAGGCCATGATGGAGACCTTCCGGACTTGCTGCTATTTTGACGCCTACGGACGGCTGAACATTTTAAGCTCCACCCAGATCGTGTTCCATGTGCGGCGGATCATTTCCAACGCCCTGGGTATCCCCAAGTCGAAGATCCGGGTCGTGAAGCCCAGGATCGGCGGCGGCTTCGGAGCGAAGCAGACGGTGGTTTCTGAGATCTTCCCGGCTTTTGTCACCTGGAAGACGGGGCGGCCGTCCAAAATGATCTTTTCCCGGACGGAGAGCCAGACGGCCTCCACTCCCCGCCATGAGATGGAGGTCTCTGTGCGGATCGGAGCCAATAAGGACGGGATCATCCAGGCCATCGATGTGTATACCTTATCCAATACAGGAGCATATGGCGAGCACGGACCCACGACTGTGGGACTTTCCGGCCATAAGTCCATTCCGCTGTACGGTACTCCCAAAGCCCACCGGTTTGCCTACGACGTGGTCTATACCAACGTGATGTCGGCGGGAGCCTACCGGGGCTACGGAGCCACCCAGGGGATCTTTGCCGTGGAGTCGGCAGTCAACCAGCTGGCGGAAAAGCTGCACATGGATCCGGTGGAGCTGCGTCTCAAAAATGTGGTGCGCCAGGGAGATGTGATGCCGGCCTATTACGGCGAGACAGCGGCAAGCTGTACCCTGGATCGATGTCTGATGCGTACAGCGGAGATGATCGGTTGGAAGGAAAAATTCCCCTGCCGGGACATGGGAAATGGAAAGGTGAGGAGCGTCGGCATCGCCATGGCCATGCAGGGCTCCGGGATCTCCGGCGTGGACGTGGGCTCGGCTTCCATCAAGCTCAATGAGGACGGATACTATACGCTGACCATCGGGGCGGCAGACATGGGAACAGGCTGCGATACCATCCTGGCCCAGATGGCGGCGGAGTGCCTGGACTGCTCCACAGACCAGATCACCGTTTACGGGGCGGATACGGATGCTTCTCCTTATGACTCCGGATCCTATGCGTCCAGCACCACCTATGTGACGGGAAAGGCCGTGGAGAGAGCCTGCGGAAAGCTGCTGGAGAAGATGGAGGACAAGGCGGCGGAGCTTCTGAGAGCGCGGTATGCGGCGGATGTTTCCGGCGCGGAACTGGAGTTTGACGGGACACGCTTCCTGGATCCGGCTACCGGAGAGTCGGTGACTCTGACAGACCTGGGGACGGCGTCCATGTGCGGCAGCCAGGAAGCCCTCCAGGTGACGGAGACCCACAGCTCTCCCGTATCGCCGCCGCCGTTCATGGCAGGCGTGGTGGAGATTGAGCTGGATAAGGAGACAGGCCATGTGGAGATCCTGGACTATGCGGCTGTGGTGGACTGCGGAACGGTCATCAATCCCAACCTGGCCCGGGTCCAGACCGAGGGCGGCATTGTCCAGGGAATTGGAATGGCCTTATATGAGAATGTCCAGTACGACAAAAAGGGTCATATGATGAACAACTCGTTCATGCAGTATAAGATCCCCACCCGGCTGGATATGGGAAGGCTGCGGGTAGAATTTGAAAGCAGCTATGAGCCCACCGGCCCCTTCGGAGCCAAGTCCATCGGAGAGATCGTCATCAACACGCCGTCCCCGGCCATTGCCCATGCCATTGCCAACGCCACAGGGCTGTGGTTTAAGGAGCTTCCCATCACCAGTGAGAAGATCGCCATGGGACTGTTGAAGAAATGAAAATAAGATGTGTGTATCTGGCGGCTGGAAACAGCCGCCGGTTTGGAAAAAACAAGCTTTTTCATACGATCGGGCAGAAGCCCATGTACCTACATCTGCTGGACCGGCTGGCGGCTGTGGCAGAAAGGCATAAGGATCTGGAGATCGTGGTGGTGTCCCAGTATGAGGAGCTTTTGCAGGAGGCGTCAGGAGAAGGCCCCGGGCCAGTCTGCGATCCCTCTGTGGAAAAGGAGCGAAGGGCCCTTCTTGCCGGCTCCGGCCGTCTGTATCCTGTATACAGCCCCCAGAGCCGGGAGGGAGTATCCCACAGCATCCGGGCCGGGATCCTGGCGGGAATGCCGGAATCCAGCCCGATCTCTGGAATGTGCAGGCAGGAGGCCGGGAGAGAGCCGGACGCCTATGTGTTTTTTGTGGCCGACCAGCCGTGGTTTTCGGAAAGGACCGTGGAGACTTTTCTGGAATTCATGAAGAAGGTTTCAGGCGAAGACCGGGAAAGCCATCCGATCGGCTGCGTTTCCTGCCTGGGGGAGCCGGGGAATCCGGTGTGGTTTTCTGCATTTTATAAGGATGAGCTTCTGGCTCTGTCCGGGGACCGGGGGGGAAAACGGGTCATGAAAGCCCATATGGACCAGGTACATTTTTTTGAAGTAGAGGAAGAGAGAGAACTTTGGGATGTGGATACCCTGGAGGACCAGGCTGGCCGGTAATCCAGGGACATCCATGGAAAAAAGAAAGGAGTCTCATATGAAACCAGAATCCAGCGTAATATTCTTTCCGTGCAAAAATATGGAGGAAACAAAAAAATATTATACCACTGTTTTAGGGCTCCCCGTTTATAAGGATCTGGGGTCCAGCGTGTGGTTTGACTGCGGGTACGGCTATCTGGCCTTCTGCGATTATGGTCCAGCCCGGCCCATGGCCACAGGCCAGTGCATTTCCTTTAATCTACCGTCCCTGGAGGATGTGGACCGCATGTATGAAGCCTTAAAGAGCCGACCGGCTCTGGGACTTTCTGCCCCACCGGCCCACCACCCGAAATTTCCGGTGTATTCCTTCTTCTTTTCTGATCCCAATGGATATACGCTGGAGTATCAGAGGACGACGGACTAGGATATTGGGCGCAGGATAGGGAATGAGCGGGTGGGAATGATTTCAGAGACCCGAAAAAGCCTGGAATGCCTGGGTTTTCTAAGGCTTAATACCCTCTGTGGCAACGATTTTGCAACATGTTTTCATGATCCATAAAAGAGGGATAACTGATTTTGATTCGTCAGCTAGCTCTCTTATAAAAATATCCCACATAAAAGCGGGCATATGAAACACATGGTCAAGAGAAAAGCGGAGCGATTATTAGAGAAATATATGCGTCTTTCCGACAGAGGAAGGATGATTGGAAGAAACCAGCTCGGAAACGGGATGGTTTCTTCTGTTATATAGGGATATAATGCTTTTGCTTTCAAAAGTGAAAAATATTCAAAGTTTTGAAAATGAGTAAAGTGCAGAGTTTAAGTTTTCATACAAAAAATAAACAAAAAAACGAGGAAAAGTGAGTTGTAAAACGGATTTTCATTTTAGGTGAGGTTTTTGTCGTTGGTAAATCACACAAATTTTATGAAAATATGCTGATAATTATATAAGTATAGTTTTATTGTCGAGTTGTCGTTGTCCTGCTCATCTGTATATTTTTACCCCAATCGGCAAAAATAAAATATGAAGCGATGTATAAAAAACTGTAATAATTGCCGATAATGTGGTATAATTATTCTGAGATATTCGATTATCGTTAGAATGCGAGGTAATGTAATGCTTGAAAACAAACTGGGAATTACAGATTCAGCGGAATTAGCAAGAATAGAAGAAAAAATCAGCAAGCAGAAAGCAGTTGAAATGTTTGAAAGTGGATATTTGGAAAGTTTAGAAGCTGGAACCTTTGAAAGCCTTGCTAAGATTCATAAGTATCTTTTTGATGAAATATATGATTTTGCCGGTGAGGTTCGCAAAGTGAATATTTCAAAAGGGAATTTCCGTTTTGCTCCATTGATGTATCTGGATGCAGCTTTGCAGAGCATTGACAAAATGCCTCAGTCCACATTTGATGAAATTGTCGAAAAATATGTGGAAATGAACGTGGCTCATCCGTTTAGGGAAGGCAACGGCAGAAGCACAAGAATCTGGCTGGATCTGATGCTGAAAAAAGAAATCGGATATGTCGTTGACTGGAGTAAAGTGGATAAGGAAGATTATCTGCTGGCCATGGAGCGCAGCCCGATTAAAGATATAGAAATTAAGTTCCTTTTGAAAAATTCCCTTACAGACAATGTAAATGACAGAGAAATCTATATGAAAGGCATAGATCACAGCTACTACTACGAAGGCTACTATGTATACAAAACCCAGGAACTGTAAATGAGTTGGAAAATCTGAGATTGAGATAGGCGGAGGATATTAGATGCGATACCTTTCTGTTGCAGAGACAGCAAAAAGATGGGATATATCGGAGAGAAGTGTTCGTAATTATTGTGCTCATGGACGTGTTCCAGGGGCGTTTCTTACCGGAAAGACCTGGAATGTACCGGAAGATGCAGCAAAGCCATTACGAGCAAATCAGAAGGAGAATAAGCCGAAAACTTTGCTTTCTATTCTTCAGGAAGAAAAGAAAAGTAAATATTCCGGGGGGATTTATCATAAGACACAGATTGATTTAACCTATAATTCCAATCATATGGAAGGCAGCCGGTTGACTTACGATCAGACAAGATATATTTTTGAGACAAATACCATCAGCGTGGAAAATGAAACATTGAATGTGGATGATGTGATTGAAACAGCCAACCATTTTCGATGTATTGATATGATTATTGATAATGCGAAATCTGCACTGTCCGAGAAGTTTATCAAAGAGCTGCATTTGATTTTGAAATCCGGAACCAGTGATTCACGATTGGAGTGGTTTTCGGTAGGTGATTACAAGAAAAGGCCCAATGAAGCTGGTGGTATGCCGACAGCAATGTCGGAAGAAGCTGCCGATAAAATGAAAGCTCTGCTGACTGAGTACAACGGAAAAGAGGAAAAGACTTTTGAGGATGTTCTGGATTTTCATGTGAAGTTTGAGAGAATCCATCCGTTCCAGGATGGCAATGGCCGTGTGGGCAGGCTGATTATGTTTAAGGAATGCCTGAAATATAATATCGTTCCGTTCATTATCGAGGATAATTTGAAGATGTTCTACTATCGTGGCTTGAAAGAGTGGAACAATGAGAAGGGGTATCTGACAGATACCTGTTTGACAGCACAGGATAAATATAAAGCATATTTGGATTATTTTAGGATTAAATATTAAGCAGGAAACGGGGTGCAGCTATGTCAGCAGAAAAAAACTGGCAATTTGAGCTTGAAGAATATATCAAACAGGGTGAACCTGATCAAATTGAAAAAAGTGAAGCGTGGCAGACTGCAATCGGCTTGCAGGCGGTAGATGGTTTGAAAACCTCTGCTTATCTATTAGATACTGCCAAGGAACATATCGAAGGAAAAATCAGCATTGACGAAGCACAGAAACGTATTCAGAGTTATTACGAGCAGCGTACGGACCGTATGGAGATTGAGAACGACACCAGGGAAGCGGATATTGTGTCCGCAAGAATTGCGAAGTTGTTGGGCGAGAAAGCATTTCAGTTCTCACCGGCTGAATGGCTGACGATTCATCGCAGACTGTTTGAAGGTGTGTTTCCCCATGCCGGTCAGATTCGTCAATACAATATTACGAAAAAAGAATGGGTGCTGAAAGGCGATACTGTCACCTACGCAGCGTGGAACAGTATCAAAGACACCCTTGACTATGATTTCGCAACAGAGAAGCAGTTTTCTTATGGAGGTTTGTCTGTAGAACGTAGCGTGAAGCATCTTGCCAAATTCGCTTCGGATATATGGCAGATTCATCCGTTTTGTGAGGGCAACACCAGAGCCACGGCAGTTTTTATGATTAAGTACATGAAAACCTTCGGATTTAAGGTAAATAACGATGCCTTTGAAAAGAACTCTTGGTATTTTCGCAACGCATTGGTAAGAGCAAATTATAATGATTTGCAGAACAGTATTCACGCTACTACAGAATTCCTGGAAATGTTTTTCAGTAATTTGATCTTGGGAACGGAATATGAACTGAAAAACAGATATATGCATGTGGACTATACGGAGGCTAATCTCCAAAGTGTCAATCCTAAAGTTCCAAAGTCTCATTTTGACACTTTGGAATGCACTTTAGAAGAACTGGCGGTCTTAGAATTGATTTATAAGAACCCGTCAATTAAGCAAAAAGACCTTGTGTCAGAGATCGGAAAATCTCTCAGCACTGTAAAGCGAATTATGGAATCCTTGCAAAAGAAGGAATACATTCGCAGAGTCGATGGAAAACGCTATGGAAAATGGGAAGTTTTGATTTAAACAATTATTAAGAAAGAGGAACCGACAATGGCTGAAATCATTCGTGACATCAAAATGTCAGATGCAAAGTGATGTTGTATAAATAAAGTTGACACCTTATTCTCAAAGAATTCATGTATAATAAAGAGAATAAGGAGCTTCCTGTATAATAAAAAACGTGGATGTTGAAAATTAAAAATACCTCAGAGTACAATAAGACTACTGACTGGCAGGTTAGTAAAAATCTTATTGAACAGAGAGGTATCTACAATGAAGTCTAACACACAGAATGCAAAAATTGAAGCTATTACAGAAAAAACTTTGATACTCGGAATCGATGTCGGAAGTGAAACGCACTATGCCAGAGCCTTTGATTACAGAGGAATCGAGTATTCAAGGAAGCCATTTAAGTTTAGCAACACAGAGGAAGGATTTGTGACAATTAAGGAATGGATCCTGGACCTCAAAGATAGACATGAGAAGGATAAGGTGGTTCCAGGTATGGAACCGACCGGGCACTACTGGTTCAATCTTGGAAAATTTCTACAGGATAATGAAATGAAACCGGTTCTTGTGAATCCTCACCATGTGAAAAAATCAAAAGAACTCGACGACAATCATCCAACTAAAAATGACCGTAAGGATCCGAAAGTTATAGCAGGATTAGTTAGAGAGGGACGTTACATGATCCCATACCTGCCGGATGGAGTTTACGCTGATCTTAGAACAGCATCAAACATTGAAGTGCTATACTAATGTTGTAACAGGAGTGGCTAATAAGATATAATCAATCTTATAAAGAAAAGAGGTACACATTATGCCACAGAGTTACACCCCTGAATTTAAAAAGAAGATTGTCCGCCTTCACGAGGAAGAAGGACGCACTTACAAAAGCATCACTGCTGAATACGGCGTATCCAAAGCCAGTATTTCCAAGTGGTGCAGTGAATTTAGCAAAGAATGCCGAACAAAAGCCCTCGAAAATCCAGATATTCCAAATGAAATGGAACTTATGAAAGAGAATCTCCGATTGCGCAAGGAACTGGAAGAAGCAAAAAAGGAAAATCTCTTCTTAAAAAAAGCAGCGGCATTCTTTGCAAAGGAAATCGATTAGAGGCTTATCGATTTATTGAACAATATCATGAGTTGTTTGGTCTACGGTGGCTCCTTCGCGGGCTTGAAATCTGTCCAAACGCGTATTATAACTACCGGAAACACAGGAAGGCGGATTATTATGCCAATAAAGCAGAAGTACACGCGCAGATTCAGGAAATCTATCATATCCACAATGGTGTTGATGGTTACCGGAGCATGAAAGTCTATCTGGAACGCAGAGGCTACTCTTACAGTACAGCTACCGTTCATAAATATATGAATACAGAGCTGGGACTCCATTCCATTGTCCGCCCAAAGAAGCCTGAATATGAGCACGGAAAACCGCATAAAATATTCGACAATAAACTTAATCAGGATTTCACAGCAGATGAAATCAACCGGAAATGGTGTACGGATTTTACATATCTGTTCCTTTCGAATCATGAGGTACGCTACAACTGTACCATACTAGATTTGCACGACCGAAGTGTGGTTGCCAGCATTACAGACCGCAGGATCACCAGCAATCTTGCCATTCGAACATTCCAGAAAGCATTGGAATCCCAACCGCCCATCAAAGGTGGCCTGATTTTGCACTCAGATCAGGGATCGCAATTTACATCAAAGGCATTCGTTGAATTCTGCGAGTCAGTAAATGTGACACAGAGTATGAGTAAGGCAGGATATCCGTATGACAATGCACCGATGGAGCGTTACTTTAACACACTGAAAAACGAGTGTACAAATCTATATGAATTTGAAACAGAAAAAGCACTCTATCAAAAAGTAGAAGAATTTGCATATGTTGACTACAATCATGTGCGTCCGCACAGTTTTAATGATTATCGTACACCATACGAAGCCCGGATGGCAGCGTAACTGATTCATGATATTTTTTAGCCACAAGTGTTACAAAAGTGCTTGACCACAACAATGCAGGGGTTGGAAAATGCAAGAAAAGAGATGGGGATTTCGGACAAGGATGATAAGCCTTTGAAACAGAATATGTTCAAGGTGATTTGATAATAGAATATTGATATAGATTTGTGGCACTCAGGCTTATAGCTTGGGTGCCTTTTTGACTGGTGAGAATGTAGTTTATATGGTAAAATATCATAAAGGGGATTTTGACTATGTAGGAGAGGGATGATTTTTATTTTGGAAACCGTAGTAGAAAGAATAGATGTTATGGTAGGAATGAAATGTGGGTGTTTGCAAGTTTTAGATGATGGTGAAGAATATAGAAAAATTATAGAAAAACGCATATCTAATATAGAAGAAGAAAAGAAAAATTTTCTTCAAGCTGTGGAAAAAGGTGAATATGCTCGAAGAGATTGGCATGGGTGGAATGGTGAAAAAAGTATTATTACACCAGCATATTTATATAAGCCTGTTAATTTTGAAGTTTATGGTGATTCGGTTACGATTGCTGATTTTGAAAAAGTTATTTCCAGTTTACATAAAGAAAAGGAAATCATACATTATAAATGTAAGTGCAGAAAGTGTGGAAAAATACGATATTATTCTGAACGAACATTGAAAACAGAACCGAAGGTCTGTTATAAGCCAATGTATTGCTCATCGAAGTTTACTTATTCTATAAAAGCTAGTAATGCTAATTACAATAAAAGAAGGAAGTATGAGAACAATGAAGCAGTATGTTTGGTAGATAATAAAGATAAGATTGTTCCGGCAACAGACTATTGTGATGCATGGAATGAAAAAAGAAGCAAGGAATTAATAAAATTAGCAGAAAAGGATGCAAGGACAATAGCTACAATTCCGAGAAAACTGGCAAAGAATTATAATATTGATTATGTGGGAAGAAGGTACGAGTCGCTTGATGTACTTGAATGTGTGAACAATTCATTAGAGAGTGTACCTACCCCATATTATACGCAACGACATGAAAAGAAATATCATGATATTACAATATATAAAGAGTATCGTTGCAGATGTTATTTGTGTGGAAAAGAAAAATTGATAAAGTGCGATAAATTTGGCATTTTTCCACCTACTGAATATGAATATAGAGCCTATGGAGGATATTGGAGTGATGTTTTATGTGATTGCCATGCGATTTCTTCGTTTCAGTGGATTGTAACTGATATTTTGATGAAAAATGGTATTGATTATAGGGTGGAAGTCTCTTTTGATGGTGTGTATGGAATTGATAATGAAACACCGCTACGATTTGATTTTGCTATATATAAAGAAGGAAAGGTATGGGCATTAATTGAATGTCAAGGTGAGCAGCACTTTATGCCAGTTGAAGAATTTGGTGGAGAACATAAATTTATTATCCAACAAAGAAATGATGAGGAAAAAAGAAAGTATGCAAAGGAACATAAAATAAAGTTAATTGAGATTTCATACAAGAATAAGAAGTATGAAACCGTGGAATCCATATTGAGAGATCAACTTGTTATTTAATTTAAAAAATAAGGATGTGACAAACAAAATGAAATATATAGATGCAAGAACACAAGAGTCCTTAAAACAAGGAATAATGGAATTCTTGAATCTTTCGGCAAGTGAGATGATACAGATTTTTATGTCCATTTATGAAGATACAGAAAAGGAGCCATGGGAATGGGTTAGTGATTTCCTTTCTGATAATATGGTAGATGAGGTACTCGAACATATTCAAATGTTTCATCTTTCTCGAAGATTGGAAGGAACTGATCCGAAGAAGAATAACAATTTGGAGCAACTCTTGTTAGAAGATTCTCCGTTATCAAACTTTTTCAAAAAGTATAAAATAACCTTTAAACCGAGCAAAGGTCATATTGACTTGTATTACAAGGACGAACTACAATCACTTGATAATGAATTTAGATATGATGGTGGGAATGTCTGCTATATAAAGTCTAGGCTGGGATACTATAAGAATCAAGATTACTGTGTAAATGGGTTTGCGTTTCGGTCATATTTAGAGAACAATGGTTATTTTTCGTCATTGTCGAGTTGCCCAGAATTGGTAGGAAATATAGAAAGTCTTTTGGGTATTCGTGGAATGGTCACTGATTACTATGATAATAGTAAGTATTATTGTATTGAGTATTTGATACCTATGTCAGATGTGATTTTTGATATGGGAAATCCACCAGAAACAGATTATGGAAAGACAGTAGAATTTTTGAAGCAAGCAATATTAAGATTATATGATGAATGGGTAGGAAGTAGTTTTATTTGTGATGAGAATCTTATATTAAGGCTTTCGGATGATGCCAATATTAAACCAGAGTGGTTTGTGATGGCAGAAGAACTATAATGAACGCATACGATGTTGTGTTCTGTACCCCCCTTTTGTTAAATAATGCACACCCCCATCCGTAGTCTGACCCCCCTTAACTGACTACGATTTGACTACTACACAAGGCATTGATTTGCTCCGTTTTGCATTATTTTGCAAAAAGTGTAGTTTTAGAGAATAAAAATACGATGCTCGGAAAAGCCGATAAAACCTTGCAAAACTCGGCATTACAGGGCATTTCAGAACAGGAGAATTTTATGATTAGAGTTTTATTCATCTGCCACGGCAATATCTTGAAAAGCCTTGAAAAAGCCTGTAAAATCAATAGATTTACAAAGCAAATAGGCACTTACTACACCACTACTACACCATTTTTTCAGTAAGAGCCTTGAATGACAAAATTGTAAATGGAAAAATTTAGCGGCAGCGTCCTTTGAATGGATTGCTGCCGCTTGTGTTAGGGACTAATAATAGAATATCTACCCTAAGCAAATGCTCATGTGCGGTAAAGTAACACACACTCAAAAAGTATCGGGACAAAATGAAATCTGTCCCGATACTTTTTATACGTTTTGGGCTTTATATTCCTCTCCCCAATTCCACATAGCGTCCAAAA
Source organism: Pilosibacter sp. YYHA0881 (assembly GCF_051602715.1). Classification (GTDB taxonomy): domain Bacteria; phylum Bacillota; class Clostridia; order Lachnospirales; family Lachnospiraceae; genus Alitiscatomonas; species Alitiscatomonas aceti. The sequence continues at coordinate 3,173,994 of NZ_CP175657.1, forward strand.
TCGGTTTAAGGCTCTTACCTAATTCTGTCAGACTGTACTCAACACGTGGTGGAACTTCTGCATAAACCTTTCGATTGACAAGCCCTTTTTCTTCCATATCACGCAGCTGTGCTGTCAATACTTTTTGAGAAACATTCCCTATGGATTTTTTTAATTCTCCAAATCGTTTTGTTCCGGGCATTAAGTCACGCAATATGAGAACTTTCCATTTATCGCCTATCAGCATAAGGGTGGTTTCTACTGGGCAGGCTGGCAAATTTTTTTCGTTTGGCATGGTATCTCTCCTTTTCTATAGTTTCATTTTGGTAATTATAGCACAATTATGTGCTTACTTTACAAAAGGGCTTTACGGAATTATTATAATCTTGCAAACGAAAAATTGCAAACGAAAAAACTTATTTAATATCAGGAGGTCATTTATCATGAATGAAGTTGTGAAATTTTTACAGGAAAATCCCGTACAGTATCTTGCCACAGTTGGTCGTGACGGGAAAGCAAAATGCCGTCCGTTTATGTTCTGCTTTGAGCAGGACGGAAAGCTGTGGTTCTGCACAAATAATACGAAAGATGTTTATAAGGATATTCAGAATAACCCCTATATTGAAGTTTGTGTTTCTTCTCCGGCGTATGCGTGGATTCGCTTGAACGGGAAAGTTGTTTTTGAGAACAACATGGCAGTAAAAGAAGGCTGCATGAACAACCCGATTGTAAAGGGACAGTATCAAACCGCAGACAACCCGATTTTTGAGGTATTCTATCTTGAGGACGCACACGCAGTAATCGCTGACTTTTCCGGCAACCCGCCGAAAGAATATGACCTGTAAATAGCAAGAGCAGCCCTGCGAGCCGATAAGGTTGCAGGGCTGCCCTATATGGAGGACACATCATGACTATCCGAGAATATTTTTCCTTTATTGTGGATGAAATTCATTCCACTGTTATAGCTACTGTAGACGATAACGATCTGCCTGTAACTTGTGCCATTGACATTATGGATTTTGATGAAAATGGTTTGTATTTTTTAACCGCAAAGGGAAAAGGATTTTATGACAGACTGAAAAAACAGGGCTTCATAGCTCTAACAGGAATGAGGGGAAAAGATACCTTATCCTGTGTGGCTGTTTCTGTTCGTGGAAAAGTGCGTGAAGTTGGAACAACACTCCTGCCAACACTTTTTCAAAAAAAATCCTTATATGAATGAACTCTACCCCAGTGTGGAATCCATGTCTGCCCTTACGGTATTTCAGCTCTACGAAGGAAGTGGGGAATGGTTTGATTTATCCAAAAAACCGATTGAACGGGCTGGTTTTACATTTGGAGGCGGAAAAGATAATCAAGAACGTTATTTTGTTACGGATAAATGTATTGGGTGTAAATTATGTTATTCCCGTTGTCCTCAAAAATGTATCGACATAGAAAAAAAGCCTGTTGTGATTCAACAGGAACATTGTTTGCATTGTGGAAACTGTTATGAAATCTGCCCTGTACGTGCAATAGAGAAAAGAGGTGGTAGCTTATGACGCAGCTTGAACGGCTATATCAACTCAATTCTTTTCTCTTAAATGAAATGCCGCAATATAAAAAGCAGGCGCTCTCTTTTGGGAAAGATGAAAAAAATCAATTTCAGCTATTTCGGTCACTTGTAAATGTACGCCCGCCAATGCCAGCGTCTTTTCAATTTTTGAAGATACAGGACGAATATCTGCAAGCAGAGCTTAGGGGCAAAGGGATTACCGATATTGAAAGCTTGACTGCCATTACAGAAGATTTATATTTATGGCAAGGGGATATTACAACGTTAAAATGCGGAGCGGTTGTTAACGCAGCAAACAGTCAAATGTTAGGGTGCTTTTGCCCTTGTCATGGCTGCATTGATAATGCAATTCATACCTTTGCAGGAATACAGCTCAGGCTTGAATGTGATAATCTGATGAAACAACAAGGGCATGAGGAACAGACAGGACAGGCAAAAATCACGCCAGCCTTTAATTTGCCAAGTGAGTTTGTAATTCATACAGTCGGACCGATTATTCAAGGAAAACTCAAACAATCTGACTGTGAACTGCTTGCAGACTGCTACCGTTCTTGCCTGTCACTTGCAGAAAAGAATGGAGTAACCAGTATAGCATTTTGTTGTATCTCAACAGGAGAATTTCATTTTCCAAATGAGAAAGCTGCGGAAATTGCGGTACGGGCAGTTAGGAACTATAAATCTCAAACGCAAAGTAAAATCAAGGTGGTATTTAATGTTTTCAAAGATATGGACGATGAAATCTACCGAAAACTATTCGGATAATATAAAAAGACTAAAACAGGCAATCGACAATGCTGATGCAATTCTAATAGGTGCGGGAGCCGGACTATCTGCATCAGCTGGTTACACTTATGACGGTGTACGTTTTCAGAAATATTTTGCTGATTTCAACCAGAAATACGGGATTTCTGATATGTATTCCGGCGGTTTCTATCCATACGAAACGCTGGAAGAATACTGGGCGTGGTGGTCAAGGCATATTTACTGTAACCGTTACGACCAACCGCAAAACGAAGTGTACCAAATGCTGCTGAAATTGATACATGGCAAAGATTATTTTGTTCTGACGACCAATGTAGACCATTTATTTCAAATCAACCATTTTGATAAAAAGAGATTATTTTACACACAGGGTGATTATGGCTTATGGCAGTGTTCAAAAGCGTGTCATCAAAAGACGTATGATAATGAAACGGCAGTCCGAAAAATGATTGCCGAACAACAGAACATGAAAATTCCTTCCGAACTCATTCCCTATTGTCCTGTTTGTGGCGCACCAATGACAATGAATTTACGGTGTGACAATTCTTTTGTTCAAGACGAAGGCTGGTATCAGGCGAATATCCGATATGAGGATTTTGTCCGCAGACATAAAGTCTCAAAATTGTTGCTTTTTGAACTGGGTGTAGGCAATAACACACCTGTCATAATTAAATATTCTTTTTGGAAAATGACAGTGCAAAATCCTAATGCAATATATTCCTGTGTTAATTTATCTGACGCTTATGCACCAACCGAAATTAAGCGACAGTCAGTATGTCTTGACGGAGATATAGGTACTATTTTGAAAACAGTATCTTGAAATCTTGCTGGAATAGCAAACCCAGCCGAGCCAGTCAACGGCAAGTAAATGGACTGCGCCCACCGTTGACAGCCCCGCCTGTCCTTGCTGGTGGGTAATCAAGGGGCGACAGCAAAAAAGTGCTGCCGCCCTTTCCCATAATCGAAGAAAGGGGGATTTTCCATGACTGAATACGAAGCCTATCTTTTTGTATTACTTCCAGCACTTGACGCAGAAAGAAATCGGAGAACAAAACGGCTGGACACGCAGCACAATCGGGAGGCATATTCAGCTTGTATTGGTGTTTCCGCCGAGGGATGAGAATGACAAGTTTGCTATCTTGCCTTATTTCTGGATTCCGGAAGATACGTTGGAGTTGCGAGTCAGAAGAGACCATGTTCCGTATGATGTCTGGGAAAAACAGGGGTATCTTATGACCACAGAGGGAAATGTTGTTCATTATGGATTTATTGAAAAATTCATAGAAAGGCTGGGAGAGCGTTTCAATATCCGAGAGATTGCATTTGACCGCTGGGGAGCTGTACAGATGGTCTTAATCAATGATTCCAGTAAACGGGATGCAGTGGAGCCAAGCGTGGAGAAGCGATTTCTGGACTTTGTGAAGAATGACGAGACCTATCGTGAGTGCTATGACGGGATGTTTATCCTGTTTAAAACCGGACTTCGGGTTTCAGAGCTGAGCGGACTGACATTGAGAGACATTGATATGAAAGAGCGTACAATCAATATCAACCATCAGCTGCAAACCACAGGACATAAGGGGAAGTACATCGAGGAAACCAAGACCAATGCAGGAACAAGAATCCTGCCGATGACGGAAGAGGTTTATGAAGCATTTCAGAGGGTGCTTGAGAACCGGAAAGCCCCAAAGGTGGAGCAGATCATAGACGGATACAGTGGATTTTTGTTTCTGGACAGACGGGGAAAGGCAATGGTATCGTATCAGTGGGAAAAGCGTTTCCAGCGTGCAGTTGAGAAGCACAACAAAGAGAATAAAAGGAAGCTGCCGAAGATTACCCCTCATATCTGCCGCCATACCTACTGTACGAATATGGCGAAGAGCGGTATTAGTCCGAAAACGCTGCAATATCTGATGGGGCATAGTTCGATTGAAGTGACGATGAATGTGTATACCCATCTGGGTCTGGCAGACGCAAAAAGAGAAGTAGACCGGCTGGAGGCAATGAAGGAGATCAACGAAAAAGAACAGGCAGGAAAATGGTTCCGGATGGCATAGTCCGGAATCTTTTTTGCTTGAAATCCATATGGACAGAGAATTTACCTGTGAATTTACTTTTTTTGCTGGCCTAGATATGCGAAGATATGCTATACTATGCCTACATATAGTATTAGGGCAAATGCTTTGAAATGTAGAGAATACAAGGAAAAACGAGGTTATACCAGGATATGAAACGATATGTCAGAGTGTTATTTATTTGCCACGGCAACATCTGCCGCTCCCCCATGGCAGAGTTCGTTTTAAAGGATATGGTATCCAGGCGGGGCATGGCCGATCAATTTGAGATCGCGTCGGCGGCCACCAGTACAGAAGAAATATGGAATGGGGTAGGAAATCCGGTTTATCCGCCGGCAAGAGAGGAACTGGCAAAGCACGGGATCCGCTGCGACGGCAAGCGGGCCGTCCAGCTAAAGGCGGCGGATTATGATCATTATGATTATCTCATCGGCATGGATTCCATGAACATCAGAAATATAGAACGCATGACTGGGCACCGCAGCGGGGATAAGATCAGAAAGCTGCTTGAGTTTGCAGGCTCCACAGCAGATTGCCGGGATCCCTGGTATTCCGGGGCGTTTGATGAAACGTACAGGGATGTGGTCACTGGATGTACGGCATTCCTGGAATATCTGGAAAGAGAGGGCAGGATCTGATGGAAGATCCTGCTGTTGACCAGAGGAAGGCCTGCTTTCCTGATTGAAAAGAAAACAGCTGAGGAGGTTTGCGCGTATGAAATTGCTGCATCTTTCGGATCTCCATATTGGAAAACGGGTGTATGAGTTTTCCATGCTGGAGGATCAGAGGTATATTTTAGATGAGATTCTGGGGATCGTGGACCAGGAGAGGCCGGACGGCGTTCTCCTGGCCGGGGATATTTATGATAAGACCGTGCCGTCCGGGGAGGCAGTGCAGGTGCTGGACGGATTTCTGACGTCTCTGGCGGACCGGGGGATCCCGGTTTTTCTGATCAGCGGAAATCATGACTCTCCGGAACGGATCGCTTTTGGGGCAGAGATCATGAGCGGCCGCCGGGTGTATGTATCTCCGGTGTACGACGGAACAGGAAGGAGCATTGTTATGGAGGACCAGTACGGTCCGGTGACCATATGGCTCCTTCCTTTTCTGAAGCCGGCGGCAGTCCGCCATGTGTTTCCGGACCAGGAGATCGGGACGTATGAGGAGGCGGTCCGGACGGCGGTGGATCACCTGGATGTGGATACGGGAATGCGGAACGTACTGGTGGCCCATCAGTTTGTGACGGGAGCCGTCCGGTGTGAGTCGGAGGAGGTTTCGGTGGGCGGCCTGGATCAGGTGGGCGTATCGGTGTTCGCTCCCTTCGACTATGTGGCCCTGGGCCATATCCATGGTCCCCAGCATGTGGGACGGGAGACGGTGCGCTACTGCGGAACGCCGCTGAAATATTCATTCTCAGAGGCGTCGCAGGAGAAGTCAGTGACTGTAGTGGAACTTTTTGAAAAGGGAAATATAAAGATCTCCCAGATCCCTTTAAAGCCGCTGCGGGACATGAGGAAGCTCCGGGGGACATATATGGAGGTGGCCAGCCGGGAATTTTACAGGGAGATGAACACAGAGGACTATGTCCAGATCACGCTCACGGACGAGGAGGACATTCCCGAAGGGATCCAGAAGCTGCGGGCAGTTTATCCGAACCTGATGCGGCTGGAGTATGACAACCGGAGGACTAGGGAGGACCGGGAGATGGAAGCTGGGGATCATGAGAAGGAGAAGACTCCCATGGAGCTTTTTGAAGAGTTTTATGAGCTTCAGAATAACCAGCCCATGAACCATGAGCAGAAGGAGCTGGCAGAATATATGATACAAAAAATACTCAGTGGGGAGGCGGGAGCATGAAGCCCGAAAAACTGATCATCAGTGCCTTTGGCCCTTACGCGGCGGAAACAGAGGTGGATTTCACAAAGCTGGGGGACGGCGGCCTGTATCTGATCACCGGAGATACCGGTGCAGGCAAGACGACGATCTTTGACGCTATCACCTTTGCGCTCTTCGGAGAGGCCAGCGGGGCCGTCCGGGAGGCCGGTATGTTCCAGAGTAAGTATGCAAAGGCCGGGACACCGACTTTTGTGGAGCTGACGTTTTTAAGCCATGGAAAGCGCTACCGGGTCCGCCGGAATCCCGAATACGTGCGTCCCAAGGAACGGGGCCAGGGTGTTACGACCCAGGCGGCCAGGGCGGAGCTGTATTTTTATGACGGCAGGCAGCCTGTGACAAAGACGGGTGAGGTGACCCGGGCTGTGGAGCAGATCCTGGGCTTTAATTATGGGCAGTTCACCCAGATCGCCATGATCGCCCAGGGGGACTTTCAGAAGCTCCTTCTGGCAGATACGGCAGAGCGGGGAAAGATTTTCCGCCAGCTGTTCCATACGGAGCTTTTTTCTGACCTGCAGAACCGTCTCCGGGAGGAAAAAAATGCCTGTGATGCGGAATACAGGGAGATCCGCCGGAGCATTGCCCAGTCTCTGGATGGGGCGGACTGCTCGGGGGAGCCAGACCTGGAGGAACGGCTGTCGGAACTGAGGAAGGTGAAGTTTGAGGGCCAGGTGGAGGCAGGGCTGGAGCTTTTAAAGGCACTGACAGACCGGGGAAGTGGGCGTCTGAAAAATCTGGACGCCCGTCTGGAGAAGCTGGACGGCCAGATACGGGAGCAGGCCGCATACCTGGAGAAAGTGCGCCAGAATGGAAAAAGAAGGAAGGAGCTGGAGGAGAGGAAAAAGGAGAGAGAACAGTTCCTTCCGGTACTCCAGGCAGCGGCCGGCGCCTGGGAGGAGGCGAAAAGCTCCGGGGATGCAGTGCCGGAGCTGGACCGGATGATCCAGGAATGTACGGAATGGGAAAGGCAGTATGGGGGCCTGGAACAGGATCAGTCCCGTCTGGCCGGTCTGGACCGGAGACGGGAGGAGGAAGCCGGGGGACTGGAACGCCTTCTGAAAAGGCAGGCGGAGCTGGACCAGGAGCTTCTGGCTGAAAAAAGGGAGATCCGTTCACTCTCTGAAGCAGATGGAGAACGGGAACGTCTGCTGGGACGTCAGACAGGACTCCAGAACAGAAGGAACGGACTGGAGGGGAAATTTTCCCAGTGGAAGGAGGTCCGGGAGCAGCTTGCCGGGAACCGGGAGCGGCTTTCAAGGCTTTCGGAGCAGGAGGCCGGAGAGCGGGAAAGAAAGGATGCCCTGGAGCAGAGCTTTCTGGAAATGGAGGGAGCAGAGACCAGGGAGCAGGCCATGGTCCATGAGGCAGAACGCTGCACAGAGCAGAGGCGGAAGCTGGACCTTCTGGACCGGGGCATCCGGGATGGGAAGGAAAGGCTGTGCCGGGCAGAGGATTCCTGGAAGCAGGCTGGGGAGCAGTGGAAGGCTGCCCAGGCGGATCAGTCTGCCCTAAAGGAGATGGGAAAAAGGCTCCATGAAACGGAGCTTTCACTGGCAGCCTGGAAGCAGGAGGAGCTGAGGCTGACGGAGAGGCTGGCTTCAGTGAAGCAGTTTTATGGAAGGATGGAAAAGCTGGACGCCATGTTCCAGGAGCTGGAGCGGGCCCAGAAGGAGTATGAGCAGGCGGCTGCCGTTCATGGAAGAGTCCAGGAGGATCTCGGGATCATGGAGCAGCTTTTTTATGACGCCCAGGCAGGGCTTCTGGCCAGAAATCTGACAGAGGGAGAGAAATGTCCGGTCTGTGGTTCTGTCCACCATCCGGAACCGGCCAGGCTTTTAACGGGAGCGCCCGAAAAGCCAGAGCTGGACAGGAAAAAGAAGGAGGCGGACCGGGTCAGACAGGCCATGATCGAGGCCAGCGCGGCGGCCATGCAGGGCGGCCTGCGGCTTCGGGAAGAGGAGGAGAGCCTGAGGGCAGAGGCAGGGGAGCTGTTTGACATGGCCATATCCTGCGAAGACCGGGAATGGAGGACGTTTTTCCAGAGCCGGGCAGCCGCAGAGATCAAGGCTGCAGAGACAGCGCTGGATGCAGGGAAGGAGCAGGCGGGAGCCATGATCCAGCTCCTGGAGCAGAAATCCAGGGTGGAACAGGAGAATGCCAGGCTGGAGACCACGCTTCCAGAGCTCCAGAAGGCAGAGGAAAGGGCCAGGGAGACTGTGACGGCTGCGGAAACGGCACTTTTGGGCCTTCGTGACCAGCGAAAGAGCTTCCTGGAGGAGCTGGGGCTTCCAGACAACGGGGAGGCTTTTGAGGAACTGTCCCGGCGGTGCAGGGAGAAAACGGATGCGCTTTTAAAGGCCCGGGAGGAAACCGCCTGTTGCCGGAGGCTTCGGGAGGAGCGCCTGGAGCTCCAGAAGCGGCTGGAGGCTGTCCAGAGGGAGCTGGCAGAAAAACAGCAGGAGGAGTCTGCCGGCATGGGCCGGCTGGAGGCATTGGAGGATCAGATCCAGGCGGAGCTGGAGCTTCCGGGGACCGAAGCCGGTCTGAAATCTGGGAAAGCGATGGAAAACGAGCTGGAGGATCTGGATGCGGCGCTTTCAAAGATCCGGGCGGAGCTGGAGGAGAACCGGAAAAAGCTGCTGCGGAGAGAGCAGCTGGAAAAGGCGGCAGAGGAAACGGAACGGCTGTCCGGAGACTGTCAGAAACAGGCCGGGGATAAGAGACTTCTTCTGGCCCGGATGGATGCGGAGCGGGCCGGTCTTCTGGGCTCCATAGAGGAGAAAAAGGCGGCTTTGGGAGCTCTTACCAGGGAGGAAAACCGGAGAAAGGGAGAGGAGGCCCGGGAAAAGAAGCGGGCTGTATCGGAACAGACCGCAGAGGCAGAACGGGCATATCTGGAATGTATGCAGAAGGATGCCGGCCTCCGGGAAGCAATAACAGCCCTGGAGGGACAGACGGATCGCATGGTCACGGAGAGCGAGGCAGATGCCGCAGAGGCACTGGGACAGAAGGAGAGGGAAAGAGAGACAGCCCGGGAGGAAAGGACCAGGCGGTATGCGGAATATGAGAACAACCGCCGGATCTACGACGCTGTTTTAAAAAGCCGGGACGCCATGGTGAAGGCAGAGAGACGCTACATCTGGGTGAAAGCCCTTTCGGATACGGCCAATGGGAATCTGGCCCAGAAGCATAAGATCGAGCTGGAGACGTATGTGCAGATGGCGTACTTTGACAGGATCCTCCGGAAGGCCAATGTGCGGCTCATGACCATGACCGGCGGCCAGTATGAGCTGGTGCGGAAAAAGGACCAGGACACCAGGCAGGGAAAGGTGGGGCTGGATCTGAATGTGACTGATCATTATAACGGAAGCCAGCGCAGTGTGAAGACGCTTTCCGGCGGAGAGTCGTTCATGGCGTCCCTTTCTCTGGCCCTGGGGCTTTCTGATGAGATCCAGGCCAGGGCCGGAGGGATCCAGCTGGATGCCATGTTCGTAGACGAGGGCTTTGGTTCCCTGGATGAGGAGGCCTTAAACCAGGCGGTGAAGGTATTAAACGGTCTGGCCGGAGGAAACCGTATGGTGGGGATCATTTCCCATGTGGCGGAGCTAAAGGAACGGATCGACAGGAAGATCGTTGTGAAAAAGGACCGGACCGGAGGCGGGGGTGGAAGCAGGATTGAGGTGGGGTGAAGGCCATGCGGGGGTGCAGGTCCCGGAACGGGTCAGGAAATCCGGGCTGGTTTCGGGGCCGGGTACATCCAGGGCCCCTGCAAATGCCCGGCTTTCCTGGCCCGTTCCGGGCGGCAGAGACGCTGGCTGTGTGAGGGAGGGAAAGGAAAAGGGATAGAGAGAAGCCGCAGAAGGGGCCAGTGTGGCGAGGCTTTCTGCGGCTTTCGTTGTGTGCTTTTGGCGTGCTTCCGGTGCCTTTGGGTTTTGGGGCTTCCGGGAGGTTTTTGGTTTACATGAAGATGTATTTCAGGATGAAGAGCAGCGCCAGGACGTACATCATGGGGCTGATCTTTTTGGCCCTGCCGGTGACGGCGTTGACGGCCACATAGGAGATAACTCCCATGGAGATGCCTTCGGAGATGCTGTAAAAGAACGGCATGGCAGCGATGCAGATGAAGGCGGGGATGCCCTGGCCGGGATCCTTAAAGTCGATGTCGCTGACCGCGCCCACCATGTAGAAGCCTACGACGATGAGGGCCGGGGCCGTGGCGAAGGACGGGATCGCCAGGAAGACCGGGGACAGCAGCAGGGACAGGAGGAACAGCACAGCGGTGGTCAGGGAGGTAAGTCCGGTGCGGCCGCCCTCGGATACGCCGGAGGCGCTTTCTACGAAGGTGGTGACTGTGGAGGTACCTAACATGGCTCCGGCGGTGGTGCCGATGGCGTCTGCCATGAGCGCGCCTTTGATCCGGGGGAGCTTTCCGTCTTTGTCCAGCATATCGGCCTTGGAGGCCACGCCGATCAGTGTTCCTATCGTATCAAAAATATCTACAAACAGGAATGCAAAGATAATTACGGCAAATTCCAGGAGCGGCACCCCGTCCAGGCTGAACTTACAGAAGATCGGAGCCAGGCTGGGGATGGAGATCCCGTTGGAGAAATCCGGAAGCAGGCTGTAAAAGCCCAGGTCCGGGTTGGGTACGTAAAGTCCGGCAAACTGGCAGATCACGCCAAGTCCCCAGGTGATCAGGATCCCCCAGAGGATATTGCCCTTGATGTTTTTTACCACCAGGACAGCAGTGATGATCACGCCGATGATGGCCAGCAGGACAGTGATCCCGGCGTCGCTCATGGAGGCGGTCAGTCCCTCTGCCAGGGTCTCGTTATAGCCCTTCAGGGAGAACAGGCCCACCAGGGTGGAGCCGCCGATGACGATCTTCGCGTTCTGCAAGCCGATGAAGGCGATGAACAGGCCGATGCCCACGCTGACGGCCTTTTTCAGGTTGAAGGGGATGGCGTTGAAGATAGCCTCCCGGATATTGAACAGGGACAGAAGGATGAAGATCAGCCCCTCTGCCAGGACGGCTGCCAGAGCCACCTGCCAGGAATAGCCCATGCCCAGGACTACCGTATAGGCAAAGTAGGCGTTTAAGCCCATGCCGGGTGCCAGGGCAAAGGGGTAGTTGGCAAACAGGGCCATGCACAGGGTTCCCAGGAAGGAAGCGATGGCGGTGGCGGAAAAGACGGCCCCATGGTCCATTCCGGCAGCGGAAAGGATGTTGGGGTTTACAGCAAGGATGTAGGCCATGGTCATGAACGAGGTGACTCCGGCCATGACCTCCGTTTTTACGTCAGTGTGATTTTCTTTTAAGTGAAAGATTCTGTCAAGATCCATGATATCCTCCGGTCATTAATTCATATACGTCATCATAAAGGCAGCCACGATCTCCATTCCCATATGAAGATCCTTTACGTTCAGGAACTCCTCACGGGTGTGAGCGCCGGTTCCCATATGTCCGCCAAAGCAGAGGGAGGGAACGCCGGTGGAAAGCGGGATGTTGCAGTCGGTGGAGCCGGATTCGCATTCCACGCGCTTTCCGGTGAAGGCCTCGATGATGTCTAAGGCTTTGTTCACCAGGGCCTCCTGTTTTTCCTGGTCCACGTCTCCGGTGCAGGGACGCTCTCCAAGGAGCTCCAGATCCACGGAAACCTTATCCATGTTTCTGTATGCGTCCACAACGGACAGGAAGTATTTGCTCATGGCCGCCAGGCTTTCGCGCACGTCGGAACGGTATTCAAACCGCATCTCTGCGTACTGGGCGATGGTGTTGATTGATGTGCCTCCGGTGATGGTGCCCACGTTGTAGGTGCTTTTTCCCGGCGCCGGAACCTTATAGGAATAAAGGGTATCGATCATGGAGGACAGTACCTGGATGGCGTTCAGGTTGCCGAATTTTCCATAAGAGTGGCCGCCCTCGGTATGTACGCCCACACGGTAGCGCAGGGAGCCCACAGCGCCGGTGACCACGGAATCGTAGGAGCCGTCCAGAGCCACATGGACAGCGATCTTTCCCTCATAGTCCTTCATTAACTGGCGTACGCCCTTCAGATTCCCAAGTCCCTCTTCTCCGGAGCTGGCAACGAAGAGGATGCCGCATTTGGGAACATAGTTGTTTTTGGTGAACCATGCGGCTAAAAGCATCATAATGGCCAGATTGGATGTATTGTCGCCCACACCGGGACACCGCATGATGTCGCCGTCATAGACCACATCAAAGGGCTCCATATCCGGGAAGACCGTATCGGAATGGGCAGTGAAGGCCAGAAGGTCCTTCTGGGACTCGCAGTGGAACGGGTAGATCACATTTAAGGCGCTGTCGATGTAAGAGCCTTTGCAGCCCTCTTTTTCAAACCAGTCCCGGATAAACTCCGCCCGAAGCTCCTCATGATTGGATGGGGCCGGGATGCGGCATAAGGTGTCTAGAAGCTTTACCAGTGTGTCCTGGTTCTGGGCGATGTAGTCCTTCAGTTCCTTTGGCAGAAATTCGTTCATGTTGTAACCCTCCTGATTGTATTTGATATGGGGAAGGATCTTCCCCTCTGCTTCCAGACGGCTCTGCACCTGCCGTCCGGCGGCATGAGATCTATAAAACGGTCCGCCAGGTCCGAGGGCCTGGCGGACCGTCATAAGAAAACGCAGAAAACTGCTATTTCTTATCCTCCTGGACTGGTTCGCACGTCAGCTCGATCCCCAGTTTTTTAAAGATATTGGTGTCCACATCCGATAAAAGGACAGAGGTATGGACCTGGCAGCCTCTGAGCTTTGGAAGCTGTTCCAGGGCTGTTCTGGCATTCTGGTCCGTGGCGGCGCAGGTGGACAGTGCGATGAGGACCTCATCGGTGTGGAGCCTGGGATTGGTGCTTCCAAGATACCGGACCTTCAGCTCCTGGATGGGCGCAATGGATTCGGGCGAGATGAGATCCAGGTCATGGTCAATGCCGCCCAGTTCCTTGATGGCATTTAAAAGAACGGCAGCGGAAGCCCCGAGGAGCTCCTTGGTCTTTCCAAGGACGATCTTTCCATCGGGCAGCTCCAGGGCCGCGGCTGGAGCTCCAATGGTCTGGGCCAGAGAAAGGGCAGCCGGGACCACCGGACGGTCATTGGGGGTGATCTTTGCCTGCTTCATGATCAATTCGATCTTGTAAGCCTCGCTTCTGGCGGATTCATCGTCCACGATCTTTCCCAGGGCCTGGTAATAGCGGCGGATGATCTCCTGGCGGGATGCCTCCCGGCAGGCCTCGTCGTCCATGATGCAGAAGCCGTTCATGTTGACGCCCATATCCGTGGGGGATTTATAGGGGCACTCTCCGAAGATCCCCTCAAAGATGGCGCTTAAGACCGGGAAGATCTCCACATCCCGGTTGTAGTTGACCGTGGTGGTACCATAGGCCTCCAGATGGAAGGGATCGATCATGTTTACGTCGTTGAGATCGGCCGTGGCCGCCTCATAGGCCAGGTTCACCGGATGCTTTAAGGGCAGGTTCCAGACAGGGAAGGTCTCAAATTTCGCATAGCCGGCCTTGATGCCCCGCTTATTTTCATGATAGAGCTGGGAAAGGCAGGTGGCCATTTTCCCGCTTCCAGGACCGGGAGCCGTTACCACCACCAGAGGCCGTTCTGTCTCGATATAGTCGTTTTTTCCAAAGCCGTCGTCGCTGACGATCAGGGGGATATTGCTGGGATAGCCGTCGATGGTGTAGTGGCGGTATACACGGATCCCCATTTTTTCCAGCTTTGTCTTAAACTGGAGGATGGCCGGCTGGTCGGAGTAGTGGGTGATGACTACGCTTCCCACATAGAGCCCCCGGTCCGTAAAGGCGTGGATGAGCCGCAGAACGTCCACATCGTAGGTGATGCCCAGATCGTAGCGGATCTTGTTTTTCGTGATATCGGCGGCGCTGACGGCAATGATGATCTCCGCCTGATCGGAAAGCTGCATCAGCATCCGCAGCTTACTGTCGGGCTCAAAACCCGGAAGCACCCGGGAGGCATGGTAGTCGTCAAAAAGCTTTCCACCGAATTCCAGGTACAGTTTATCTCCAAACTGGCTGATCCGCTCACGGATGTGATCGGACTGCATGGCCAGATATTTGTTGTTGTCAAATCCTAGTTTTCTCATGTTTCTTTATGCTCCTCCTCCTGTGATCTGCCATAGATTTTCACATACATTCCTATTATCGTACAAAAAGGAGGTTTTGAACAGAGGTTTTTTGAATTTTTTTCTTTCCTAAATGCCCATACTTATGTTAGTATAGAGATAACGGAAAAAAATACGCAGAAAGCTGCTTGTGAAAAGGAACGATACGATGAAAAAATGGTTATTTGCATTTTCCATGGCCGGTCTTCTGGCCCTGACCGGCTGCTCCAGGCCTGCACCGGAGGAAGAGACCAGTCCGGCGGAGACAGAAACCGTGGAGGAGGCTCCTGTTGAGGAGGAGACCAGCGGGATCAAGGTCATTGAAAATGTGGGACCGGATAAAAACAGGACTGTATCCTTAAGGATCGTGGATGAGAACAATCCGGCGCTGCCTGGAAGGGAAGCTGTGAAGGTACGTGGGATCTATATTTCCGGCCCCATGGCTGGAAGTACGGAGCTGTTCCAGAATATTTTAGACAGCGCCGCCGGGACGGAGATCAATACGGTGGTCATTGACTTTAAGGATGACCAGGGCCGGATCACCTGTCCGGTGGATTCGCCGGTGGCATCGGAGATCGGCGCCTGCCGTCCCTATGTCCAGGATATGAAGGAACTCATCGCATCTTTGAAGGAACGGGGCCTGTATGTGATCGCCCGGGTGGTGGCCTTCAGGGATCCCTGGCTGGCGGAGAAAAAGCCGGAGTGGAGCCTGCATCTGGCTGATGGGAGCCTTTACAGGGACCGGCAGGGGATGGCCTGGGTGGATCCCTACCGGAAGGAGGTCTGGGACTACCTGGTGGAGGTGGGAACGGAAGCAAAGGAGGCCGGCTTCGACGAGGTCCAGTTCGATTACATCCGGTTTTCCACCGAGGGGACCATGAGGGATGTGGTCTTTGACGAGGCGGTGACCGGAGGGCGCAGCAAGACCGACGTGATCACGGAATTTGTAAAGTACGCCTATGAAAACCTGGCTTCCCAGGGGCTTTTTGTGTCCGCCGACGTATTCGGAACGATCATCGGCAGCGACATCGACGCCCAGGCCGTGGGCCAGGTCTATACGGAGATGGCCAAGCATCTGGATTATATCTGTCCCATGATCTACCCGTCCCATTACGGGCCGGGGAATTTTGGCCTGGAGCATCCGGATACCATGCCCTATGAAACTGTGCTGGAGGCGCTTAAAAAGTCCCAGATGGTCATGGACCAGGCGGCGGAGGCCGACGGCCATGTGAGCAGCCAGGCCATTGTCCGGCCCTGGCTCCAGGATTTCACAGCCTCGTACCTGGGGGAAGGAAACTATATCCCCTATGGATATAATGAGGTCCAGCGGCAGATCCAGGCCGTAAAGGACGCCGGCTACGATGAGTGGATGCTGTGGAGTGCCGCCAACCGGTATCATTTTAAGGAAGAGGCCCAGTAGGGAGGAGCAGATGGAGCAGAGAAGATTACCAGCGCCGGGAGAGTTTTACCGGCACTTTAAAAATAAGATGTATCAGATCGTGGCTGTTGCCTCCCACTCCGAAACGGGAGAGGCCATGGTGGTCTACCAGGCCCTTTACGGGGATTTTAAGATCTGGGTCCGGCCCCTGTCCATGTTCATGGAAGAGGTGGACCGGGAAAAATATCCGGATGCGGACCAGGATTACCGGTTTGAGCGGGTGACGGAGCCGGGATGCCGGATGGGTGACGGACAGGGGATCCAGGCCGGGGAAGAACCGGAGGAGGAGAAGCCCATGAATCCCCATCTCCTGGAGTTTTTTGACGCCATGGATGTGAGGGATTACGATAAGATGCTGGAGGCTCTGGCCAGGCTTTCCCAGAAGGCGGGGCAGAAGGAAGTGGACGATATCTGTATGGTCCTGGATATCCGCCCCCAGGGGGATTCGGCGGCAGAGCAGATCTCCGGGATCCGCCAGCATGTGCGGATGCTGAAAAAATTTGATGGGGAGCGGCTGCGTTGACAGAGAAAGACGAGAACGGTTTTAATATAGAAGAGGAACTGAAAAAACTCCCAGCTTCGCCGGGAGTTTATATCATGCACGACAGGCATGACGAGATCATTTACGTGGGAAAGGCCATAAGCCTGAAAAACCGGGTGCGCCAGTATTTCCAGGAAAGCCGGAGCAAGACGGCCAAGATCGAAAAAATGGTGTCCCGGATCGCCCGGTTCGAGTATATCATTACGGATTCAGAGCTGGAGGCCCTGGTCCTGGAGTGCAACCTGATCAAGGAGCACCGTCCCAGGTACAATACCATGTTAAAGGATGACAAAACGTATCCTTATATCAAGGTGACCATGGACGAGGCCTTCCCCAGAGTCCTGTTTTCACGGACCATGAAGAAGGATAAGTGCCGGTATTTCGGCCCCTATACCAGCGCCGGGGCGGTGAAGGATACCATCGACCTGATCCATAAGCTGTGGAAGCTCCGTACCTGCACCAGGCGGCTCCCGCAGGATATAGGGAAGGAGCGGCCCTGCCTCAATTACCACATTAAGCAGTGCCAGGCTCCCTGCCAGGGGTATATTTCCCAGGAGGAATATGGAAAGGCCGTGGCCCAGACCCTGGACTTTTTAAACGGAAAATACGAGCCGGTCCTCTCCATGCTGGAGGAAAAGATGATGCAGGCCTCGGATGAGATGGATTTTGAAACGGCCATCGAATACCGGGAGCTTTTAAACAGCGTAAAGCAGGTGGCCCAGAAGCAGAAGATCACCAGCCAGAGCATGGAGGACCGGGACATCATTGCCATGGCCAGGGACAGTGAGGACGCGGTGGTCCAGGTGTTCTTTGTCCGGGACGGAAAGCTCATTGGCCGGGAGCATTTCCACGTTTCGGCCTCCACGGCCGGAGACGACAGCCAGATCATCGGCAGTTTCATAAAGCAGTTTTACGCCGGAACGCCGTTTATCCCCAGGGAGGTCTGGGTCCAGCAGGAATTTGAGGAAATGGGGCTGGTGGGCCAGTGGCTCACAAAGCGCCGGGGCCAGAACGTAAAATTTGTGATCCCCAAAAAGGGGCAGAAGGAACGGTTAGTGGAGCTGGCGGCCAAGAACGCCCTTCTTGTCCTGTCCCAGGATAAGGAAAAGATCAAAAGAGAAGAGCTTAAGACCATCGGAGCCATGAACCAGGTGGGCGAATGGCTGGGGCTTTCTGGAGTGAAGCGGATCGAGGCCTTCGATATTTCCAATATCAGCGGCTTTGAGTCGGTGGGCTCCATGGTAGTCTATGAGGACGGAAGGCCCAGGCGCAACGATTACCGCAAATTTAAGATCAAAACGGTCCAGGGGCCCAACGACTATGCCTCCATGGAGGAGGTGCTCACCAGACGGTTTGAGCACGGTCTTTCAGAGCGGGAAGAGCTTATGGCCATGGAGACGGCGGACGGGGATCCGGGAAATATGGAACGGTTCGGGAGCTTCACACGCTTCCCGGATCTGATCATGATGGACGGCGGAAGGGGGCAGGTGAATGTGGCCTTGAAGGTTCTGGAGCGTCTGGGGCTCTCCATCCCGGTCTGCGGCATGGTCAAGGACGATAACCACAGGACCCGGGGCCTCTATTACCAGAATGTGGAGATCCCCATTGACCGGTACAGCGAGGGCTTTAAGCTGATCACCAGGATCCAGGACGAGGCCCACCGGTTTGCCATCGAATACCACAGGAGCCTCCGGAGCCAGGGCCAGGTCCGCTCAGTCCTGGATGATATTGAGGGCATCGGGCCAGCCAGGAGAAAGGCGCTGATGCGCCGGTTTAAATCCCTGGAGGCCATCCGGGACGCCAGCCTGGAGGAGCTTTCCTCCACTGAGGGGATGAACCGGCGGGCAGCAGAAAGTGTATATGGATTTTTCCACGGGGAGCCGGAAGGAAAGGGATCCGGTCCGGAAAGCCCGGGAATGAATCGCCAGGAAGGAGAATAATATGTACGGGGTTACTATTACGGAACTGATAAAAAAAATGGATTTCAGGAATCTTACGCCGGAGATCGATGCCGACAAGATCGTTTTATCCCATCCGGACGTGAACCGTCCGGCCCTGCAGCTGACAGGCTTTTACGATCATTTCGATAACGAGAGGGTCCAGATGCTGGGAAATGTGGAGCTGGCTTATCTTTCCGGCCTTACCACAGAGCGGCGCAAGGCCATGTATGACAAGCTTTTGTCCAGCAAGATCCCATGTATCGTATTCTGCCGCGGCCAGGAGCCGGGTGAGGACGTGCTGGCGCTCTGCTGCCATTACGGCGTTCCCTGCCTGTCCTCTGCAAAGCCCACCTCGGACGTGATGGCGGAGGTGACCCGTTGGTTAAAGGCCAAGCTGGCTCCCTGCATCAGCATCCACGGCGTTCTGGTGGACGTGTTCGGTGAGGGCGTTCTCATTACGGGGGAAAGCGGCATCGGAAAGAGCGAGGCGGCCCTGGAGCTCATCAAAAGGGGCCACCGGCTGGTGAGCGACGACGTGGTGGAGATCCGGAAGGTGAGCGACGAGACCCTGGTGGGCTCCGCTCCCGATATCACCAAATATTTCATTGAGCTCCGCGGCATCGGGATCATTGACGTGAAGACCCTGTTCGGCGTGGAGAGCGTCAAGGATACCCAGTCCATCAACATGGTGATCCGTCTGGAGGAGTGGGATAAGAGCAAGGAATACGACCGCCTGGGCATGGAAGACCAGTATACGGAGTTCCTGGGCAATAAGGTGATCTGCCACGACATCCCCATCCGTCCGGGAAGAAACCTGGCAGTGATCGTGGAGTCGGCGGCTGTCAACTACCGCCAGAAAAAAATGGGCTACAATGCGGCCAAAGAGCTTTATAACCGGGTCCAGGCGAACCTGGCCAGAAAGAGCTGACAGGAGGTTTCATGGAAATAAGGATCAATGAACCAATGAAGATGCATACCTCGTTCCGGGCCGGTGGACCGGCTGCCTGGTATGCGGAGCCAGAAACGGCAGAGGAGCTGGGGGCCCTGGTCTCCCTCTTCCAAAAGGCCGGACTGCCCTGGTACATCGTGGGAAACGGGAGCAACCTTCTGGTCAGCGACCAGGGGTATCCGGGCCTCATCGTCAGCACCAGCCGGTTTGACCGGCTGGAGACCGAGGGAGAGATCCTGCGGGCCGGCTCCGGCGTGCTGCTTTCAAGAGCCGCCAGCCTGGCCTTAAAATGCGGCCTTACAGGGTTCGAATTTGCCGCCGGGATCCCGGGGACCGTTGGAGGAGCCTGTGTCATGAACGCCGGGGCCTATGGATCGGAAACAAAGGATGTGCTTCTGTCCGCCACGGTGCTGACGCCGGAGGGCCAGATAAAGAGGATCCCGGCAGAGGAGCTGGAGCTGGGCTACCGTACCAGCTGTATCCCGGGAAACGGCTATGTGGTGCTGGAGGCAGAATACGCCTTAAAGCGCGGAGAGCCAGAGGCCATAAAGGCCCGGATGGACGAGCTTTCCGCAAAGCGCAGGGAAAAGCAGCCGCTGGAATATCCCAGCGCCGGAAGCACCTTTAAAAGACCCCAGGGCCATTTTGCGGGCCAGCTGATCCAGGAAGCCGGTCTTAAGGGCTTCACGCTGGGGGGAGCTGCCGTGTCAGAAAAGCACGCGGGCTTTGTCATCAACCAGAACGGGGCCACGGCGTCGGAGATCTACGGACTCTGCATGGAGGTAAAAAGACGGGTGCAGGAGCAGTCCGGAGTGGAGCTGGAGCTGGAGGTAAAGCTCCTGGGCGGATTTTAGGAGGAAACGGCCGTGAGACTGATCATTGTTACAGGCATGTCGGGCGCGGGCAAATCGACGGCGCTGAAATTTTTTGAGGATATGGGGTTCTACTGTGTGGATAACCTGCCCATCCTGCTCATAGAGAAATTTGCAGAGCTGACCTTAAGGGACGAGAACAACGCCAGTGATATCGCCCTGGGCATCGACATACGCAGCGGGCGGGAGCTGCCCCAGCTGCAGACCATCATCAATAAATGGCGGGAGAATTCCTATCCCTTTGAGATCCTGTTTTTAGAGTCCAGCGACCAGGTGCTCATAAAACGCTATAAGGAGACCAGGAGGAGCCATCCCCTGTCCCGGTCCGGCCGGGTGGAAAAGGGCATCAGCCTGGAGAGGGAGAAGCTGGCCTTTTTAAAGGACGAGGCCGACTATGTGCTGGATACCAGCAAGCTCCTTACAAAGGAGCTGAAAAAGGAGATCCGGACGCTCTTTTCCAGGGACCGGGAAAAGAGCAGCCTGTTTATCACAGTCCTGAGCTTTGGCTTTAAATATGGGATCCCGTCGGATGCGGACCTGGTATTTGACGTGAGGTTTCTGCCAAATCCCTATTATGTGGAGGAGCTGCGGTTCCATACGGGGATGGAGGAGCCGGTGCGGGACTATGTGATGCAGGGCGGTACGGCCGCAGAATTTTTAGAAAAGCTCATGGACCTTCTCCGCTTCCTGATCCCCAGGTATGAGCAGGAGGGGAAGAACCAGTTAGTGATCGCCGTGGGCTGCACTGGAGGGAAGCACCGGTCTGTGGCCATTGCCCATGAGGTATTTAAGCGCCTGAAAGAGGCGGAACGGTACGAGGTGCGCATGGAGCACCGGGATGCAGATGTGGATGGAGTGAGATAGATGTCATTTTCTGCCAGAATCAAGGAGGAGCTGTCCCGGCAGATGAGTCCTGCCAGGCACTGTCAGATCGCAGAGATCGCGGCGATCCTGAGCCTTTGCGGAGGGATCCAGATATCGGGGGACGACCGGTATACCATCAAGATCCATACGGAAAATGTAACAGTTGCAAGAAAGTGCTTTACTTTATTGAAAAAAACATTTAATATAGAAGCTGACATATCGATACGCCGGAATGCGCACCTGGGAAAGAACCGGGTCTATTCCGTCTGTGTAAAACAGCACGAGGATGCGCTCCGGGTATTGAAGGCCACAAAGCTGCTTTCCGAAGATGGGGAGATCGGAGAAAACCTGTCGGTGGTTGGAAACGTGGTGGTACAGAATCCATGCTGCCGCCGCGCGTTTTTAAGAGGCGCCTTCCTGGCGTCCGGCTCCATCAGCGATCCGGAAAAGTTTTATCACTTTGAGATCGTCTGTGCCACGGAGTCCAAGGCCAGGCAGATCCAGTCCATTATGGCGACTTTTGACATAGAGGCAAAAATTGTCATGCGGAAACGGTACTATGTGGCATATATTAAAGAGGGAAGTCAGATCGTCGACATGCTGAATGTGATGGAAGCCCACCTGTCACTTATGGAGCTGGAAAATATCCGGATCCTGAAGGAGATGAGAGGAAACGTCAACCGCCAGGTAAACTGTGAGACGGCCAACATCAACAAAACGGTGTCCGCTGCGGTGAAGCAGATCAACGATATTGTTTTCATTCGGGATACGGCCGGGTTTGAGAGCCTGCCGCCAGGGCTGGCGCAGATCGCCAGGGCGCGGCTTGAAAAGCCAGAAGCGACGCTGAAAGAACTGGGTGAAGACCTGGAACCGCCTGTTGGAAAGTCGGGGGTCAACCACCGGCTGAGAAAGCTCTGCGAACTGGCAGAACGCCTGAGGGAGGAGCAGGGAGCTGGACAGTGAGGTTTGCTGTCCATGTGTTATGAGGAGGATTGTTATGACAAAACGGACCGTTACTATTGAATTGGCTTCCGGTCTGGAGGCACGTCCGATTGCAATGCTGGTTCAGCTTGCGAGCAGCTATGAAAGCAGGATTTATGTTCAGAGCGACAATAAAAAAGTCAATGCCAAAAGCATCATGGGGATGATGACACTGGACCTTCCGGTTGGTGAACAGGTGGTCGTTACGGCTGACGGAGCAGATGAAGAAAAGGCGATCAACGATATTGAGAAATATCTGAGCAATAATTAAGTCCAGGAGGCTGTTTTCCCATAGGAAACAGCCTCTTTTTAACGGAGGAGGCAGCAGATGGCTTTTACACACTTACACGTCCATACGGAGTACAGTCTCCTGGACGGTTCCAGTAAAATAAAAGAGCTGGCGGTCAGGGCAAAGGAGCTGGGAATGGACAGCATGGCCATCACCGACCACGGGGCCATGTACGGCGTCATTGATTTTTACCGGGCAGCCAGGGAGGCGGGGATCAAGCCCATTTTAGGCTGTGAGGTCTACGTGGCCCCTGGCTCCCGGTTTGACCGGGAAAATGTCCATGGCGAGGACCGGTATTACCATCTGGTGCTTCTTGCGGAAAATAACGAAGGCTATCAGAATCTGATGAAGATCGTTTCCAAGGGATATGTGGACGGCTTTTATTATAAGCCCCGGGTGGATATGGAGGTACTTAAGACGTACCATAAGGGGATCATCGCCTTAAGCGCCTGTCTGGCCGGAGAGGTGCCCAGGTTCCTGGCGCGGGGGCTTTACGAGGAGGCGAAGGAGGCCGTCTTAAAATACCAGGAGATCTTTGGACGGGGAAATTATTTCCTGGAGCTCCAGGATCACGGGATCCCCATGCAGCGCCAGGTGAACCAGGGGATCATCCGCCTTTCCAGAGAGCTGGATATCCCCCTGGCAGCCACCAATGACTGCCACTATATCAACGCCGAGGACTGGGAGGCCCACGATATCCTGTTATGTATCCAGACGGGAAAAAAGGTGGCCGATGAAAACCGGATGCGGTATGAGGGCGGCCAGTATTATGTGAAATCCGAGGAGGAGATGCGGGAGCTGTTTTCCTACATCCCCGAGGCCATTGACAATACGGCAAAGATCGCAGAGCGGTGCAACGTGGAGATCGAGTTCGGCGTCACAAAGCTGCCGCGCTATGAGGTGCCGGAGGGCTACGATTCCTGGGGCTATTTAAACCATCTGTGCAGCGAAGGCTTTAAGGAGCGGTATCCGGAGGACGACGGGACCTTAAAGGAGCGGCTGGAATATGAGCTGGGCGTCATAAAGAGCATGGGCTATGTGGATTACTTCCTTATTGTATGGGATTTCATAAACTTTGCCAGATCCCATGGGATCGCCGTGGGCCCTGGCCGCGGCTCCGCAGCCGGCAGCATCGTTTCCTACTGCTTAAAGATCACCAACATCGATCCCATCCGCTACCAGCTTCTGTTCGAGCGGTTCCTGAACCCGGAGCGGGTGTCCATGCCGGATATTGACGTGGATTTCTGCTATGAACGCCGCCAGGAGGTCATCGACTACGTGGTGGAGAAATACGGAAAAGACCAGGTGGCCCAGATCGTCACCTTTGGTACCCTGGCGGCCCGGGGCGTGATCCGGGACGTGGGAAGGGTCATGGACCTGCCGTACAGCCTCTGCGACCAGGTCTCCAAAATGGTCCCGGCGGAGTTAAACATCACCCTGGACCTGGCCTTAAAGAAAAATCCGGAGCTCAAGGGCCTTTACGATACCGACGAGCAGGTCCATAAGCTCATCGACATGTCCAGACGGCTGGAGGGGCTTCCCAGGCATACGTCCATGCATGCGGCCGGAGTGGTCATCAGCCGGACGAACATCGATGAATACGTCCCCCTGTCCCGGGGCTCCGACGGCACCATCACCACCCAGTTTACAATGACCACACTGGAGGAGCTGGGACTTTTGAAAATGGATTTCCTGGGGCTCAGGACCCTGACCGTGCTCCAGGACGCCGTGGCCATGATCCAGAAGGACCACGGAGTAAAGCTGGATCTGGACCACATTGATTTCAATGATAAAAAGGTCATGGAGTCCATCGGAACAGGAAAGGATGACGGTGTGTTCCAGCTGGAGAGCGGCGGAATGAAGAGCTTCATGAAGGAGCTGAAGCCGGAGAGCCTGGAGGACATCATCGCCGGGATCTCCCTGTACCGCCCGGGCCCCATGGATTTCATCCCCAAATATTTAAAGGGAAAGAACGATCCAGCGGCCATCACCTATACCTGCCCCCAGCTGGAGCATATCTTAAAGCCCACCTACGGCTGTATCGTGTACCAGGAGCAGGTCATGCAGATCGTCCGGGACCTGGCCGGGTATACCCTGGGAAGGAGCGACCTGGTGCGCCGTGCCATGTCCAAGAAAAAGGCGGACGTTATGGCCAGGGAGCGGAAGAATTTCGTTTACGGCAACGAGGAAGAGGGAGTAAAGGGCTGTGCGGCCAACGGCATCGACGAAAAGACGGCCAACCAGATCTTTGACGACATGACGGATTTCGCCAAATACGCCTTCAATAAGTCCCATGCGGCGGCCTACGCCGTGGTGGCCTATCAGACGGCCTATTTAAAATACTACTATCCCAGGGAATTCATGGCCGCCCTTATGACCTCCATCATGGATAATGTCACAAAGGTGTCAGAATATATCCTGGCCTGCCGGAACATGGGGATCGGGATCCTGCCCCCGGATATCAACGAGGGCGTGAGCGGCTTTTCCGTTTCCGGGAACAGCATCCGCTACGGGCTTTCGGCCATTAAGAGCGTGGGCCGGGCTGTGGTGGACGTGATCATCTCCGAGCGGGAGACGGGCGGGCCGTTTTCCACCCTGGAGGATTTTGTATCCAGGATGTCCAACCGGGAGGTCAATAAGAGGACCCTGGAGAGCTTCATAAAATCCGGTTCCCTGGATTCCCTTCCAGGCACCAGGAAGCAGAAGCTGTACGTTTCATCGGAGCTCCTGGAAAACAAGGCACGGGAGAAAAAGACAGTGATGGAGGGGCAGATGAGCTTCTTCGACATTGCGCCGGAGGAAGACAAAGGCAATTTCCAGGTGTCCTTCCCGGATGTGGGGGAATTTGATAAGGAGACACTTCTGGCCTTTGAAAAGGAGACCCTGGGGATCTACGTCAGCGGCCATCCCATGGAGGCATACCAGGAGCTGTGGCAGAAGAACGTGACGGCCCGGACCTCAGATTTCATCGTGGATGAGGACGGCCATACGGTGGTGGAGGACAATTCCATTGTGGTGGTGGGAGGCATGATCACGGCCAAAAAGGTAAAGACCACCCGCACCAGCCAGCTGATGGCCTTTGTGTCCCTGGAGGACATGGTGGGGACCGTGGAGGCCCTGGTCTTTCCGAAGATCTATGAGAAAAACAAGCAGTATCTGACGGAGGATTCCAAGGTCTTTTTACGGGGCCGGGCTTCCATTGGAGACGATCCGGTGGGAAAGCTGGTATGTGAGGAAGTGATCCCGTTTTCCGCCATTCCCAACGAGCTGTGGCTCCAGTTTGAGGACCAGGAGTTTTATGAAAGGACCGTGGACAGCGTCATGGCGGTCCTTCGGGAATCCGAGGGGAAGGACCGGGTGGTCATGTATCTGAAGAAGGAGAGAAAGCTCAGACGGCTGTCTCCCAGCTGGGCCATCAACGCCCAGGGAAGGCTTTTGGAGGAACTGTACACTTTACTTGGTGAAAAAAATGTCAAAGTTGTGCAAAAAACCATTGAAAAGCGGGATAAAATAGATTAAACTAGGGATTAGGCATCAATGAGCATGCAGGTAATTTGGAGGAATGAACATATGGCAAAAAAAGAGGTTAAGACCATCGGCGTACTGACAAGCGGCGGCGACGCGCCCGGAATGAACGCGGCGATCCGTGCAGTCGTAAGGACGGCCATCAATAAAGGCCTCAAGGTAAAGGGCATCATGAGAGGATATGCGGGACTTCTCCAGGAAGAGATCGTGGATATGGACAGCGTCAGCGTTGCCGATACCATCAACCGGGGAGGCACGATCCTTTATACAGCGCGTTGTGAAGAGTTCCAGACGGAGGAAGGCCAGAAGATGGGTGCAGAGATCTGCAGGAAGCATGGCATCGACGGAGTCGTTGTCATCGGCGGTGACGGTTCCTTCCGGGGAGCGGGAAAACTTTCTGCCCTGGGGATCAATACCATCGGACTTCCGGGAACCATTGACCTTGACATCGCATGTACCGATTATACCATCGGTTTTGATACAGCTGTCAACACAGCCATGGAGGCTATTGATAAGGTAAGGGATACGTCCACCTCCCATGAGCGGTGCAGCATCATCGAGGTAATGGGCCGCCGTGCGGGATACATTGCCTTGTGGTGCGGGATCGCCAACGGAGCCGAGGATATCCTGCTTCCAGAGCGGTATGATGGCAATGAGCAGTATCTCATCAACCGCATCATTGAAAACAGAAAGCGCGGCAAAAAACACCACATCATCATCAACGCCGAGGGGATCGGCCACTCCACGTCCATGGCAAGACGGATCGAGGCGGCCACAGGGATCGAGACCCGGGCCACCATCATCGGCCACATCCAGCGGGGCGGCACCCCTACCTGTAAGGATCGTGTCTACGCCTCCATTATGGGAGCCAAGGCGGCGGAGCTTTTATGGGAAGGAAAGAGCAACCGGATCGTAGCGTACAGAGGCGGCCGGTTTGTGGATTACGATATCCAGGAAGCGCTGAACATGACGAAGGATATCTCAGAGGAGCAGTTCGAGATCAGTAAGCTTCTGGTCCGCTAAAAGAGGGAAGAGAATGGGAAGAAAAGAGGACGAAAAAATAGCCCCCCACTGTGATTTTATCCACGTCCACGAGCAGGTGGTAAAGCAGGTCATGGACGTGATGCCCCAGGGAGACGAGCTCCAGCAGCTGGCGGAATTTTTCCGTGTGTTCGGGGATTCCACCAGGATCCGGATCCTTTATGCCTTAAGCCAGTCGGAGCTGTGCGTCTGCGACATCGCCAGCCTTTTAAATATGGGCCAGTCGGCGATCTCCCACCAGCTCCGGATCCTGAAGCAGATGCGTCTGGTAAAATTCCGCAGGGATGGCCGGAGCGTTCTTTATTCCCTGGCAGACAGCCACATAGAAACAATCCTCGCCCAGGGGATGGAGCATATCGGAGAGTAGAAAAATGAAATTTACAAAAATGCAGGGACTGGGAAACGACTATGTCTATGTAAACTGCTTTGAGGAGACAGTGGAACATCCGGAGGAGACGGCCAGGTTCGTCAGCAGCCGGAATTTCGGGATCGGCTCTGACGGACTGATCCTCATAAAGCCGTCAGAGAAGGCAGACTGCCAGATGGATATGTATAATCTGGACGGTTCCCAGGGGACCATGTGCGGCAACGGCATCCGCTGTGTGGGGAAGTACGTTTACGATCATGGCATTGTGGATAAAACAGAGATCGACGTGGAAACTCTGGCGGGGATCCGCCATTTAAGCCTTCATGTCAGAGACGGAAAAGTGGAGACGGTGACCGTGGATATGGGCCGTCCGGAGCAGACCTCAGAGATCGGGGAAGCCATCACGGTCCTGGGAAAGGAATATGCGTTTACAGGAGTTTCCATGGGAAATCCCCACGCAGTGGTGTTCATGGACGGAGTGAAGGAGATGGATCTGAAGGAGATCGGACCGGCCTTTGAGTCCCATGAGCGCTTTCCGGGAAGGACTAACACAGAGTTCGTCCAGGTAGTGGATGAGAGCCATGTGATCATGCGGGTCTGGGAGCGGGGCTCGGGAGAGACCCTGGCCTGCGGCACCGGAGCCTGCGCCGTGGCTGTGGCCTGCGCCTTAAACGGAAAGACCGGAAGCCAGGTGGATGTGGAGCTTCTGGGAGGCGTTTTAAATATCCGCTGGGACCGGGAGAACGACCGGGTCTATATGACTGGTCCGGCCGTGGAGGTGTACCATGGCGAGATCGGTTTAAAGGAGAATAACGTATGATCGACCGTGTAGATAAGGAGATCCTGAAGCTTCTGCAGCAGAATGGACGGCTTTCCTTAAAGACCATTGCAGAAAAAACATTTTTATCCTCTCCGGCAGTATCCGCCAGGATCGAGCGGATGGAGAACGACGGGATCATCCTGGGCTATGAGGCAAAGGTGAGCCCTATCCGGATGGGATACCATATCCTGGCGTACATCAATCTGAACGTCCAGCCGGAGGACAAGAATAAATTTTACAAATATGCAGAGTCCATACCGAATATACTGGAATGCAGCAGTGTGACCGGTGAATATTCGGTGATCATGAAAGCAGCCTTTGAAAGTACCATGAAGCTGGATACCTTTCTGGGACAGCTTCAGAAATTTGGAAAGACCAGTACCCAGATCGTATTTGCGACTCATGTAGGTCCCAGAGGGATCCAGATCCAGGAATAATCCGTATATTTTAAGCCCCGGAACAGTCAGTTATGCAGGAAAATGCAGAAAAGACTGTTCCGGGGCTATTATATTTATAAAATGTGCTTGCATTTTTATTCATATAGTCGTATAATAGCATGCATAAACATTCAGACAGTGACATAAGGAGGAGAGCAGATATGAAAAAGAAGGTCCTTTCAGCCGTTCTTGCGGCTTCCATGTGTATGAGTTTTCTGGCCGGATGCGGAAACAGCGGCTCCGGTGATTCCGGAAGCTCCCAGTCCGGAGAGACATCAAAAGAAGCATCCAAAGAAACATCCAAAGAGGCAGATACCTCTGCGGCAGAAAAGGGAGACGGAGAGCCGGTTTCCATTACCGTCGGCGTTGGCCAGCAGTTTACGACTCTGGATCCGGGCCTTTCCACGGAGACAGTCAATCGGTATGCCCTGGCTCATATGTATGCCGGTCTGTATAAAAAATTAGAGGACGGCAGCGTGGTGCCGGATCTGGCAGCCGGAGAGCCGGAGGTCAGCGAGGACGGCCTTACCTATACAATCAAATTAAAGGACGGCCTGGTATGGAGCGATGGTGAGCCCATTACAGCCCACGATTTTGTTTTTGGGATCAACAGGAACCTGACCTACGGTGCAGAAAACGGCTTCGTTACAGATAAGATGGTCCGCTATCTGGAAGGCGCAGAAGAGTATCTGGCAGATACAGAGGTGGATCTGGAGACCTTCTCCTTTGCCGGTGTGGAGGCTCTGGATGATACAACGGTGGTGTATCATTTAAAAACACCCTGTGCATTCTTCACAGGCCTTTTATGCGGCGGCGGCTTCCTTCCTTTAAGAGAGGATGTGGCAGAGGCCGGATTTTCTGAGTGGGCTGTGGAGCCGGGATACCCGGTGACTGGCGCCTATGTGCTGGACTACTGCAATGAGAATGAGAAGGTGGTCCTTACAAAAAATGAAAGCTTCTACGATGCAGAGAATGTAACGGTGGATGAGATCACCTTCCAGGTAATGCCCGATATGGATGCCCAGGCGGCAGCCTTCAAGACCGGCGATCTGGATGCGGCCCTGGCCATCAGCGCCTCCATCGTTTCCACCTATGAGAACCAGAATGAGCTGTGGAACCGTCCCCAGCAGTCGGTATACTCCATCGACTTAAACTCCGGGGAAAAGGGACCGGAGGCATTAAAGGATGTGAATGTGCGCCGCGCCCTGGCTATTTCCATTAACCGGGACGAGATCGTGAAGGCCATCAATGCCGGCAACTTCTATACGCCCCTTTACGGATACGTTCCTTTTGGAATGAAGGGAGCAGAGGACGATTTCCGTAAAGAAGGAGATGCAAAGCAGCTTTACCAGGCATACGATCCGGAAAAGGCCAAGGAGCTCTTAAAGGAAGCCGGCTATGACGAATCCAATCCCCTGACTTTAAAGTATAAATATTCCAACAACTCCATCCACGCCGATGTGGCCCAGATGTTAGAGCAGATGTGGAAGGCCGTGGGCGTCAATGTGGAGCTGGAAGTGGTTGAGTCCGGCGTGTTCTACGACCAGATCGACCAGGGCGACTTTGAGATGGCCCGTTATGCGCTTATGTGCACCAACGATCCGTCCGAGTTCTTAAACCAGTGGACCCAGGCCATGCAGCCGGTGGCGGCCGTGGCGGACGATACCTACGACCAGATGATGACAGACGTGACAAAGATCGTTGACAGGACTGAATATATGAACAAGCTCCATGAGATCGAAACGTATCTGGTGGAGGAGCAGGTATATGTGATCCCGTTATTTGATTTCAACGAGCCGGCATTAAAGAAAGAGAACCTGAAGGGCGTTTACATGACGCCGGGCGATGTTCCGATCTACTCTTACGGATATTTTGAATAGGAGGACTAAAAAACGGTCATGGAAAAGTTAAAAATCAGCGATTTACTGGATTATAAGTTTCTGTCGGGGATCGTGGCATCCCCGTCGGGGAAAAAGGCGGCTTTCCTGGCAAGGCAGGCCAATAAGGAAAAGAACAGCTATGATTCATGGGCATATATCGCGGATTTTTGCACAGGGGAAGTCAGGAAACTGACTTCCTTTGGCGCGGAATCCCATCTTTTATTTGACAGCGAGGATACGCTTTTGTTCTCCTCAGTGAGAAAACACGAGGACAAGGCAAAGGACGGAAAGGAAAAGACGGTGTTCTACCGCCTTTCCTTAAAGGGAGGAGAGGCAGAACGGGCCTTTGATATCCCATATTCCGTCAATGACATGAAAAAAATGGCCGATGGCTCCTACGTATTTTCCGCCACAGTGGATCTTAATAAGCCGGAGGACGAGGACGGCCTGAAGGAATACCAGGACTACCATATCATCGAGGAGCTTCCCTACTGGGAGAACGGCGCATATTTTGTGTCCAGGTTCAGAAATACCCTGTTTACTTACCAGGAAGCAGAAGGAGTCTGTGAGCGGGTGACAGCTCCCCTGTTTGCCGTAAGCGGCTTTGAGATTTCCGGGGAGACCATTGTGTACACCGGCGTTTCCTATGACCAGGTGCTGCCCATGAAGAACGGCATGTACGGCTACGACTGCCGGACAAAGACCACTACGGAATACGTGAAGGACGGAGACATGCACATCGGTCTTTTCGGCTGCTGCGGAGAGGGCCGGGACTTGAAGGTGTTCTTTGCCGGAAGCACCATGGACAAATACGGCAGCGGCCAGTATCCGGATCTTTACGTATGGGAAAATGGAAAAGCAGCGCTTTTTGCAAAGCACGGAAATTCTGTGGGCTCTGTTCCCACTGGGGATATCTCCCTGGGAGGAGGAAAAAAATTCCTGGTGAAGGAAGGTATCCCGTACTTTACCTCCTGCGCCCGCACCAGGGGACCGGTGCTTTCCGCAAAGGACGGCTGTGTTTCCACGGCAGTGGACTTTGACGGCTCCGTGGAATGCTTCTGCCAGGTGGAGGGCGGCTTCGCCATGGTGGGAAGAACGCCCGGAAAGCTCCAGGAGATCTACCTCTATGATTCTGTCTCTCATACATACCGCCAGATTTCTGATCTTAACGGTGCGGCCTTAAAGGACCGGTATGTGGGTGAGCTCCATCCGGCGGGCTTTACGGATTCCGACGGCGTGGACATCGACGGCTGGGTGATCCTTCCCAAGGATTACGATCCCTCAAAGAAGTACCCGGCGATCCTGGATATGCACGGCGGCCCCAGAGTGGCCTTTGGAAATACCATGTTCCATGAGATGCAGGTATTCGCCAACAATGGATATTTCGTCATGCTCTGCAACCCCAGGGGCGGCGACGGCCGCGGCGACGAGTTCGCGGATCTGAGAGAAAAATACGGCACCATCGACTTCCAGGATTTCATGGAGTTTGTGGATCACGTATGTGAACAGTATCCTGCCATCGATCCGGCCCGGATCGGTGTCACCGGCGGCAGCTACGGCGGCTGGATGACCAACTGGATCATCGGCCACACGGACCGGTTCGCGGCTGCCGTAAGCCAGAGGAGCTTCTCCAACTGGCTCAGTGATTTTGGCTGCAGCGAGATCGGATTTTCCTTTGACGTCAACGAAAACGGAGGAAAGACGCCGTGGACGGCTCCCAAGGAGCTGTGGGAGCGCTCTCCGGTGGCTTACGCAGACCGGGTAAAGACGCCGACCATGTTCATCCATTCCTTAAAGGATTATAACTGCCCCCTGTCAGAGGGAATGCAGATGTTCGCGGCCATCAAATACCACGGAGTACCCTCTAAGGCCGTGCTGTTCGAGGGAGAGAACCATGAGCTCTCCAGAAGCGGAAAGCCCCTGCACCGGATGCGCCGCTTACAGGAGATGAACGGCTGGTTTGATCTGTATCTTAAAGGAGAAAAAAGCGAATGTTAAAGTATATTGCAAAGCGCCTGGCAGTGGGCGCTTTCACCCTGTTCCTTCTGGCCACTGTCACCTTTTTCCTGATGCATGTGATCCCCGGCTCACCCTTTGCCGGAGAGACCAGCAAGCTTCCGGCCAAGGTGAAGGAGCGGCTTTATGAAAAATATGGACTGGATAAGCCTGTGTCTGAGCAGTACGTGATGTATTTAAAAAATGCCGCCAAGGGCGATTTCGGCGTATCCATTTACAGAAAGGGAAAGAGCATCGATAAGATCATTAAAAACGGCCTTCCCTATACCATGCGCCTGGGTGCGGTCAGCATCACCTTTGCCCTGGTGACAGGGATCTTTCTGGGGACTGTGGCGGCGTTTACGAAGAAAAAATGGCTGGCGAACCTGGTACTGGTCATCGCCACGGCGGGAGTCAGCATGCCCGGCTTCCTATTGTCGGTGCTGCTGCTCCTTCTGTTCGGCGTGGTGCTCCAGTGGCTTCCCTTTGTGGGACTGGACAGTCCCCTCCACTATATCCTTCCGGCCGTGGGTATGTCCTTTGCCCCCATCTCCATGATCGCCAGGCTGGTGCGCTCCAGCCTGCGTGAAGTGATGAAGCAGGACTACATGGTTCTGGCCCGGTCCAAGGGTACGCCGGAAAAGCTGGTGATCCTGCGCCATGGTTTAAAAAATGCCATGCTCCCGGTGATCACCTATGCGGGCCCCATGATCGCCACCCTGCTTACGGGCAGCTTCGTTATTGAGAGCCTGTATTCCATTCCCGGCATCGGCGCGGAGTTCGTCACCAGCATCACCAACCGTGACTATACCATGATCATGGCCCTGACGATCCTTTACGGAGCGTTCATTATTATTGCAAACATCATCACAGACATAGCCAACGCGATGATCGACCCGCGGATCAAGCTTGGCAGATAGGAGGCGGTAAAATGGAAGAGACAAAGGTACTCCTGGACGATTCCATGTTTGAAAAACTGGACGACAGCGAGAAGAATACGGAATTTATCGCCATGGAGAGCAAGACCTATCTGCAGGACGCCTGGCGGTGCTTTAAAAAGAATAAGCTGGCCCTGGGAGGTCTGGTATTTTTATCCATCATGATCCTTCTGGCCATTTTTGTACCCATGGTATCCCCTTATACATATGACGCCCAGGATCTGGACCTGCGCAACGCCCTTCCGTCGGCGTCCCACCTTCTGGGGACCGATAAGCTGGGCCGGGATATCCTGGTACGCCTGATGTTCGGAGCCAGGATCAGCCTGGCTGTGGGCTTTGTGGCTGCATTTTTAAACCTGATCATCGGCGTGGTATACGGCGGCATCTCCGGCTTTGTGGGAGGAAAGGTGGACATGGTCATGATGCGGATCATCGACTGTATTTATTCCATCCCGTCCATGCTCTACGTGATCCTTATCATGATGGTATTCGGCTCCAACATCGGCTCTGTGCTTTTAGGCATCTGCGTATCCTCCTGGATCGGAATGGCCAGGCAGGTGCGTACCCAGGTGCAGACCTTAAAGCAGCAGGAGTTTGCCCTGGCGGCCTATGTCATCGGCGCCGGAAAGCTCCGGATCCTGTTTAAGCATCTGATCATCAACTGTATGGGCCCCATCATCGTTTCCACCACCTTAATGGTGCCAGAGGCCATTTTCACCGAGTCCTTCCTGGCCTTCATCGGAATCGGCATCTCCCTGCCCCAGGCCAGCTGGGGAACCCTGGCCAGCGAGGCCAGATCGGTGATCCAGAGCTATCCCTTACAGATCGTGTGGCCGGTGCTTGCCATCTGCCTCACCGTGCTTTCCTTAAACTTTATCGGCGACGGCGTGGGAGAAGCGCTGGATCCCAAGAACCGTTAGGAGGTGTACCATGGCATTATTGGACGTAAAAAATTTGTGTGTAGACTTTCATACCGACCAGGGTACGGTCCATGCGGTGCGGGACATCAGCTTCTCTGTGGGAGAATCGGAGGCTGTGGGCATTGTAGGTGAATCCGGAAGCGGAAAGAGCGTGACCATGTATTCGGTCATGGGCCTTCTGGCCGGAAACGGCTCCATCACTGGCGGCAGCGTTTCCTTAAATGGACAGGAGATCACAGAAAGCGCCTTCCCGGACCATAAGGCCTATGAGGCGGCCATGGATCAGATCCGCGGCAATCAGATGGCCATGATCTTCCAGGATCCCATGACCTTTTTAAATCCTGTGGTGAAGATCGGAAAGCAGATCACAGAGGTCATTAAAAATCACCAGAAGGTGACGGATGCCGAAGCCCGTGCCCGTGCCATTGAACTTATGGGGCAGGTGGGGATCCCGTCTCCGGAAAAGCGGCTGAACCAGTATCCCCATGAATTTTCCGGCGGCATGC
Source organism: Pilosibacter sp. YYHA0881 (assembly GCF_051602715.1). Taxonomy (GTDB): domain Bacteria; phylum Bacillota; class Clostridia; order Lachnospirales; family Lachnospiraceae; genus Alitiscatomonas; species Alitiscatomonas aceti. Next base: position 3,208,707 of record NZ_CP175657.1, read on the forward strand.
GCCAGAGGATCATCATTGCCATTGCCCTGGCCAACAATCCGAAGCTCATCATTGCCGACGAGCCCACCACGGCCCTGGACGTGACTATCCAGGCCCAGGTGCTGGATCTGATCCGGGATATGAAGGAAAAAATGAATTCCTCGGTGATCATGATCACCCACGATCTGGGTGTGGTGGCCAGTCTCTGTGACCGGATCCTTATTATGTACGGAGGAAAGATCGTGGAATCCGGCAGCGACCGGGAGATCTTCTACGATCCGAAGCACCCCTATACCAGGGGACTTTTACAGTGTGTCCACAATCCGGAAAAGAAGGAGAAGCTGAAGCCCATTGCAGGCTCTCCGCCGGATCTTTTAAAGCCGCCGGCCGGATGTCCCTTTGTGGACCGGTGCCCGGAGGCCATGAAGGTATGTAAGCTCTATATGCCGGAGGTGACTACATATTCCGCCACCCACCAGTGCGCCTGCTGGCTGGAGGAGGCCAACAGGAGAAAGGGGGAGAACCATGGCTGATGCAGAGATCAGAAAGGAAGCGGCAGGAGAGAAGGCCCCGCTTCTTCAGGTTGACCATTTAAAGACGCATTTTGACGTGACCAAGGGCCTGTTTTCCCCGAAGCAGATCGTAAAGGCTGTGGACGACGTGAGCTTTTATGTGGGCGAGGGAGAGACCTACGGCCTGGTAGGAGAATCGGGCTGCGGAAAGTCCACTCTGGGCCGCACCCTGGTAAAGATCTACCCGGCCACCGGAGGGAAGATCCTTTATAAGGGCCAGGATATCGCAAGGCTGGGGAAGGAGGAGGAAAAGCACTTCCGGAAAGAGGTGCAGATGATCTTCCAGGATCCCTACGCATCCTTAAATCCCAGAATGACCGTGGGCGAGATCATTAAAGAGCCCATGGAGATCCACGGGATCTTAGATTCCTCCAAGGACCGGGAGGACCGGGCCGCAGAGCTTTTAAAGACCGTGGGCTTAAAGCCGGACCATATCCGCCGGTATCCCCACGAGTTTTCCGGAGGCCAGAGGCAGAGGATCTCCATTGCCAGGACCCTGGCCCTGAATCCCAGATTCATCATCTGTGACGAGCCCATTTCAGCTCTGGACGTTTCCATCCAGGCCCAGATCATCAATCTCTTAAAGGAGATACAGAACGAGCTGGGGATCTCCTACCTGTTCGTGGCCCATGATCTGAGCATGGTCAACTATATTTCCCATCGGATCGGCGTCATGTATCTGGGCCATCTGGTGGAGGAGGGGCCGGCGGACCAGGTATACGAGCATCCGATCCATCCGTATACAAAGGCCCTTCTGTCGGCAATTCCCATTCCGGATCCTGACGTGGCCAAGTCCCGGTCCCGGATCAAGCTGGAGGGCGAGCTGCCCACGCCCATCAATCCCCCGGCGGGCTGTCCCTTCAAGGGGCGCTGTCCCATGGCCACGGAGGAGTGCGGAAAGTCCCGGCCGGAAATGCGGGACTTTGGCGGACATAAGGCGGCATGCTTTTATGCGGAGGCTGGGAAGTAGAGAAAATTGAAGAAGCAGTGAGCTGGAAAACACCGGCTCCGCAAGCCCTTTTAAAGGGAGCGGAGCCGGTGTTTTTTCTATAAGAGTCCATATTTGGAAAGCTTGTTTAAAAGGGTCTGACGGGTGATGCCCAGTTCCCGGGCCAGGCGGGAGCGGTTGCCGCAGGCAGCCATGCGCCGGCTTAAGAGATTTGCTTCATACTGCTCCATCAGAGTTTTAAGACTGGCAGAGGATGGGGCCGGGCCAGCGGTACATCCGGCGCTGTCTGCGGGAGCAGTACGGGTGATATAGCTGGGAAGATCTTTTGGAGTGATCTCAGAGGACTCTGCAAAAATACAGGCGTACTCAATGGCATTTTTCAGCTCGCGGACATTGCCGGGCCAGTGGTAGCCGGATAACAGGGCGGCAGTGTCCTGGGACAGTGTTTTGCCGGGACCCTGGGGACAGAATTTTTTTAAAAAATATTCAGCCAGCAGGGGGATATCGTCCCGGCGCTGGCGGAGCGGGGGGACCTCCAGGATCACTGTGCTCAGGCGGAAAAACAGGTCATTGCGTATTTTCCCGGATCTCATGCAGGCGAAGGGGTCCTCGTTCATGGCTGAAACAATACGGAAATCACTCTGGATCTCCCTGGTGCCTCCCAGACGGCGGAGCTTTTTGGTCTCCAGGGCCCGCAGGATCTTTCCCTGGACGGCCGGATCGAGGGAGTTGATCTCATCCAGAAAAACGGTGCCTCCATCGGCCTGCTCCAGGATCCCTTTGGAGTGTACGGAGCCTGTGTATGCCCCTTTTTCTGAACCAAAAAAGGTGCTTTCCAGAAGAGATGAGGGGATGGCCGCACAGTTCTGCGGGTAGAAAAGGCGTTTACACCTGGGACTGGCCGTGTGGACCGCATGGGCCACCAACTCCTTTCCTGTCCCTGTTTCCCCGCAGATCAGAACATTTGCGTCGGTACGGGCAACCCGGAGGATCTGTCTTTTCAGAGTCTGCATGGCGGGAGAATTGCCGATCATATCCGGGATTTCTGCCAGGTCTGGAGAGACGGACGGATCGTCCTTCACATCAAGGAAGCGGTTGGGACTGCTTAAAAAGCGGCTTACACTGATGGAGCCGATGATCGAATCCCCCATACGGATCGGGAAGATCGATTCAATGCCGCTGGATCGCTGACCATTGAACAGCAGGTGGGTATATGCCCTGCTGATAGTAGATTCTCCATGGAGAGCCCTCAGCACTCCGCTGTCCGCAGGATCCACATCCAGAAACGTTGAACGGAAATGCGTTCCGACCACATCTGAAGCAGTAAAGGGGACTATATCTGGATTGAAGGGCTGGAAGTGGCGGATGATCTGCTGATCGTCAATGATCGTAACAGAATCCGCCAGAGTGCCCATGGTGATGATCTGGTCAATATAGTTCTCAAGCATGAAAAAACCTCCCGGAAATATGATTCCATGGCTGTCTGCCTTCGCTTGTAAAAATATTTATACAGTAGATATCAAATATATTATACATATATCACAAAAAAGTCAATGACGGGAGTGAAAAATTGTCTATTTTGAGCGAAAAAATGGTAAATGTATGGCTTTTTTTGTTTGGCATGGAAGTTGCTTTATATGTATGGCATCAAGACTGTTACAGTAAGCCGGGGAAATAAAAACGAGAGGAGAGGGAGAATGAAAAAGAGTACGCTTTATGTAAATGGAAGGATCTATACCATGGATCCGGACAATACTGTTTACGAGGCCATGGCCGTAGAGGACGGACGGATCGTCAGGCTGGGGACAACAAAAGAGCTGATGGAGGAGATGGCTCCGGACCAGGAGCTGGAGGATCTGAAGGGCTGTCCGGTGCTGCCTGGAATGTGCGACTGCCATGTACATATGGATATGACGGGCGCGATCATGGTAGCCATCGATGCGGCAGGAAAAGGAAAGGAAGAGCTTCTGGAAGAGGTAAGGATGAGAGCCCAGAGCCTGGAAAAGGGAAAATGGATCACAGGCATGGGATGGAACCAGGACAGCTGGGATGGAAAATTCCCGACAAAGGAAGATCTGGATGCGGTATGTCCGGATCATCCGGTCAAGCTGACCCGCTGCTGTGGTCATGCGTTCTGGTGCAACAGCCTGGCGCTGGAGCTGGCTGGATTTCATCTGGATGAAGTGAGCAAGCTGGATCCCAAGGAATACCCGGTCAATGAAGAAGGAAAGCTTCTGGGGGTTCTCATTGACGGCGGGTGCAAGTCGATCGAAGGTGTACTGCCGGAGGATACCAGGGAGGATACAGTCTCTCATTTCAAAATGGCAGAGGAAGAAGCCCTCCGGTTCGGCATCACCGCTGTGATGAATAAAGGAGCGGGCCTTGTCACGGCATCCAGCACTGACTGCGGACGCAGCGCAGTGGCGCTTGAAAAGGAATTGTTTGAGAAGGAAGAACTTAAGATCCGTTATTATGAGGCCCTCGCCGGACAGGATGAATATTTTGACGATTGCTTTAAGGATGGCCTGCACATTGATCTCTGCCATGGAAAGTTCACGCTCCGCAGCATAAAGCTGTTCGGAGACGGCGCATTTGGAGCAAGAAGTGCATGGATATCCAGGGATTACAGAGACCAGCCGGGAAAGCGCGGTTTTGGGATCCTTACGGATGAAGAAATGATCCGGCTGTTTAAGCGGGCAGACGAAAAGAATGTCCAGATCAGTATCCACAGCATCGGGGACGTATCCATCAAGCAGATCCTGGACTGCTATGAGACCGCTTTTGCAGACAGCCTGCATAAGGACCGGAGGTTCTGCATCGAGCACTGCCATCTGCCGTCGGATGAGGATCTGGCAAGGATCGTGAGCTATGGGATCATTTTCTCCACCCAGTTCCTCCAGTTATCCCTGGATATGGATGTGATTCCTGGGATCCTTCCGGACGCACTGTTAAAACGCCTTTACATCTGGCGCACTGTGGTGGAAAAAGGCGTGATCGTGACCAACGGTTCGGATTCTCCGTGCTCTACCATGAACCCCTTTGAATCCATGCATACGGCTGTAACGCGGCTCAGTGAGCGCGGGACCAATACATTTGAGGAAAAGCCTTATAAAGAGGCCCTTACCAGGCTCCAGGCCCTTAGGGCGTATACAACGACAGCGGCGTACAGTATGTTTAAAGAGAAGGAACTGGGGTCTCTGGAATGCGGGAAGCTGGCAGATTTCGTGGTGACGGATAAGGACTACTTTACCTGTGTGGAGGAAGAGATCCCGAAGATCCGCGTACTGAAGACCTATATTGGCGGAGAACTGTGTTACAGCGCAGAATAAAGGACAGGAGGGTTTATGTTTATGAAAAAGGGTAATTTATTACTGGATGCCGGGATCGTCGGCCTGGCTTTATTTGCAACGATCTTTGGAGCTGGAAACCTTGTTTTTCCGCCGATCCTGGGATTGACGGCGGGAACAGACTGGGTTCCGGCGACCCTGGGGCTCCTTCTTTCGGGAATCGTTCTTCCGGTTCTAGGAACATGGGCGGTAAACTGTGTGGGGGATCATGCCAAATTCCTGACCTACCATGTATCTCCGAATTTTTATACGATCCTTACGTGCTGTTCAGTGCTTCTCGTATGCGTGGGATCCACACTTCCCCGTGTAGGAGCCACAACCCATGAAGTGGGCGTACAGAGCATTTTCCCTAATTGCCCGATCTGGGTTACAGTGACGATCTTCTTTGCTGTGACGTATTATTTTGCAAGAGAAAGGGAGTCAGTCATCGACAAGGTTGGAAAATATCTGACACCGGCGCTGGTAGTTATCATCGGCATCATCCTTGTGAAGGGAATCATCACGCCGATCGGTGAGATCGCGGATCCTGTGCTTGCAAAACCGTTTGTCTCCTCGATCCTGGAGGGATACAAGGTTGGAGATCTGACCACGACCTTAATGCTGGCGCATGTTTTTATCTATGCACTGGAAGAGAAGGGATACATAGGCGCTGATCTGAAAAAAGGCGTATTTATGGCTGGTATCGTCTGTATTGTCGTAATGTCAGCGATCTATGTGGCGCTCACCTATATTGGAGCCACTGGCGGATCCTTATATCCGGCTGATATATCCAGGACGGCACTGTTATCCGGTATTGCATTAAATATTTTTGGAAAGACCGGTCAGGTCGGCCTTGGGATCGTAGTTGCCCTGGCCTGCCTTACCACCTCTGTGACTCTGGCTGCCTCTGCCGCTGCATTCTTTGTGGACTTATGCCGTACAAAGTTTGGCGTCCAGATCTCCTATAAGTGGCTGATCCGCGGGATCTGTGTATTCTGCGCAGTGGCAGGAACCTTTGGTGTTACCAATATCATTAATTACGTGACCCCGATCTTCCTTACCATATATCCGCCGCTGATCGTCCTGACAGTGCTTGGTTTTGTGGATAAGTGGATTCCCAATGATGGAATTTACAAGGGGGCTGTATATACATCCACATTTTTCGGATTCTTAGACGGCGTGATCGCAGTATTTCCGAATTTCACGGGACTGTATGACGTGTTATCCTATATCCCGCTGTTCACAGATGGATTTGGCTGGGTCATCCCGTCACTGGCAATGGGTGTGATCATGGGAATCGTATACCGCGGAAAGCCCAGGAATTACTGTCCAAAGACAGAAGATCGTCTGGCGCTTTAAAGGGATAAGAGAAAAGGAAAACAGACCTGGTTTAACAGGGGGCAGGAGTGATGGATATGGATCGCTCCTGCCCTCTGTCGGCGGCTTTTTGTATTCAAAAACCAGTCTACGCCAGCTCCTTCACCACCCGAGCCGCCAGGGTCCGCGGGAGAAGCACGGATTTTCCGGTGAGGGCCTGGACCCGTTCCTTCATTTCCACGGTGTAGCCGATGCAGTCCAGGACGATGAGATCGGCGTCGGAGGGGATGCTGCGGGCAGCCGCAGCCACGGCCTCTATGCCATCATAGGGAGAGGCGGCCAGGCCATAGACAGAATCGGCGCAGCCTGCCCATTTGGTCTGCATCTGGGGCAGCTGCTCTTTTACTGGAGCAATGACGGCCAGACGGTGCGGATGGATGGCAGAAACGATGGATGTCAGGATCTTACTGGGGAAGATTAACGGCACGTCTGCCTGGAATGTGTCGGGAAATTCTCCGGTGCAGAGGAAGAGGATCAGGGAGACCTGGTCCTTTTTCAGCTGGTCCATGCAGGCCTCAAGCCTTGGCAGGATATGGGACTCTCCAAAGGAAACGGAGCTTCCGTCCTTTAAGCGGGATACGAGCACATGATCGCCGGGAGCCGGAGTCATGGTCTGGATCTCCTCCTTTGTCAGTCCGTCCAGTCCGCCCATCTGGATGATCTCGATGGAGTCACCGAGGATGGGAGCGATCTCAGGGATCAGATCTGTGCGCGGCGTCTGGCCGACGGTGATGGCACCTATTTTTTTCATGGGTTACCTCCTGTGGTTCTTTATTTATGATCTTCGATTCTGGCCTTCTGGCCTGCCAGCATCATTATACTATGTCCTCCGGACATGGTATCCCTCTGGGGGAATTGGGCGCCTGGTTTTCTGCGGTGAACGCAGAAACCAGATGCGCGATGGTATAATGTCTGCTTTGCAGACATTATACCATGTCCTCCGGACATGGTACCCCTCCGGGAGATTTGAGCGCCTGGATTTTCGCGGTGAACGCGAAAACCAGATGCGCCATGGTATCCCTCCGGGGGAATTGAGCGCCTGGTTTCCTGCGGTGAACGCAGAAACCAGATGCGCGATGGTATAATGTCTGTTTTACAGACATTATACCACAGACAGCTGCGGATTGGCATGTATACAGACAGATTTTTCCTTCTTTCCTCCCGGTCCCCAGGCCTGTTCCGGGTCTGGCGGATCCACTTTTCCCCTTTTATCATAGAATAATCTTACAGAAACGAAAAAGGGGAGATTTTATGAATGAGAACAGAAAGGTCATCATTGACGCCGGTCATGGAGGACCGGAGCCGGGAGCCGTATATAATGGAAGGAAGGAAAAAAACGATACCTTAAGACTGGCCTTTGACCTGGGAAGCGCTCTGGAGCGCCGGGGGATCCAGGTATCCTACACCCGGGTGGAGGATGTATACGACACCCCCTATGAGAAGGCCGCCATGGGAAACCAATCGGGCGCAGACTTTTTTGTGTCCATCCACAGGAATGCCATGCCGGTGCCGGGAACTGGCTCGGGGATCGAAAATCTGGTGTTTTCTTCTTCCGGCACAGCCGGACTGCTGGGAAAAAACATCGGTCGGCAGCTGGCGGCTGTGGGCTGGACAGATCTGGGTGTCAAGGAGAGACCAGGCCTGGTGGTCCTACGCCGGACGAAAATGCCGGCGGTGCTGGTGGAAGCCGGATTTCTTGACAATGAAAAGGACAACGCCTTTTTTGACGCCAATCTGGCGGCCACAGCCGATGCCATCGCCGACGGCATCCTTGAGACCTTTGAGGAGCTGGAGGCCCGGGAGGACCAGGCGGCCAGCGGGGAGGTCCCTGGATTTTATATGGTGCAGACCGGGGTATTCCGGCTGCGCTCCAATGCCGAGGCCCAGCTTCAGGAGCTGAAGGACCAGGGCTTTCCAGCCTTTATGACCGTAAAGGACGGCCTTTTCTATGTGCGGGCCGGGGCGTTCCGGGAGATGGACAACGCGGTGCAGATGGAGCGCCGTCTGAGGCGGCTGGGCTACGGGACTCTGATCACAAGATCCTGAAAAAGGGCTTAAAATCCAGTGGGGAATGTGGTATGATAAAGCTGTCAGAAACAGATGTAAACACGTTGAAATTTTCATGAAAAACAACAGAAGGGGGCGCTTTTATGGAAAAACAGAATCTGATCATCACCATCGGCCGCCAGTACGGCAGCGGCGGAGCGGAAGTCGGGAAGAAGCTGGGCCAGAGGATGGGCCTGGACGTTTATGACAAAGAGATACTGAAGATGACTTCCGATGAGAGCGGGATCCGGGAAAGCTATTTTCACCTGGCCGACGAGCGGGCGGGAAAAAAGCTGCTTTATAAGATCGTCCAGTCCCTGATCCCGGAAAATACGTCCCCTTCCACAGGCTCCGACCTGGTATCCGCCGACAATCTGTTTCGGTTCCAGTCTGCGGTCATCCGGCGTCTGGCCCAGGAGGAATCCTGTATTTTCATTGGCCGCTGCGCCGACCATGTGCTGGCGGGAACCGAGCGGCTGGTGAGGATCTTCATCTACGCGGACATGGAGGCCAGGATCCAGAGGATCCGGGAAAAGGGCTATTATGAGGAACATGAGATCGCCAGAAATATCCGGCGCATGGACCGGGAACGGCGGGATTATCACCGGTATTACACAGGAAAAGAATGGGAGAACGTGGAAAACTATGATATGATGCTGAATTCCGGGGTCCTGGGTACGGACGGCTGCGTGGAATGTATTTTGTCCTACCTTAAGATCCGCGGCCTGTATCCGGCATAGGCCGGGAGGGGCGGTTTTTTTTGGAGGCCAGGAAGTCCAGGCTCCGGGAAACCCGCTCTTGCAGTTTGGCCTTCCAGTTGCTATAATATCGGAAGCCATCATAGTTGGAAACAAGGAGATAGAAAACAATGGAGCATAAGAAGATAAGCGCCGTGATCTTTGACATGGACGGCGTGATCGTGGACAGCGAGTTTGTATATATGGATTACCTTCTGGAGTTTGCCAGGAAAAAGAATCCGGAGGTGACCATGGACCAGTTAAACCCCATGGTGGGCCTCAGCCGGAAGGACAGCTGGACGGTAATGAAAAATGCAGTGGACAACGGCCAGACCTGGGAGGAGCTGCGGGATGAATTTGCGGTCCTGGATATTTACAGCCAGGTGGACTATAAAAAGATCTTCCGGCCCGAGGCCTACACGACGGCCATGGAATTAAAAAAACGCGGCTACAAGGTGGCCCTGGCCTCCTCCACAGGCCCGAAGCTGATCGCCCGGATCATGGAGGAGACGGGGATGCGTCCCGTATTTGATCTGATCGTCAGCGGCGGCCAGTTTAAGCAGAGCAAGCCCAATCCGGAGATCTATCATTATACGGCCAAGACCCTGGGGATCCCGGAAGAGGAGTGCTTTGTGGTGGAGGATTCCACGGTGGGGATCCAGGCAGGAAAGGCGGCCGGGATGACCGTGGCAGCCCTGGAGGATGACCGGTTCGGCTTTGACCAGAGCCAGGCGGATATCCAGATCCGGCAGATCTCTGAGATCTTAAAATTTCTTCCGGGGACAGAAAATATAGTCCTCTGCGGAGCCAGCTCCTATGAGCAGAAGTATTATTTCAACCAGGATTTTAAGGCGCTGCCGGATCATATAAAAAAAGAGCTGCAGATCATGTGCGTGCTGTTCACCGAGGACATCGGCGGCGTCCTGACCATGGAGTTTACGCCGGAGGGGGAGCTGGAGTTTAAGGTCCAGGCTGACGATAAGGACTATTTATTTGATGAGATCGGCAGCGGCTTAAAGATCCGCCAGTACCAGAGGGAGAAAAAGGAACTTCTGGAGTCCCTGGAGCTGTATTACCGGGTGGTATTCCTGGGAGACAGCCTGGCGGACCTGGAAACAGAGGAGGAGACGGATGCGTGATCGGAAGAATGGAATGGGAAGGCAGGCGGTCCTGGCTGCGGTCCTTGCGGGGGCCCTGTCCATGGGGACCGTATCCGCCGATGCCCTTGCCTTTAATTTTGGTCCCGGCATGGAGGACCATGAGGTGATCATATATAACGGCCAGACAGCCAACAATCCGGCCTATGACAACGGCTGGAGCGGCGGGGCCGGTCCCGGAGAGGTGGGAAATAATCCCATGGGGAACCAGGGACAGACAGAGGAAGAGGCCCTGTCCGGCGGCCCCAACTCCGAGGCGGCGAAAAAATACCTGGAGGATCAGGAACGTTCCCTCTACATATTCAGCACCTACCGGGGAGGGACCTGGGAAAAGCTGGAGGATGGGAAATGGAGGCTGCTGGCATCTGACGGGCAGCCTGTTTCCAGCCAGTGGGGCTATGTGGACGGGAAAACGTATCTGCTGGACATGTACGGGATCATGCAGACGGGCTGGCAGATGGTCAATGGAAAATGGTATTATTTAAACAGCGTGGGAGCCATGCAGACGGGCTGGCTTCTGAAGGAGGGAAAATATTATTTCCTCAATGCCGACGGCAGTATGGCCATCGGCTGGGTCAATTCCCAGGGGATCTGGTATTATTTTGACCAGCAGACCGGCGTCATGCAGACCAATACGTATGTGGACGATGGCCGCTATGTGAACGCGGAAGGAGCCCTGGTACCATGAAGCTGACGATCGGAAATGTGACCCTGGACAACAACGTGATCCTGGCTCCCATGGCCGGGGTGACGGACCTTCCCTACCGGGTGCTGTGCCGGGAGCAGGGCTGCGGTCTGGTATGTATGGAGATGGTCAGCGCCAAGGCGGTGCTGTATAAAAATAGGAATACAAAGGAGCTTCTGGAGGTGGATCCCAGGGAACGGCCCGTGTCCCTTCAGCTGTTCGGGTCAGATCCGGAGATCCTGTCAAAGATCGCAGGAGAGCTGGAAGAGGGGCCCTACGATATTTTCGACATCAACATGGGCTGCCCGGTCCCAAAGATCGTAAAAAACGGAGAGGGATCGGCTCTGATGAAGAACCCGAAGCTGGTGGAGGAGATCCTTTCCGCCATGGTGCGCACCCTTAAAAAACCGGTGACGGTGAAGATCCGCAAGGGCTTTGACGATTCATCGGTCAACGCTGTGGAGATCGCGAAGATCGCTGAGGGCTGCGGTGTTTCGGCCATTGCCGTCCACGGCCGTACCAGGGAGCAGTATTATTCGGGAAAGGCGGACTGGGACATCATCCGCCAGGTCAAGGAGGCGGTATCCATTCCGGTCATTGGAAACGGAGACGTGTTCACGCCGGAGGATGCGAAGCGGATGGTGGAGGAGACCGGCTGCGACGGTATCATGGTGGCCCGGGGAGCCAAAGGGAATCCCTGGATCTTCCGGGAGATCGCAGAATACCTGGAAACAGGGAGAAAGCCTCCCAGGCCGTCCTCAGATGAGCTTAAGGTCATGATCCTGCGCCACGGGCAGATGATGCTGGAATTCAAAGGCGAGACAGCGGGGATGCGGGAAATGAGAAAGCATGTGGCCTGGTATACGGCCGGGTATCCCAATTCTGCGGCGTTGAGAAACGATATCAATACGGTGTCCACCATGGATGAGCTGACGGCTCTGATCGGAGAACGCCTTTAAGAACAAAAAAGAAAGAACGGGAAAGGCCGCAGGCCGGTCCGGGACAGCGAAAGCTGCCGGAGCGGTCTGCGGCCTTTTTGCGGCTGCAGGGCCGGAGGCGTCAGAATTTAATGGTGCCGTTGTCCATGCCGTCGAAGATCAGCTGGAAGGTGGATTTTTTCGATTCCTCCAGGTGATACAGCATTTTTTCTGCGGCCTCGTCCCAGTTTTTCTGAAGGCAGGGGCGGATGATATCCAGATGCTCTTTAAAGGTGTCCTCCAGACGGTTGTTGGAAACGTTGCCCGTCATGTAGCGGAACCGGGCGTTCTGGGTGAGGATCAGACTGTAATTGTTCTGGATGTAAACGTTGGGACAGGATCGGACGATCATCAAATGGAAATCAGAATCCAGTTCATAAAAATAGTCGTTGTTTTTAAAGCATTCGCTGTTGGAATCGGTGTGGAGGAAAATATCGTAAAATCCATGAAGCCGTTCCACAGGGAGAAGGGAGCCGTAATTTTTCAGGATATAAGGCTCGTACAGATTCCGTACCTCGAAGATCATGTTGATGTCACTGACCGTTAAGGATTTAACAGTGATCCCGCGTTTGGGACGGATCTCGATCAGCCCCTCCTGCTCCAGACGGCTTAAAGCGTCCCGGATGGGTGTACGGCTTAAGCCCAGGGCTTCCGTCAGGATCTCTTCATTTAAAAAGGTGCCGGGAGCGTATTCGCAGGTGACGATCTTCTGGCGTATCTTATTGTATGCTAAGGTTTTCAGATTTGTTTTCGGCATATGGGACTCCTTATGATGAAAAATGACACGTAAATAAGCGCTGATGTATATAACAGAAGTTTACCATAGAATCGGAGAATTTTCAAGGTGCTGAAATGTTAAAAGAATAACAAAATAGAACACAGCGGAATGCACAAAACACAGAAGAATGCTTTGTTAAAATGTACAGAACAGAAGAAAATAGTCGGTTCCATATTGACATATTGGCAGAAGATGTCTATAATCTGATGTATACAACAAAGAATACAAAATGAAACCGATGAGGTATCAATATATCATTCACAGGAGGAATGAACCATGAAAGCAATGTACATTAACGCTCCCGGCCAGGTCGAGATCAAAGACGTGGAAATGCCGGTGAGAAAAGAAGGCGAAGTTTTACTGAAGCTTCTTTACGGCGGGATCTGCGGAAGTGATCTGGGCTCCTACCGCGGGACCTTCGCATACTTCGATTATCCCAGGATCCCGGGCCATGAGTTTTCCGCAGAGGTCATCGAGGCCGACGAGAACAATGCCTATGGGATCAGGAAGGGAATGATCGTGACCTGCAACCCGTACTTCAACTGCGGCCACTGCTATTCCTGCCAGCACGGCACCGTAAACGCCTGCATGGACAACCAGACCATGGGCTGCCAGAGAGACGGCGCCTTCCAGGAATACATAACAATGCCCATCGAGCGTGTGTACGACGGTAAGGGCATGGATGCAAAGACACTGGCAGCCATCGAGCCCTTCTGCATCAGCTACCACGGCGTGAGCCGGGCCAACGTAAAAGAGGGAGATAAGGTCCTGGTAGTGGGAGCCGGAACCATCGGCGTTCTGGCGGCCATCGCAGCCAAGGCCAAGGGCGCGTCTGTTTACATTTCCGACGTATCTGCCGGAAAGCTGGAGATGGCAAAGGACTTTGGCGTAGACGGAACACTTTTAAATGATTCTCCGGAAAACTTCGAGAAGAGAGTGAACGAGATCACAGACGGCAACGGCTTTGACGTTACCATCGAGGCGGTGGGCCTTCCGTCCACCTTCCAGAACTGCATTGACGCCTGCTGCTTTGGCGGCCGTATGGTGCTCATTGGAGTTGGAAAGAAGAACCTGGACTTCAACTTCACGCTGATCCAGAAAAAGGAGCTGAACGTTTACGGCTCCAGAAACGCATTAAAGAAGGATTTCCTGGAGCTGATCGACATTGTGAACGCTGGAAAGGCTCCCCTGGAGAAGATCATCACCAACGTATATCCCTTTGATGAGGCTGCAAAGGCCTTTGAGGATTTTGCCAACAATCCGGGAGATATGTTAAAGGTCGTATTTGATTTCTCTGCTATCGGGAAATAAATACAGCCGGGCGGGACGGATCCCGCAAAGAAAAGGAACGTGAAGGCCCTGGAGGGCTTTACACATAAACCCAAAATATGCAGCGGCCCAGGCGGCCGGCGCAGAGGGCGCAAAGAACAGCCGGACCGCTGCAAAAAGCTAAAAACGGAGGGAAAACATTATGAAACTGAGAAAGGTTATGGCCCTGACACTGGCAGGAGCAATGACAGCAACAACTCTTACAGCCTGCGGCGGCGGAGCAGACGAGACGACTGCGGCAGCAGCCGGAGCTGACAAGGAAACAACAGCAGCAGCTGAGGACAAGGAGACGACCGCAGCAGCAGCTGATTCCGGCAGTGCAGACGCAGAGGTAGTTCTCCAGGTCGCATTCGAGAACTCCATCACTGAGCCCGTTGGCGAGGGCTGGACAAAGGCACAGGAGATCATCAAAGAGAAATCCGGCGGAAAGATGGCCATTGAGGTTTATCCGGACTCCCAGTTAGGAGACAAGTCCTCCCTGATCGACTCCATGCTCTTAGGAGAGAATGTCTGCACACTGGCAGACGGCGCTTTCTATGCAGACTACGGCGTACCGGATTTCGGTATTGTATTCGGACCGTTCCTGTTTGATAACTGGGATCAGTGCTGGACTCTGATCGAATCTGACTGGTATAAAGAGCAGTGCGGCAAGCTGGAGGAGAAGGGTCTTAAGATCATCGCTTCCAACTGGATCTACGGCGAGAGACATACATTAACAAACGTTCCGGTGAACACAGTTGAGGACTTAAAGGGCTTAAAGATCCGCGTTCCTTCCAATGAGATCCAGTCCAAGGGCTTCGACGTTTTAGGCGCAACCTCCACAGGTATGGCTTTAGGCGACGTTTACCAGGCTCTTCAGACCAAGACCATCGACGGCGCTGAGAATCCGTTAGCAACTCTTTATGGAAGAAAGCTCCATGAGGTTGCCAAGTACCTGATCCTTGACGGACACGTAAAGAACTTCACCACATGGGTGGTTTCTGCTGACTGGTTCAACAGCTTAACAGAAGAGCAGCAGACCTGGCTCTTAGAGACTGCTTCTGAGGCCGGTGAGTACAACAACGAAGTACAGCAGGCTGCTGAGGCCGATTACCTCCAGAAGATGAAGGACGAGGGCGTTACCGTTGTGGAGCCGTCCGAAGAGGTTCTTGCAGGCTTCAAGGAAAAGGCACAGCCCTTCTATGAGATGGACTTTGGCTGGACAGATGGTCTCTATGACACTGTAAGAGCAGCCATGGGCGCAAACGAATAAGACTGACAATGATCTTCTGCGGCGGACCGTTGCGGTCTGGCCGCAGAAGCCAATATTAGGAGCAAAGGTATGGAAAAGAAACAAAATAAAATTGCTTCTGTCCTGATGAACCTGGATATCGCAGTTGCATCTGCGATCCTGGCGATCCTGATCGTCCTTACCTTCCTGGGCGTGATCTGGCGTTATATTTTCGACGCTCCCTTCACATGGCTCGAGGAGGTGCAGACTTCCTGTTTAGTATGGATCGTATTTGCAGCGGCCGGCGCCGCTTTCAGGACCGGAAACCATGTGGCCATCGAAATGATCGTGGATCTGATGCCTGCGAAGGTGCAGAAGATCATGGAATGGTTCATTTCCATCGTGGTGGTGGCAGTTGTAGGCTATCTGTTCTTCCAGAGTATCGGCTTCATCCAGGTATTCATAAAGAGCGGCCGTTCCACCAGCATGTTAAAGATTCCTTATACAGCCGTATACGGAATTGCGATTTTTTCTTACATTGATATGATCTTCAGCTATTTTTACAGCATCATTAAAGGTGTAAAATCGGAAGCAAAGGAGGCGGCAAGCAGCAATGAGTGATGTTCTTATGTTATCAGCCATCGTAATGCTGGTCCTGTTATTCCTTAAGGTTCCGGTGTATATTGCCGTTCTTGGCGGCTCCATGGTGTATTTCGTATTGAATCCCGATATCAATGCCGTGGTATTTGCCCAGCAGGCCATCATCGGTACGGAGAAGATCTCCCTTATGGCCATCCCGTTCTTTATTTGTGCGGGTATCTTCATGAACTACACAGGCGTTACAAAGCGGATCATGGACTTCTGTGAGGTGGTCACTGGCCGTCTCCCAGGCGGACTTGCCCAGGTAAACGTCCTTCTCTCCACAGTTATGGGCGGTCTGTCCGGCTCCAATATCGCCGACGCGGCCATGGAGTCCAAGATGATGGTACCGGAAATGACAAAGAAGGGCTTTTCCCTTGAATTTTCCAGCGTGGTAACAGCGGCGTCCTCTATGATCACTCCGCTGATCCCCCCGGGAATCGCCATGATCCTTTACGGATGTATTGCCAACGTATCCATCGGTAAGCTGTTTATTTCCGGCTTTGGCGTAGGCGGCCTCCTCTGCATCACCATGATGATCTTAGTGGGCTTTATTTCAAAAAAACGCGGATACGGAAACCTGACCACAGAAAAGCTCACCTGGCCCCGGTTCTGGAAGGCCTTTAAGCCGGCAGTCCTGCCCTTATTGCTTCCGATCATCATCATCGGAGGTATCCGTATCGGTATCTTCACCGCAACGGAGGCCGGAGCTGTGGCGATCCTTTACGCTGCCCTTTTAGGCATCATTTACCGTGAAATGCATGTGAAGGATATGGTGCAGGGCTTAAAGGAGACCGTGTGCTCCACAGCATCCATCATGCTCATCGTATCCGCGGCATCTGTATTCTCCTGGATCCTTACCAAGGAGCGGATCCCGCAGACGCTGACCGCATGGATGTTAGCCAATATCCACAGTAAATTCGTATTCCTGATCGTTGTGAACGTGTTCCTTCTCCTTGTGGGCATGTTCATTGAAGGAAACGCTTCCATGATCATTCTGGTTCCGTTACTGGCTCCCATTGCTGCCGAGTACGGGATCAACGAGATCCAGTTTGCAATGATCTATATCTTCAACAACGCCATCGGCGCATTATCTCCGCCAATGGGCACGCTGATGTTCGTTACCTGTTCCATTACCAAGTGTAAGACGGCGGCCTTTATTAAAGAGGCAGTTCCGTTCTACATCCTGCTGGTGGTCAACCTGATGCTCCTGACATGGTTCGAGCCGTTCACCACCTTCCTGGTAAATCTGTTCTATTAATAAAGAGCCCTGCTTCCAAATGGAGGTAGCTTCACCTGCCGGATGGATGGTCATGCATTCATCCGGCAGATTTTTTAAGAAAGTCGAGGAAAGCTTTATGGAACGCTTAAATTATGAAGTGTTAAAAAAATCCGGTTATGACGGATATGTATTAAAGGATGCGCCGGAGAAGGTGCTGCAGTTCGGCGAAGGAAACTTTTTACGGGCGTTCGTGGATTACTGGTTCGATCTGGCCAACGAGAAGGCCGGCTGGAACGGAAAGTGCTGCCTGGTACAGCCCATTGCTCCAGGCCTTGCCAATATGATCAATGATCAGGAGGGCCTTTATACCCTGTATCTGCGCGGCAGTGAAAACGGCCAGAAGGTGGATGCAAAGCGCGTGATCTCCAGCGTGAGCCGCTGCTTAAACCCCTATGAAGCCGACGACTACAAAAAAATGATGGATGTGGCTGCCAGCGACGATCTGGAGATCATCGTTTCCAACACCACAGAGGCAGGCATCCAGTATGATCCTTCCTGCAAAAAGGACGACTGCCCGCCGTCCAGCTTCCCGGCAAAGCTGACCCAGGTCTTATATCACCGCTATAAAGCCGGAAAGCCGGGGATCGTGATGTTAGCCTGCGAGCTCATCGACAACAACGGAAAAGAACTGTTAAAGTGCGTGAACCAGTACATTGACCAGTGGGAGCTGGAGGATAGCTTCAGAAAATATGTGAATGAGGACTGCACCTTCTGCGGCTCCCTGGTGGACCGGATCGTACCGGGCCGTATCCGGGATGAGAAGGAAGTGGCTGAATTAGAAGAAAAGCACGGCTATGCAGATCCCCTGCTGGACGTGGGAGAGGTGTTCGGCGTATGGGTCATCGAAGGCGACGAGAAGTTAAATGATGTGCTTCCCTTTAAGAAGGCCGGACTTCTGGATAAGGTATTCGTAACACCGGATATGAGCCCCTACAAAAAGAGAAAGGTGCGTATCTTAAACGGCGCCCACACAGGCTTTGTCCTCGGCGCATACCTGGCAGGTGAAAATATCGTCCGGGACTGCATGAACGATGAGACCATCAAGGGCTTCATGAACAAGATGCTCTACGATGAGGTGATCCCGACCCTTCCGCTGGATAAGGACGATCTGATGCAGTTTGCTGCCGCCGTGGAGGACCGGTTCAATAATCCCTTTGTAAACCATGAGCTCATGAGCATTTCCTTAAATTCCACCTCCAAGTGGAAAGCCCGGAATATGCCGTCCTTCTTAGGATACATTGAGGAAAAGGGCTGCCTGCCCCAGTGCCTGACCATGTCCCTGGCTGCTTATATCGCATTTTACAGCAATGAGATCCAGTCCCTTACGGACGCTGGACTGGTATGCAGACGCCCGGCTGGAAATGAGTATACCGTAAGCGATGACCGCTGGGCCCTGGAATTTTACTATGCCCACAGAAACGACACTCCAGAGGCTCTGGTCCATGCCGTTCTTACCAACGAACAGATGTGGGATCAGGATCTTACAAAGATCGCCGGACTGGAAGAAACCGTTACTGCTGATTTAAAGATGATCCGCACGGAAGGAGCAAAGGCTGCGTTTGCAAGCTGCCTGTAATTTGAAATATGAAAACAATAAGGATTTCTGATCTGGACAACGTGGCAGTGGCTCTCCACCCCATCGCAGAAGGCGAGGAGATCACCGCCGGAGGGATCACTGTTAAAGCTCTTATGGACATCCCCCAGGGCCATAAGATCGCCCTTCTTCCCATCAAAAAGGGTGAAAATGTGGTAAAATATGGCTTTCCTATCGGTCATGCCACCGAGGATGCCGCTCCGGGAACCTGGATGCACACCCATAACGTAAAGACCAACCTGGAAGGTGAGATGGAGTACACCTATACCCCAAGCCTCACATTCCCTGAAAAGGTGGAGCCGGAGACCTTCCAGGGCTTCCGCAGAAAGGATGGCCGCGCCGCCATCCGCAATGAGATCTGGATCATTCCCACGGTGGGCTGCGTCAACGATGTGGCCAAGAAGATGGTGCGGGACAATCAGGATCTTGTGACAGGGACCATCGACGGCCTTTATACCTTCCCCCATCCCTTCGGATGCAGCCAGACCGGCGAGGACCATGCCCAGACAAGGAAGCTTCTGGCGGCCCTGGTGCGCCATCCCAACGCGGCGGCTGTGCTGGTGCTGGGACTGGGCTGTGAAAATCTGACCCACGAGCAGTTCTTAGAGGAGCTGGGCGATTACGATAAGGACCGGGTAAAATTCCTGATCTGCCAGGAAGCCGGGGACGAGTTTTCTGAGGGCCGGGAGCTGTTAAAGCAGTGCGCGGAATATGCGTCCCAGTTTAAGAGAGAGCCCATTCCCGTAAGCGAGCTGGTCATCGGCATGAAGTGCGGCGGCTCCGACGGCTTATCCGGAATCACGGCCAATCCGGCTGTGGGCCGCTTCAGCGACATGATGGCGGCCAGAGGCGGCTCCACTGTGCTCACAGAGGTGCCGGAGATGTTTGGCGCAGAGGGCTTCTTAATGAACCGCTGCGTCAATGAAGCGGTGTTTGAAAAGGCCGTGGACATGATCAATGGCTTTAAGAATTATTTTATCAGCCATAATGAGGTGGTTTATGACAACCCCAGTCCCGGAAACCGTCAGGGCGGGATCACCACCCTGGAGGACAAGTCCTGCGGCTGTGTCCAGAAGGGCGGTACAGCTCCCATCATGGACGTGATCGGCTACGGAGATCCGGTGACAGCCAAGGGGCTCAATATGCTGTATGGACCTGGAAACGATCTGGTCTCCGCCACAGCCATGACAGCGGCGGGAGCCCATATGATCCTGTTCACCACAGGGCGGGGAACCCCCTTCGGAGCTCCGGCCCCGACTCTTAAGCTGGCCACCAACAGCCAGCTTGCGGAAAAGAAAAAGGGCTGGATCGACTTTGACGCCGGCCCCATCGCCGATGGAGAATCCATCGATGACGCTGCAAAGAGACTGCTGCAGCTGGTGATCGAAACGGCAGACGGAAAGCAGACAAAGGCCGAGGAGAAGGGATTCAGAGAGATCTCCATCTTTAAGGACGGCGTTGTGCTGTAAAACGTATGGGCGGCTCCAGAAGGGGCCGCCCATACGTTCTTTTTTTAAATTCACACAGTCTTTACAATCCCTTCCTAATTACAGGGAAACTTCCGTCAGTTTCTGGGTGATGCGCTCAGTGACCTCCAGATAATACAGAAGCTCTGAGTTATTTAATTCCTGGTTATCCAGTCGGTTAAGGCTATCCATGGCTTCCTGGTACTTTGAGAGGAAGGCGAGATAGTCTCCCATCATTTCGGGGCTGTAACCGGAATCGGAGTACCTGTTCATGAAGGCGCAGTACTCGTCGAAAAACTGCTCATATGTATCCAGCGCCTTTTTAAATTCGGACCGGATTCCATCTGTGGCTCTGGATTCCCTGGGGAAAGCCTTCACCTGGACCGTGTCATTTATGGTCCAGGCTCCATACTCGTTCACCGTGCTGCCGTCGGGGGTTACAGTATTCGTCATACAGTATCCCTGGCTGTCGAAGAAGTAACATTCGGCTGCTCCATCACTGTTTCCGTCGATCCACTGCCAGGCGTCTGCTGGATAGCTTCCATCCTCGTTTTGGTACCACCAGCCGTTGGCATCAGATCGCCACTGTCCTCCAAAGGCGGTGAGCCCCATGGAAATTGTCATGGCCGCAGCACAGACTCCAGCGAGCGCTGTTTTCTTCATGTTCATTATGATTCCTCCTAGTATAATGTTTTTTGGTAATTCTTGGGAACGTTCCTGCCGGCAGCGTATCATGAGAGCGAGTCCAGCAGCTTCAACGCTTTTTCTATCAGACGTTTCAACTCATCCTGCTCCCTTTTTAACGCCTTGATCCTGTTTTTTAGGGCTTTGCGCTTCACTGGGATGGAAGCGTCAATAATCCCGGATATTTCGCGGACCGGAAACCCGATCTGCTGATAGAAACGGATGTTCCGGATCCGTTCCTCTGCCGCTTGGTCATAGAGCAGGTGGCCATATTTATTTTTACCGGAGGCAGAAACCAGCCCGGCTTTTTCATATCCCTGGATGGTACGCCTGGATACTCCGGTACCGGCGCATATTTCTCGCAACGTTTTCGCTTCCACATCATTACCTCATCTTCCTTTTCAGCGTAAGACTGCACGCCGCGTGCAGTCAATGATTTGTTTTTATGAGGCAGGACCGCTTCCCGCAAAAGACTTTGTGATTTTCGCGGATAGCGGACTGGAAGATGAGAAAAACAAAAATACGCCCTGCATCAGAGCATGTATGCTCTTACAGGACGTATTTGATATGATTTTTCAGTTGAAACTGATATTTTATATACGCCGGGGCGGACTATCCCCTTAATGGATCTCCCCGCCCACTGCCCGGATATCGCATGTGTTGCGGACGGCGGCCTCAATGGCGGCCTCCAGGGCTGCGGTGATGTCTGCAATGGCCATGGACGGCGTATTGGGCTTATTGACTGCCTGGGATGCGGCGTATGGTACATGGATAAAGCCGCCGCGGACATCCGGGAATTCCTTATGGATATAATAGAGGATCCCGTACATCACATGGTTGCAGATATAGGTTCCGGCGGAGTTGGACAGACTGGACGGATATCCGGCGTCCTTGATGGCCTGGACCATGGCCTTCACGGGAAGATTGCTGAAGTACGCGGCATCCCCATCCGCAAATACCGGCTCGTCAATGGGCTGGTTTCCTTCGTTATCGGGGATCCTGGCATCGGTGATGTTGATGGCTACCCGCTCCGGCGTTACGCCGAACCTGCCGCCTGCCTGGCCGACGCTTATGACCATATCCGGCTGGAGCTCCTTCATCTTTTCATGGATCCTTTCGATGGATCTGCCGACTACGGTCGGGATCTGCATGGTGACGATCTCTGCCCCGGCGATCTCATTTCTGATACATTTTACGGCCTCCCAGGCCGGATTTATGGATTCGCCGCCAAACGGATCGAACCCTGTGACTAATACCTTCATGACGTTTCCCCTTTCCTGCGGTACACCCCTGTGCAGAATGGTTTGACAAACCCATTCTGTGAATGTATGATAAGTGGCGGGGACCCGGGCCGGAGCCGGAAATATCCAGTGCCGGAGCCGGAGTCCCGGGCCGCGGAGCGCGGCCCTCTGATATCCTCATTATACCGAAGGCTGGAAAAATATGCAAGGAGCGAAAACATCTGATGAAGATCATTATTTCCCCCGCAAAGAAAATGGAAGAACGCAGTGACATGTTTGAACCCGGCGGTTTTCCGGTGTTTCTGGACCGGACAAAACGGCTGCATGAACGGCTCTGCTCCATGTCGGAAGAGGAGCTTAAAGAGCTGTTTAAGGCCAACGACCGGATCACACGGGAAAATTTTGAACGGTACCAGGCCATGGATCTGGACCGGGCGCTGACGCCGGCCCTTCTTTCCTATGTGGGGATCCAGTACCAGTATATGGCGCCCCACCTGTTTTCCCATGGTCAGTGGGAATACGTAAAAAACCATCTGCGGATCCTGAGCGGTTTTTACGGGATCCTGCGGCCCGACGACCGGGTAACTCCCTACCGCCTGGAAATGCAGGCCAGGCTGGCAGTGGATGGAAAGAAGGACCTGTACGATTTCTGGGGGAGCAGTCTGTTTGAGGAGCTGACCGGAAAGACAGAAGAGGAGACGGAGCCGGGCAGCAGCGGGAAGGCAGAAAATACGCCGGTGATCTTAAACCTGGCCTCCAGGGAATACAGCAAAGCCATCGAGCCGTTCCTGACGCCGGATATCCGGTTTGTTACCTGCGTCTTTGGCGTGCTGAAGGACGGAAAAGTAAAGATAAAGGCCACGGAGGCCAAAATGGCCAGAGGAGAGATGGTCCGTTTTCTGGCAGAAAACAACGTTACAGATGTGGAAGCGGTCAAAGGGTTTTCCGTATCCGGCTACGGGTATTCCCCGGAGCATTCGGAGGAAAACAGCTTTGTGTTCATAAAAAATCATGGAAAAGAGGAAAAATAAATGTTAAAGAGAATCGGAAGCGGAGACCCATGCTGGTGCGGGAGCAGAAAGCCCTACGGCCAGTGCCACCAGGAATTCGACAGGAAGGTGAGCAGGGCCCGGTTCATGGGCCATGAGGTGCCGTCCCACAAGATCATAAAAACGCCGGAGCAGATCCAGGGGATCCGGGAGAGCGGAAAGCTCAATGTGGCGGTGCTGGACTACGTGGCAGAGCGGATCAGGGCCGGGATCACAACGGCGGAGATCGACCAGTGGGTGTATGATTATACAACAAAGCACGGAGGGATCCCGGCTCCTCTGGGCTATGAGGGCTTCCCCAAAAGCGTCTGCACCTCCATCGACGCCCAGGTGTGCCACGGGATCCCGTCAGAGGACGTGGTCTTAAAGGAGGGCGATATCATCAACGTGGATGTGTCCACCATCCTCCACGGCTATTATTCCGATTCCTCCCGTATGTTTATGATCGGGGATGTGGGACCGGAAAAGGAGAAGCTGGTGCGCGTCACCAGGGAAGCGGTGGAAAAGGGACTCCAGGAGGTGAAGCCATGGGGATATCTGGGAGACATGGGCCAGGCCGTCCATGACCATGTGAAAAAGCACGGCTATACAGTGGTGGAGGATGTGGGAGGCCACGGCGTGGGACTGGAATTCCATGAGGATCCCTTTGTCAGCTATGTGACCCGTCGGGGAACGGAAATGCTCATGGCCCCGGGCATGATCTTTACCATTGAACCCATGGTCAACATGGGCGGCGACGAGATCTTTGTGGACGATGGAAACGGCTGGACCATTTATACGGAGGATGGGAAGCCGTCGGCCCAGTGGGAGATCATGGTGCTGGTGACCGAGGACGGTCATGAGGTGCTGGCCTGGTAAAGGAAATGGGAAAATAGTAACTCTATTTCAAAAAAATAGATAAAATGTGTAAATTTTTCTTGTGATACCTCGGAAGGTTTAGTATAATAGAGTCAGATATCTGAACGGTTATGTACGTGAACCCTATGAAAAGGAGGCAGATCTATGGAGCTGAAGTACGAGAAAATTTATGCACCCGGAACCGACGTTGGCTTAAAGGTCACAAAAGGCCATTTTGCCACCAACCATGCCCACACCAATTATTATATCGATCTGACGACCATCAAGAGCCGCGTCAGTGAGGCCCAGGAGATCGCTAGGGCACTGGTACATATGTACCTGTACGACATGGTCGTGGATACCATCGTATGCATGGAAGGAACAGAGGTCATCGGAACGCTTCTGGCAGAGGAGCTGACAAAGGGCGGCTTCCTGTCCCTGAACGCCCACAAGACCATTTATATCATCAAGCCCGAATTCAACAGCAACAGCCAGATCATGTTCAAGGATAATTTCCGTCCCATGTTAAACGGGAAGAATGTGATCCTTCTGACTGCCACCGTGACCACGGGTCTTACCATCAACAAGGGCATCGAGGGAATCCAGTATTACGGCGGCATCATCCAGAGCGTATCGGCAGTGTTCAGCGCCCTGGACGAGATGAACGGGATCCCCATCAAATCCGTATTCGGAAAGCGGGAGCTGCCGGATTATATGTTCAGCGATTACCGCAACTGCCCGATCTGCAAGGAAGGAAAGAAGCTGGATGCGCTGATCAATCCATACGGATATTCAAAACTGTAAACGGGAAAACGAAAAACGGCGTCCTGCGGCTGTCCCTGGACGCCTTTTTTATGCCATAGGAAAAAGTGGCCGGCAGCCGGTCCTTCCGGGGTCCCCATTCCGTGAGAGAAAGCCGTACCATAAGAGAAAGGATAACAGAACATGGAATTAAATAAAAATATGATGCAGAAGACGGTCCTGGCCCTGGTGCTGCTTGCAGTGGCGGCGCTTTCGGCTTTTGTAGTATCGGAAAGAGTATCTGCGCCGGAATACCATAAGGCCTCCATGGAGGCCCTGGAGGAAAAGAAGATCACGGTCATGGAGATGACGGCGGCTGTGGCGGCCAGCTCCATCGCTGTGGCAGCCATTCCGGGGGACGCCACGACTCCCCTGGCGGACCAGATCGCAGAGCTTGGGAGCTATCTGATGATCGCCGCGGGGGCTGTGATGCTGGAGAAGTTCCTTTTGGCCATTACGGGCCATGCGGCCTTTTCTCTTCTGATCCCGGCTGCCTGCGTCCTGGGGATCCTGGGAATGTTTTTATCCTCCGGTGTTTTAAAACGTTTAGCCCTGCGCCTTGCTGTGACCGGCCTTGCCATATTTATGGTGATCCCCGCGAGCTTAAAGGTCAGCAGTCTGATCGAGGAGGCCTTTGAGGTCAGCCAGACCATTGAGGAGGCGGAAAAAGCCGCAGGAGCGGTGGAAGAGGAAGCGGCGGAGGCATCCGGAGAGGAAAAGGGACTGTCCGGCTGGATCTTAGGGGTAGGAGAGAAGCTCAATGGAGCAGTGGATCAGGCCAAAAAGGCGCTGGGCCGCTTTGTGGATGCAGTGGCGGTCCTGATCATCATTAACTGTGTGATCCCGGTGCTGGTGCTGTGGTTCTTCCTCTGGCTTATAAAAACGGCGTTCAGTGTGGACATCCATGTGCCGGCAGACCGGTTCCTGCCGGGAAGATGACCGAAGGCCGGAGCACTGTGACTCTGCCGGGAAGACGACCGGCCGCCTGGCCCCGCAGCGGGGCGTACGGTTTCGTCGTACCATAACCAAGATTTATGGAAAATATGAAAATAAAGCACTTGCAATTTCAGATGAAATTTGTATAATATAAACTAACATTAAGGGAAGGAGACGCAGATACAATGATGATGGAATTGGTACTAATCGCAGTCGTGATCCGAATTATTGGCAGCATTATCGTCGTGGACGGGAATGCTTATTTGCGTTATGCTGAAACTTAAGGGATCTGACGGCAGTATACTCAAAGAAATTTGGGATAGAGAGAAACCTTACAGCACGACGCTGTAAGGTTTTTTTGTATCATGGGAAAGTACATCCTATGATATAAAAAACGCTTTCTGCGGGGACCGCCGTGCGGCGGAAGGGAAATTTTCTGCGGAGGCGGCCCGGAAGATCTGTTTCCATCAACCAGACAAGGGGAAGACTTTATGAAAATGAATGGTGCACGGATCCTGGTGGAGGAGCTGATCCATCAGGGAGTGGAAGTGATATTTGGATATCCGGGCGGCGCGGTCTTAAATATTTATGATGAGCTCTACCTGGCATCAGACCGGATCCGCCATGTATTATCGGCCCATGAACAGGGAGCGGCCCATGCGGCCGACGGCTATGCCAGGGCCAGCGGGAAAACAGGAGTGGTCCTGGCCACCAGCGGACCCGGAGCCACCAACCTGGTGACCGGCATTGCCAACGCATACCTGGATTCAGTGCCCATGGTGGCCATCACAGGAAACGTGGCAGTCAGCAGCCTGGGGAAGGACTCCTTCCAGGAGGTGGATATCGTGGGGATCACCCAGCCCATCGTGAAGCACAATTTCATGGTGCGGGATATTAAGGATCTCCAGCAGACGATCCAGGAGGCCTTTGAGATCGCCAACGACGGGAGGAAGGGGCCGGTGCTCATCGATATCCCCAAAAACGTCCAGGCGGCGGAGTGGGAATACGATCCGGATATGAAGGCGCCTTCTGTGAAGAAGGCGAGAAAGACCAGCATCAGCAGCCTGGACGAGCTGCTGGAAATGGTAAAGAAAGCAAAGCGGCCGTTTATTTATGCAGGCGGCGGCGTGATCGCCTCGGGTGCTGAAAAAGAGGTCCTGGAGCTTTCAAGGCGGTTAGATGCGGCCGTGGGACTCAGCATGATGGGCCTCACCTCAGTGCCGGCCTCTTATCCGCTGAACCTGGGCATGTGCGGCATGCACGGACAGTACGCCTCCATCATGGCCCAGTCCCAGTGCGATCTGCTGTTTGCTGTGGGCGTGCGGTTTTCGGACCGGGCCACCGGCGACCTGAATGAATATACCAGCAAATGCATGACGGTCCATATCGATATCGACCGGGCGGAGATCGGAAAGAATGTGAGTCCCGATATCAGCATGTGGGGAGATGTGAAGATGATCCTTCAAAGGATCCTGGATGTGCTCCCTCAGTGTGAGCATCCGGACTGGCTCCGCCAGATCGAAGAGTATAAGAGCGCGGAGGTCCTGCCGCCTGCAAAGGGCTTCAGTCCCAGGGCGATCATTGAAGAGGTGAACCGCCACGGGGACGCGGACACGGTGGTGGCCACCGACGTGGGACAGCACCAGATGTGGACCATGCAGTTCTATAAATTTGAAAAGCCCCAGAGGCTTCTGACCTCCGGCGGCCTGGGGACCATGGGCTACGGCCTGGGAGCCGCCATCGGAGGCTGCATCGCCAACGGAAGAAAGCGGACGGTGCTTTTTACCGGGGATGGAAGCTTCGGGATGAATTTAAACGAAATGGCCACGGCGGTGAGCCAGAACCTGCCCCTGACCATTGTGGTGATGAACAACGATGTTTTAGGCATGGTGAGACAGTGGCAGACGATCTTTTACGATTGCCATTACTCCCATACCACCCTGGACCGGAGGACGGATTTCCCGGCCCTGGCAGCAGCTTTCGGGGCAAAAGGAGTTTCTGCCCATACCATGGAGGAGCTGAAGAAAGCCCTGGACGAGGCGGATCAGAGCGACGGACCGGTGCTCATCGACTGCCATATCGGTATGGACGAAAAGGTGCTCCCCATGATCCCGCCGGGCCGGTCGGCCAGAGACATGATAGTGAAAGGATAAGCCTATGGAAGAGAGATTTGCCGTTGGCCTGATCGTCAACAACCGCTTTGGTGTCCTGGACCGGATCGCCGGACTTTACGCCAAGCGCTGCTATAACATCGACGCCATCTCCGCCGGACCCACAGAGAACCCGGAATACACCCGGCTCACCATCGTGTCCACGGGAGATGAGTATATGAAGGACCAGGTGGTACGCCAGCTTTATAAGCTTTATGACGTGAAGACTGTGGCCCTTCTGGAACAGGAGCATACATTATTTGCCCAGCATATGTTTGTAAAGATGCATCTGACCGGAACGGAGCGCGGCTCCTCCAAGCACCAGGTGCTGGAGCTGATCAATGAATACGGAGGGAAGGTGGTGGACTTTGGAGAAGAACACCTGACTGCCGAGATCACAGGGACCAAGGAAAAGGTGGATTCCTTCGTGGAGAAGATCCGCAAGTTTGGGATCCTGGAGTTAAGCAGCTCCGGAGATATCGCCATTGGGATCGGCTGGGACAATACCTTAAGCGTCGCCCCCAGGGAGGCGGAGGAAGATCAGCCGGAACCGTAAGCGCGGATGAAAAAGGCTTTAACCAAATTTTATATATAAAAAAGGAGAAAAAACTATGGCTACAATGTATTATGAGAGAGACTGCAATTTATCACTTCTGGATGGAAAGAAGATCGCTGTGATCGGATACGGTTCCCAGGGCCATGCCCATGCGCTGAACTTAAGGGATTCCGGCTGTGACGTGGTGGTGGGTCTGTATGAGGGCTCTAAATCTGCCGTACAGGCAAAAGAGGACGGCTTTACTGTAATGAATACCGCTGATGCCGTAAAGGCCTCCGATATCATCATGATCCTGGTAAACGATGAAAAGCAGGCGGTTCTTTATAAAAACGATATCAGGGAAAATCTGACCGACGGAAAGACCCTGTGCTTTGCCCATGGTTTTAATATCCACTTTAAACAGATCATCCCGCCGGCCGGCGTGAACGTGATCATGATCGCTCCCAAGGGTCCGGGCCACACCGTCCGTTCCCAGTATGTGGCCGGAAAGGGCGTGCCCTGCCTGGTGGCCGTGGAGCAGGATCCCTCCGGAAATTCCATGGAGGTGGCAAAGGCCTATGCAGCAGGCATCGGCGGAGCCAGAGGCGGGATCTTAGAGACTACCTTTAAAGAAGAGACAGAAACCGATCTGTTCGGCGAGCAGGCAGTCCTCTGCGGCGGCGTGTGCGCCCTGATGGAGGCTGGCTTCAATACGCTGGTGGAGGCCGGATATAAGCCGGAGAACGCATATTTTGAGTGTATCCATGAGATGAAGCTGATCGTAGATCTGATCTTCAACGCCGGATTTGAGGGAATGCGCTATTCCATCTCTGATACGGCTGAGTACGGCGACTACATGACTGGAAAGCGGATCATCACCGATTCCGTAAAGGCAGAGATGAAGCAGGTTCTCACAGAGATCCAGGACGGCACTTTTGCCAAGAACTGGATCCTGGAAAACCAGGTAGGCCGCACCATGTTCAACGCAGCCAGAGCCGCCCATGCGGACACGCTGGCAGCAAAGACCGGCCGTGAGTTAAGGGCCAAGATGGGCTGGAAGCAGGCCCAGAACTTAGACGAGGCAAAATAATCTTAAGGAAGGACAGGAGTGCAGCATATGAATTCTGATCAGGTAAAATCCGGCGTGGAGCGTGCTCCCCACCGTTCCCTTTTAAAAGCCGACGGATACAGCGACGAGCAGATCCGCCGCCCCTTTGTGGGCGTGGTCAACTCATTCAATGAGATCGCCCCGGGCCACGTACACTTACAGACCATTGCCAGGGCCGTCAAGGACGGCGTTCTGGCGGCCGGCGGGACTCCCATGGAGTTTAATACCATCGGCGTCTGCGACGGCATCGCCATGGGCCACAAGGGCATGCATTTTTCCTTAAGCTCCAGGGAGCTGATCGCGGATACCATCGAATGCATGGTAAGCGGCCACTGCTTCGACGCCCTGGTGTTCATTCCCAACTGCGACAAGATCGTGCCGGGAATGCTCATGGCGGCCTTGCGCCTGAACCTCCCCTGTATCTTCGTGTCCGGAGGCCCCATGCTCTCCATTGGACAAAGAGACTTAAATTCCGTGTTTGAGGCCGTGGGAGCCAGGAAGGCCGGTCTCATCGGCGACGGTGAGCTGGCTGAGATCGAGGGAAGCTCCTGTCCCGGCTGCGGCTCCTGCTCTGGTATGTTCACGGCCAACTCCATGAACTGCCTTACAGAGGTCCTGGGCCTGGGCCTTCCCGGAAACGGGACCATCCCGGCGGTTTACGGCGAGCGGATCCGCCTGGCAAAGACGGCGGGGATGCAGGTCATGAAGCTTCTGGAGGACAACATCCGTCCCAGGGACATCGTGACGGAAAAGTCCTTTGAGAATGCACTGACCGCAGATATGGCCCTGGGCTGCTCCACCAACTCAGCCCTCCATCTTCCGGCCATTGCCCATGAGGCGGGGATCTCCATCAATCTCCATATGATCAACGAGATCAGCGAGAAGACGCCCAACCTCTGCCACCTGGCTCCGGCGGGCCATCACCACATGCAGGATCTGATGCAGGCCGGAGGGATCTCCGCCGTGCTAAAGGAGCTGCTGGACGGCGGGATGATCGACGGAAGCTGTATGACCGTCACAGGAAAGACCCTGGGTGAGAACGTGGCCCATGCGAAGAACCGCGATCCGGAGGTGATCCGGCCTCTGGACCGTCCGTATACAAAGACCGGAGGGCTGGCAGTGCTCTTTGGAAACCTGGCTCCCAACGGAGCCATTGTAAAGCGCTCTGCCGTAAAGCCGGAAATGCTGGTGAACACAGGGACAGCCCGGTGCTTCGACTCTGAGGAGGAGGCCATTGCAGCCATTTATGCCGGAAAGATCGTGCCTGGAGATGTGGTGGTGATCCGCTACGAGGGTCCGTCCGGCGGACCTGGAATGCGGGAAATGCTTTCCCCCACCTCCGCCATCGTGGGAATGAAGCTGGATACCACCGTGGCCCTTCTGACGGACGGAAGATTTTCCGGCGCGTCCTGCGGAGCCGCCATCGGCCATATTTCTCCAGAGGCAGCGGCCGGAGGCCCCATCGCCTATGTGAAGGATGGGGATCAGATCGCCATCGACATTCCCAATTACAGCATAAAGCTGCTGGTTTCCGATGAGGAGATGGAGGAGCGCAGAAGGACCATGAAGTTAAAGGAGCCGAAGCAGGTGACCGGATATCTGAAACGGTATGCCAGAATGGTATCCTCAGCAGACAGAGGAGCAATCGTAGAATAATGAACCAGATCGTATCCAATCTGCTGGTATACGGAAAACTGCCGGAGGACTCGATCCTCTGGCAGCTTTCTGATATCTGCATGAGATTAAAAGACGGGAGCCAGGACAGGGACGTGCTTCGCACCCGGGTATTCGGCCAGGTGAAAAACCTCCTTTCTGTATCCACTGATTATGCCTTTGATAAAAACCTCTGGCAGAATTACCTGACCTTTCTCCTGATCACCAGTGAGAATCCCTTCAGCCTGGTATGTGAAAAGGTGGGAGCCCAGGACGGAACGGTCAATATCTTTGTAAAGCATGATCTTGAAATGTTCCGGCAGCTGTTCCATTACGATTTTTCCTGGATGGAGGAGGCGCTTTCCATCGACTGCTTTTACCATCTGACCCATTATAAGGCCATCCGGAAAAAGGAACTGATGTATAACAGGAACGTCAGTGAGAAGGTGCGGGCCCTGAGTGAAAAGCTGGCGGAGGCAGAGGATGCAGAGGCCTTTTTTTTCCATGTGACCGGGTTTTACCGGGATTACGGCGTGGGTATGTTCGGACTGAATAAGGCCTTCCGCATTGCCGGGAATGAGGACGGGACCGTCCGCTTCCTTCCCATCAACAATATGGATGCAGTGATGCTGGACGATCTCATTGGCTATGAGCTCCAGAAAAAGAAGCTGGTGGATAATACCCGGGCCTTCGTGGAGGGAAGGGCTGCCAACAATGTCCTTTTATTTGGAGATTCCGGTACAGGAAAATCCACCAGCATCAAGGCCATTGTGAACCAGTTTTACCCCGACGGCCTCAGGATGATCGAGATCTACAAGCACCAGTTCAAGGATCTCTCTGCCATCATCGCCCAGGTGAAGAACCGGAATTACCGGTTCATCATTTATATGGATGATCTGTCCTTCGAGGAATTTGAGATCGAGTATAAGTTCTTAAAGGCCGTCATTGAGGGAGGCGTGGAGACAAAGCCGGATAATGTGCTGATCTATGCCACCTCCAACCGCCGTCACCTTATAAAAGAGACCAGCCGTGACCGGGACGACATGGAGCACGGAGAGGACATGCACCGGTCCGACACCATGGAGGAAAAGCTGTCCCTGGTGAACCGGTTCGGCCTTACCATCTATTACGCCAAGCCGGATAAGAGCGGCTTTAATGCGATGGCTGTGGAGCTGGCACGCCGGGCCGGGATCACGCCGGAGGAGATGAGCGATGAGGAGATCGGTTATGAGGCCAACCGGTTTGAGATGCGGGGCGGCGGTCTTTCCGGCCGGACGGCCCAGCAGTTCGTCAACCATCTTGTGGCAGTGAAGCGGTAGCCTGGGGACAGGGGATCCGAAGGACACAAGGGAAAAACGATAAAAGACATATTATTACATTATGTTCAGAAAAAAGCGTCGATCATGAAAAATGATGATGCTTTTTTTGCGTTCCATGCAAATTGTCAAACGTTGTCGAAAGTTGCGGACGAATTTCATTGCTTCTTTCTCGGTTAAAAGCCTATAATAAAACCGCTTGTTCCCCGTTTTTTAAAAGAAAATGGAAAATGCAGGGGGATAGACATTGATTATGACAGTTCAGGAGGGAATGCTATGGCAGAGGTTTCGGTTGCAATCGCGGATGATAACAGACAGACATTAAATCTGTTGGGAGAGATACTTGAGAAGGAAGACGGGATCCATGTGGTGGGAAAGGCGGACAACGGTGAGGATGCGTATAACATGATCGTGGAGACGAACCCGGATATCGTTCTGATGGATGTGATCATGCCGAGACTGGATGGGATTTCCGTGATGGAGCGGGTCAGGAACAACAGCCAGATGAAGGGAACTCCTTCTTTCATTATGGTAACGGCTGCCAGCAGCCAGGATGTGACCGAGGACGCGTTCCGTCTGGGAGCCAATTACTACATAATGAAGCCGTTCAGCCGGGATGTGGTTCTGGATAAGATACGCCGGGTCAGCCGGGGAAGGGTACGGGCTGCTGCTGCCGGCGACCACGGAGGCGTGCGGCGGGTACAGCCATATCTGGATAAGGCGGCGTACATGGAGCAGAACCTGGAGACCGATGTGACCCAGATGCTCCATGAGATCGGGATCCCTGCCCATATTAAGGGATATCAGTATCTGAGAGATGCCATCATCATGTCGGTGCAGGACGCGGAGATGCTGTCATCGGTGACAAAGATCTTATATCCCACCATTGCCAAGCGTCATCAGACCACGTCCAGCCGTGTGGAGCGGGCCATCCGCCACGCCATTGAGGTGGCCTGGAGCCGGGGAAAGATGGATACCCTGAATGAACTTTTTGGCTATACGGTCAACGGGGGCAAGGGAAAACCGACGAATTCAGAATTTGTGGCACTGATCGCAGATAAGATCCGCCTGGATTATAAGAGAATGTAACCGTCCAGCCATATATAAGAGAATCTAAAAAGTTTATGGACCTACTTTCTAAATCCCTGGGAATGTGGTATACTGAACCTAATGAAAATGAGCGAAAGCTGTATTAGCGGAAGGATGGGTTCAGTATGAAAAACATATTATTTATCGCTTCGGAGGCTGTGCCTTTTATCAAGACCGGGGGCCTGGCGGACGTTGTGGGTTCTCTTCCCAAATGTTTTGACAAAAAATACTTTGACGTACGTGTGATGATACCCAAATATCTCTGTATAAAAGAAGTGCTCCGCAATGAAATGACCTATATAGACCATTTCTATATGGATTATCTGGGCCAGAGCCGTTATGTGGGGATCCTCCAGTATGTATATGAAGGGATCACATTTTATTTCATCGATAATGAAAGCTACTTCTGGGGGGAAAAGCCCTACGGCGACTGGTATTATGATCTGGAAAAGTTCTCCTTCTTCTCCCAGGCAGCCCTTTCGGCCCTTCCGGTGATCGGATGGAAGCCGGATATCGTCCACTGCCACGACTGGCAGACGGGACTGATCCCAGTCTATTTAAAGGACCGGTTCCGCGGCGGAGAATTCTTCCGCGATATGAAGACGGTCATGACGATCCACAATCTGAAATTCCAGGGTGTGTGGGATGTGAAGACCATCCAGAGATTTTCCGGCCTTCCGGATTACTATTTTACGCCGGATAAGCTGGAGGCCTACAAGGACGGCAATATGTTAAAGGGCGGCCTGGTATATGCGGACGCCATCACCACCGTGAGCAGCACCTACGCAGAGGAGATCAAGACCCCGTTTTACGGTGAGGGCCTGGACGGACTCATGAGAGCCCGGGCCAACGACCTGAGGGGGATCGTCAACGGCATCGACTACGATGATTTCAACCCGGAGACCGATCCCTATATCGCCCAGCAGTATAACGCGAAAAATTTCCGGAAGGAAAAGGCAAAGAATAAGCTGGCGCTCCAGGAGGAACTGGGACTGGCAAGAGATGACAAGAAATTCATGATCGGCATCGTTTCCCGTCTTACGGATCAGAAGGGCCTGGATCTGATCCAGTGCGTGATGGACGAGATCTGTACCGACGATGTGCAGCTGGTGGTCCTGGGAACGGGAGACGATAAATACGAGAACATGTTCCGTCATTATGACTGGAAATACCATGACCGGGTATCTGCCCAGATCTATTATTCGGAGCCCATGTCCCATAAGATCTACGCGGCCTGCGATGCCTTCCTGATGCCGTCCCTGTTTGAGCCCTGCGGCTTAAGCCAGCTGATGGCTCTCCGGTATGGCACTGTGCCCATTGTCCGGGAGACCGGCGGGTTAAAGGATACTGTATGGCCGTACAATGAATACGAGGGGACCGGGACCGGCTTCTCCTTTGCCAATTACAATGCCCATGAGATGTTAAACATCATCCGCTACGCAAAATATATCTACTACAATAAAAAGCGTGAGTGGAACAAGATCGTGGACCGGGATATGGCGGTGGATTTTTCCTGGAATACATCCGCAGGAAAATACCAGGAGCTGTACGACTGGCTGCTGGGCTACTAGGGAATGCAGTTTGGAGGAAACCATGGAGATTTGGAATGAGATACTAGGGAACCAGGTGCTGGTGTGTTCCGTGGCGGGCTGGACGGTGGCCCAGGTCTTAAAGACCATCATTGACGTGGTCTTAAACCGGTCGTTCAACCCGGAGCGGCTGTTCGGCTCTGGCGGGATGCCCAGTTCCCATTCGGCCACGGTATGCGCGCTGACCACGGCATCGGGGCTTAAATACGGCGTGGGCAGCTTTGAATTTGCCATCAGCTTTGTGGTGGCCATGGTCGTCATGTACGATGCCATGGGTGTCCGCCGGGAGACGGGAAAACAGGCGCAGCTTTTAAATAGTGTGTTTTTTGAAAATATACTGAACCTGGACGGAGTCCTGCTCCAGGAGAAACTGAAGGAGTATGTGGGCCATACGCCTCTCCAGGTGGCGGCAGGCGCGGTCCTGGGGATCGGCATGACTCTGGTCATCAGCAGTTTTTACTAGGATCCGCGGAAAAATGGGGATGAAAACCTCATAAGCTATATATTTTGGCGAAAAAATCATTAGGGGATATTGCAATATCTGGCAATATCCCTTATAATGTCAGCAGACCGTTTTCCGGCCTGCTGTTTTTGTGCGCAAATTTCCAAACCATATGTCCTGGCAGCGGACATGGGAAAACGCATGGCAGGAACCGGGAAATGGAGAAACTAGTCACGTAGAAGCTTTTCTACAAATTTGATAGGAGGAAGAAAAACTTATGGCAAAGTGGGTTTATAAGTTTGAAGAAGGTAATGCTTCGATGAGAAACCTTCTCGGCGGTAAAGGCTGCAACCTGGCTGAGATGACGATCCTTGGCATGCCGATCCCGCAGGGCTTTACTGTTACGACAGAGGCCTGCACCGATTACTACAACAGCGGCAAGCAGATCACAGAGGAGATCCAGAACCAGATCTTCGAGGCTATTACATGGTTAGAGGGCGTAAACGGAAAGAAATTCGGTGATACCGAAGATCCGTTGCTGGTTTCCGTTCGTTCCGGTGCAAGAGCATCCATGCCGGGTATGATGGATACCATCTTAAACCTTGGTTTAAACGACGTGGCTGTTGAGGGCTTCGCAAAGAAGACCGGAAACCCGCGTTTCGCATATGATTCTTACAGAAGATTCATCCAGATGTACTCTGACGTTGTTATGGAAGTTCCCAAGTCCTACTTCGAGAAGATCATCGACGAGATGAAAGAGGCAAAGGGCGTTCATTTCGATACAGAGCTGACCGCTGACGACTTAAAGGAATTAGCAGACAAGTTCAAAGCCGTTTACAAAGAGGCTATGAACGGGGAAGAGTTCCCGCAGGATCCCAAGGAGCAGTTAATGGGCGCCGTTAAGGCTGTATTCCGTTCCTGGGACAACCCGCGTGCCATCGTATACCGTCGTATGAACGATATTCCGGGCGACTGGGGTACCGCTGTAAACGTACAGACCATGGTATTCGGAAACAAGGGTGAGACATCCGGTACAGGCGTTGCCTTCACACGTAACCCCTCCACTGGCGAAAAGGGTATCTTCGGTGAGTACCTGATCAACGCCCAGGGTGAGGACGTGGTTGCAGGCGTTCGTACACCGCAGCCCATCACCCAGCTTGAAAAAGACCTTCCGGACTGCTACAAGCAGTTTATCGATCTTGCAATGAAGCTGGAGAACCATTTCCACGACATGCAGGATATGGAGTTCACCATCGAGGAAGGCAAATTATACTTCTTACAGACACGTAACGGTAAGAGAACTGCTCCGGCTGCGATCCAGATCGCCTGCGATCTCGTAGACGAGGGACAGATCACTCCCGAGGAGGCTGTATGCAGAATCGAGGCTAAGTCTCTTGACCAGTTATTACATCCCACCTTCGATCCGGCTGCATTAAAGGCTGGCGAGGTGATCGGACAGGCTCTTCCGGCTTCCCCGGGTGCAGCAGCAGGTAAGGTATGCTTCGACGCAGAGACTGCCAAGGCTGCAGGCATCGGCGGCAAGGGCGAGAGAGTGATCCTGGTTCGTCTGGAGACATCTCCGGAGGACATCGAGGGTATGCACGCTGCACAGGGTATCCTGACTGTACGCGGCGGTATGACCTCCCACGCAGCAGTAGTTGCCCGTGGTATGGGTACCTGCTGTGTATCCGGCTGCGGCGAGATCAAGATCGACGAAGAGAAGAAGGAATTCTCCCTTGGCGGATATACCTTCCACGAAGGCGATTACATCTCCTTAGACGGAACCACAGGTAAGATCTACAAAGGCGACATCCAGACTCAGGAGGCTTCCGTTGGCGGAAACTTCAAGAGGATCATGGACTGGGCTGACAGCTTCCGTAAGCTGGGCGTTCGTACCAACGCAGACACACCGGCTGATACTGCAAACGCAGTGAAGCTTGGCGCTGAGGGTATCGGCCTCTGCCGTACCGAGCATATGTTCTTCGAGCCCGAGAGAATCCACAGCTTAAGAAAGATGATCCTTTCTGATACCGTTGAGGCAAGAGAGGCTGCATTAAACGAGCTGATCCCGTTCCAGAAGGGCGACTTCAAGGGCATGTACAAGGCTCTGGAAGGAAGACCGATGACCGTTCGTTACTTAGATCCGCCGCTGCATGAGTTCACTCCGAAGACAACGGAGGAGATGGCTGACCTTGCAAAGGATATGGGTCTGACGGTTGAAGTTGTTAAAGCAAAATGTGATGAGCTCCATGAGTTCAACCCGATGATGGGTCACCGTGGATGCCGTCTGGCTGTTACTTATCCGGAGATCGCAAAGATGCAGACCCGTGCCGTTATGGAGGCTGCCATCGAGGTTAAGGAAGAGTGCGGCTACGACATCGTTCCGGAGATCATGATCCCGCTGATCGGTGAGAAGAAAGAGCTGAAGTTCGTTAAGGACATCGTTGTTGAAGTTGCTGAGCAGGTTAAGAAAGAGAAAGGCTCCGACATCCAGTACCATATCGGTACCATGATCGAGATCCCGCGTGCGGCTCTGACAGCCGGACAGGTAGCTGAAGAGGCAGAGTTCTTCTCCTTCGGTACCAACGACCTGACACAGATGACCTTCGGCTTCTCCCGTGACGACGCCGGCAAGTTCTTAGATTCCTACTACAAGGCTAAGATCTACGAGTCCGATCCGTTTGCAAGACTTGACCAGACAGGTGTTGGCCGTCTTGTGGAAATGGCTGTAAAGGAAGGACGCGCAACCCGTCCGGAGCTTAAGTGCGGTATCTGCGGCGAGCACGGCGGAGATCCGTCTTCCGTAGAGTTCTGCCATAAGGTAGGCTTAAACTATGTATCCTGTTCTCCGTTCCGTGTGCCGATCGCAAGACTGGCTGCTGCCCAGGCTGCTCTGCACGAGAAAGGGTATAAATAAGATTGGGATCACCGTAAGGTGAAAAAATAGAGGGGGTTCTGGCTGTTGGGCCAGAGCCCCTTTTTTCAAAGCAGACATTGCATCCGGCGGATGGATCATAAAAAAGGACAGAGGAGGGGTAGATTTGTCCTCTTTCAATAAGAAAGCGGCAGAGACTGTTACGATTGACTGGAAGCCGAACAAGAATCTGGATGTTCCTTTGTATGCACAGATCGTCACATATTTTACAGACAATATCTCCACCGGAAATTGGACTGGAGGACAGAACGTGCCCTCCCAGCGTCAGCTAGCCAGGGAATTCGACGTAAATCGAAGCACGGTAGTAGAAGCCATTGCAGAACTGATCTCCATGGGACTTCTGGAAACGAGCTATGGCGGGGGGACGAAGGTAACCCGGGACAGCTGGCTGCATATGATGCATGCGGATTCCTCTCATTGGAAAAATTATGTTGATGCGGGGAATTTTTATTCCAATCACTCAGCCGTCCAGCTGATCAATCGGTTTGAATTTGAACCGGGGTATATCCGGATGTGTACGGGGGAGCTGTCGCCGGATATCATTCAGCAAGGGCTGGTAAAGAGGGCGCTGGATCATCTTTCTGAAAAGGACCTGGAACTTAATTATTCCAATCCCTACGGTTCTCCAGGGCTGAGAACAGCCATCCAGAGTTATTTAAAGGGCAAGGGGATCGAAGTACCGATTTCTAATATACTGATAACGTCAGGAGCGTTACAGGCGCTTCACCTGATCGCTTCGGGGATGGTACCTCCGAAATCCAGGGTTTATGTGGAAAGCCCCTCCTATCTGGAATCTCTGAATATTTTCCAGTCCACAGGGTCTTATCTGGTTCCGGTTCCCATGGACAGGAGCGGGATCCTGCCCTGGATGATTCCAGGAACTTCTCAGGGAACGGCACTGCTTTACACAATTCCCACGTTTCAGAATCCAACGGGAAGGACCATGCCTCTGGAGAGGCGAAAAGAGCTTCTTATGTGCTGTTTAAAAAATAATATACCTGTCATAGAGGATGATACTCTGTATGACCTGTGGCTGGACGAGGTGCCTCCGCCTCCTTTGAAGTCTTTGGATGGGAACAATAATGTGATTTATATTGGAAGCATGTCAAAATGTTTTTCTCCTGGCCTCAGAGTTGGATGGGTCGTGGCGCCTGAGGGTGTCATACGGCGTCTCGCAGATGTGAAGATGCAGATGGATTACGGCGTAAGCTCCCTGTCCCAGCAGATCGCCCAGAAATTATTTGAGAGCGGACTTTATGAAGAGGGTCTGAAAAATATAAGAGATTCCCTGAGGGAAAGGAGAGACCAGATGGGCCAGCTTCTGGAAAGGTATTTTTCTGATCTGGCTGTCTGGAATTTTCCATCGGGAGGTTTCTTTATATGGCTGCGGCTGAAGGGGAAGGTTCTGGCCCAGCAGGTGTTTGAGAGCGCACTGAAAGAAAAGATCCTGGTTCCTCCAGGAAGTATTTATGATGCAGATTGTTCTTCCTGTATCCGTCTCAGCTACGGTTTTCTGGGCGAAGAGGAGATGGAGTCGGGAATGGTGCATTTGTCGGATATAATCCGGCGGTTAAATTTAAATTAAAATAAAAGGAAAAGAACTGTTGTGTTTGTAAAATTGCAATCACAGCAGTTCTTTTATTGTCTAAAAACCGATATATTTGGTTGGTATTTTTTTGTAATTTGGTTGGGAACAAAAAAGGATTGTGCATATACAATAAAAATAGAGATAAAAACAAATGAGAATTATCTAAAATATATAATAGAAATGCAGGAGGAAAAGAAGCAAATGGGAAAACTGGATGGAAAAATTGCAGTTGTCACAGGGGCAGCCCAGGGAATCGGGTATGGATGCGCGAAGGTCATGGCAAAGCATGGAGCGACCGTAATCCTGGTGGATTTTTCTGAAAGTGTCGCTTTGGCAGCAGAAGAGATCCGAAATATGGGATATAAAGCGGATCATTTCCGTGTGGATGTGAGCAGCCTGGAGGATGTCCAGAAAATGGCAGATGGGATCATAGAAAAATATGGTAAGATCGATATACTTCATAACAATGCGGGAGTCAACCGCAGGGTGAGATTTGAAAACCTGGATGTGAAGACCAGAGATTTCATTATGGGAGTCAATATCCTTGGAGTATGGAATATGACAAAAGCCGTTTATCCATATATGCTGAAGGAAAAATATGGAAGGATCATCAACACATCCTCAGTAACAGGAACCAGAGTCGTTGACGAAGGGCAGACGACTTATGCACTTACAAAAGGTGCGGTATCGAGTTTTACAAAAGCTCTGGCATATGAAGCCGGTCCGTATGGTATTACTGTTAATGCGGTCCTTCCGGGGTGGGTACGGACTCCAAAGGTTGAACAGGTAGCCGCAGACAGCAGGCCAGAAGATCCGGAAAGCGCACTTAGGGATATGGCTGGTTTTATTCCCTTAAAAAGATTGTGTGATATCGATGAAATTGGGGATCTGGTCGCTTTTCTGGCTTCAGATGAAGCAAAATATATCACAGGAACTGAAATGGTCATTGACGGAGGGAGCACCCTTCCAGAAACATTTGATATTTTACACGCATAAAGGAGGAAAAATTCAATGCTGCATTATCCTTATATTCCTAACTCCAACGAAGCGGTCCGTAAGGAAATGCTGGACTTCATTGGAGCGGAGTCAGTGGAAGAAATCTATGCATTCATTCCTGATGAAGTGAGAATGAAACGGCCGCTGGATCTTCCAGAACCTTTTACATCGGAAATGGATCTGAAAAAGCATGTGGACAGTATTTTAATGAAGGACAGCACCTGTGATGAAAACATAAGCTTCCTGGGGGCAGGATGCTACAACCATTATGTACCCGCAGTATGTGATGAAATAAATGGAAGATCTGAATTCCTTACGGCGTACAGCGGCGACACTTATGCGGATCATGGAAAGCTCCAGACATTCTTTGAGTTTACCAGTATGATGGGGGAACTGCTGAATATGGATGTTGTCAGCTTCCCCACATATGACGGAGGGCAGGCCGCTTCCACAGCAGTTATGATGTCACACAGAATCAATCATAGGAAAAAGGTGCTGATCCCGGAAACGATGAATCCCAATCTCCTGTCACAGCTGGAATGTTATTGTGAGGGAATGGATCTGATAAAAGTCAGGCCTCTGGAAAACGGACAGATTGATCTGGAGGATCTGAAGGGAAAATTATCCGATGATGTTTCCTGTGTATTTATTCAGAATCCGTCCTTCCTTGGATTTTTTGAGGAGCAGTGCAAAGAGATCGGATGCTTAGCCCATGAAGCTGGTGCACAGTACATTGTATATGCGGATCCGGCTTCGCTGGGGATCATTTCCGCACCAGCGGATTATGGGGCAGATATTGCATGTGGAGATATCCAGCCGCTGGGGATCCATATGAGCTATGGAGGGGGATTAGGCGGATATCTGGCAACAAGGCAGGAAGAGCAGTATGTGATGAACTATCCCCATCATTTATACAGTATATTTAAGAATTCAAAAGGAGAATTTGGATATGCCAGAGCCCTTCCCGAGAGGACCAGCTACTACGTCAGGGAAAAAGCCGTTGAGTACCTGGGAACCTGTGTGGGCCTGTGGGCTGTGACAGCGGCTGTTTACCTGGCGGTCATGGGACCGGAAGGCATGAAGGAAATGGGGGAAAATATCCTCTATAAATGCAATTATGCGCAGAAAAAGCTGGAAACAGTGGAGGGGATCCGTCTGCCATACAAAGAAAGCAGAGGATTTATGGAATTTGTCATCAATGTGGACGGCACAGGAAAGACCGTTGCCGAGATCAACAAAGAACTTCTGAAATACAGGATCTTTGGAGGATATGATCTGAGCCGGCAGATGCCTTCTATGGGACAGTCCATGCTGGTCTGCGTTACCGAGAAAACAGATTTTTCCGATATTGATACGCTGGCAGAAGCTTTAAAGAAGATTTTATCAAAGGAGGAGTAAGGAAATGTCAGATCCGAAATTACGCAATTTCCATGAAGCAAAATGGGATGAGCCAGTGATCTTTGAACAGAGCGTGCCGGGAAGCCGCAGCATTCTGTTTCCAGATGTGTCCCAG
Organism: Pilosibacter sp. YYHA0881; assembly: GCF_051602715.1. Lineage (GTDB taxonomy): Bacteria > Bacillota > Clostridia > Lachnospirales > Lachnospiraceae > Alitiscatomonas > Alitiscatomonas aceti. The sequence continues at coordinate 3,251,272 of NZ_CP175657.1, forward strand.
AAGGCGATGCCAGTGACAGGAGATGTGTCAGATCTTATCCCAGATCATCTGAAAAGACAGAAAAGCCCTGCACTGCCAGAAATGGCCCAGCCACAGGTACTGCGTCATTATCTCCGACTGTCCCAGGAGACCATCGGCCAGGATATTAATATTGATATCGGTCTGGGTACCTGTACTATGAAATACAGCCCCAAAATCAATGAACAGTTTGTCCGCTCTTCTAAGTTTACAGAGATGCACCCATATCAGGATGATGACACGGCTCAGGGAATCTTGAAAATCATATATGATTTTGAACAGATCATGAAGGAAATTTCTGGTCTGGATGCTGTTTCCTTTCAGGCTGGCGGCGGCGGACAGGGAATTTACGCCAATGCGGCTGTGTTAAAGAAATACTTTGAGGATAAAGGCGAGGCGGATCAGAGGACCCAGATCATCACCACCATCCTGTCGCACCCTCTGGACAGTGCGGCCCCTGCGACAAAGGGGTTTGAGGTGATCAGTCTTTACCCGGATGAGAATGGCTATCCCAGCCTGGAAAATCTGAAGGCTGTGGTATCAGAGAAAACCGCTGGAATTTTTATTACAAATCCAGAGGACACCGGAGTGTTTAATCCCATTATCCGTGAATTTGTGGATGTGGTCCATGAGGCGGGCGGATTATGTGTCTGTGATATGGCTGATTATAACGGGCTTTTCGGGCTTGTACGCGCCAAAGAGCTGGGAGCCGATATGTGTCACTTTAATCTCCATAAAGCGTTTGCGTCCCCCCATGCATGCATGGGACCCGGCTGTGCAGCCCAGTGTGTCAGCGCGGAACTGGAGAAATATCTCCCCAGACCCAGGGTACGGTTCGATGGAACCAGATATTACACAGATTATGACGATGAAAGCTCGGTGGGAAAGATCCGTCAGTTCCAGGGAAGCCTGGCAGCTGTACTGCGGGCATACTCCTGGGTTATGAGCCTTGGAGTGGATGGACTGAAAGCTGTCGCGGAGACGGCGATCCTTAATAACAATTACATGATGAAGCGGGTATTGAATGAAGTACGCGGTATCTCCATGTCATGGGCAGAGGAAGCTCCCAACCGCCTGGAGCAGGTGCGGTATAGCTTTGAAACGCTTTTACAGGAAACCGGAGTGGATGCAGAGCATGTGAACCGCCATATGCTGGATTTCGGATTCCAGAGATTTTTCCCGAGCCATCATCCGCTGATCGTACCGGAGCCATATACGCCGGAGCCTACGGAGTCCTATTCAAAGGCTGATATTGACGAATATGTGGCGGCACTGAAGAAAATCAGCGACGAAGCATACAGTACTCCGGAGGTAGTTCTGACGGCGCCTCATAATGGTCCCATTTCAGCGTTGGAAAATGATCATATTGAAACCGTGGACCAGCTGGCGGTTACATGGCGGTCCTATCTGAAGCAGCATGGAAGACCGTAAGGCGGTGATCGGGCTGGTGATCAATCCCATTGCAGGCATGGGCGGAAAGGTAGCCTTAAAGGGAACCGATGGGAAGGAAACGCTCGATAAGGCCAGGGAGAGAGGCGCCAGGCCGGAATCGCTGAAAAAGACGGAGAGAGCGCTGGCAAAGCTGATGCCGTATTCGGGCCAGATCCAGTTTCTTACGGTTTCCGGGGTTATGGGTGCCGCGCTCTGTGAAAAAATGGGTTTCTCCTATACGCCAGTTTATGAAAGCGGGAAAGAGACCACAGAAAATGACACAGTGGCTGCGGCAGCGATCATAGCGGAAAAAGGAGCAGATCTTCTTCTGTTTGCAGGAGGAGACGGAACCGCCAGAAATATATGCCAGGCTGTTGGAGAACGCGTTCCGGTCCTGGGGATTCCTGCAGGAGTGAAGATCCAGTCTGCTGTGTTTGGGCTTACGCCGGAAGCAGCCGGGGCCATGGCGGCTATGGTAGCCCAGGGACTTCCCGTATCCATGTCGGAACGGGAGGTAGTGGATCTGAATGAGGATGAATACAGGAAGGAACGTGTTTCTTCAAAGCTTTATGGTTCGCTCAGAGTCCCATACGAACCATCCTATGTCCAGAACATGAAACAGAGCGGTTTTTCTTCTGAAAATGACCAGATGGGAGGGATCGCTGCATATCTGGAAGAAAAAATGGAAGATGATGTATTTTATGCCATTGGATCGGGATCTACTGCCAAGTGCATTTCCAGATTCCTTGGAATTGACTATGAGCTTCTGGGCGTTGATCTGGTCCGAAATAAAAAATTGGTAAAAAAAGACGTGACGGAAGAGGAACTGTGGGAGATAACTTCTGGGAATCCTGTCCGGATCATAGTTTCCCCCATTGGGGGACAGGGATTTATTTTTGGAAGAGGAAATCATCAGTTCAGCGCCCGCATTTTAAAGGTCGTGGGAAAAGAAAATATCCAGGTGATCGCACCGGAATCAAAACTGATCTCGATTCCTGGACACACATTACATGTGGATTGTGGAGACGAATGTGTCGAAAAAAGTCTGAATGGATATTATAATGTATTATGCGGATATGGATATTTTCATTCCTTCCGGTGCAGATAAAAATGAAAGGCAGGTGGAAGAAGCGCAATGGCGACTGTATATGTGAACGGAACTGTCTATACCATGCGTCATGAAGGAGATAAATGTACGGCATTTGTGGTGGATGATGGAAAATTTATGTATTGTGGGACGGATGAAGGAGCCAGGGCTTTTGGAGAAGGATGCCAGGTGGTAGACCTGAAAGGAAAGACCGTTATACCAGGAATGATCGATACTCATCAGCACTTATTTGCGTACGCGAGAGACCTTCAGAAATTGAATTTAAAGAGGGCGGGATCGAAAAAAGAACTCCTGGAAATGATCAGGGAAAGGGCCTCGCACACACCGGCGGGAGAATGGATCCTTGGAACTGGGTTTGACCACGAGAAATTTACAGATCAAAAAGAGCTTCCGACCAGGGAGGAACTGGATCTGGTGTGTCCGGATCATCCACTGATCATAACCCGGTATTGCCTTCATGTGAATGTGGCCAATTCTCTTGCGTTAAAAGCAGGCGGGATCGGACGGGGGTTCCAGGCAAAGGTGGAAGGAACTGTGGAATTTGATGAAAATGGAGAACCTACGGGAACGTTAAGGGATCAGGCTGCGGCGGATATTATCGCGGCGATCCCGGATCCGCTGGCTTCATTGGAACAAAAGAAGGATGCAGTGGAAAAAGCGTGCCATGAGCTGAACAGCCATGGGCTTACAGGGGTCCATGCAATCCAGGGGATCCACTGCAATCTGCCGGAATATACCGATGTGTACCAGTCTCTGGCAGATGACGAGCGCCTGACTGTGCGGGTGTATCTGGGATATGATGAACTTCCTGGATGCCATATCCGCACGGGACTGGGAGATGAAATGGTCAAATATGGGTTCTATAAGCTGTATGTTGACGGAAATATGGGAGGGAGGACAGCTCTTTTGTTTTCTCCCTATTCAGACGACATAGATTCCATGGGGATCCCCAATTATACCCAGGAAGAGCTCGACCAGAAAGTGAAGGATGCATATGAAAGAAATATCCAGGTGGGTGCCCATGTGATCGGCGACAGAGCTGCTGATATGCTGACGACGGCCATTGAGCGGGCATATCGGGAAAATCCGAAGCCGGACCCGAGGTTCCGCATGATCCATATGTCTCTGCTGAATGAGGATATTATTTCCAGAATCGCGGACCTTCCAGTGGTTCTGGATATCCAGCCCATGTTTGTATCCACCAATGTACATTGGTCAGAAAGCAGGGTAGGCCATGACCGCTCCAGGTATCACTATTGTTGGAGAAAGCTCCTGGATAACAACATGATATTGACAGCAGGATCAGACTCGCCGTGTGAGTCTTATGATCCTATGGATGGTATATATGCCATTACAACCCGGTGTGGTATGGATGGATACCCGGAGGGCGGATGGTTCCCAGAGGAAAAGGTAACGGTGTATGAAGCGTTGGAAATGTATACAAAGAATGCAGCATACGTTTCCTTTGAAGAAGACCTGAAGGGAACCATTGAAGCAGGAAAACTGGCAGATTTTGTGATACTTAATAAAGATTTATTTCATACGGAGCCGGAGAAGATCAAGGATATCCAGGTAGAAAAAACATATCTGGGCGGCCGGATGGTCTATGAAAGAGGAAACAGTTTGCGATAAAAACGATGATAAAAGAAAAGGAGAGGTTAGTATGAAAAGAATGTTAAGTTTTACTCTTGGAGCAGCCATGGTGTTATCACTGGCGGCATGTGGGGGAAAAGGCGGAAACCCAGCATCAGAGACTAAGGCACAGGGGGCCGGGACAGATACTGCAGGAGCTGTTTCAGCGGATTCCGGGCTGGAAACAGAAATCACATCCACAGATCCGGTCACAATCCGTCTGGCTTAAGACGTGGCAGAATCCCATCCGTCCCATAAGGCATTTGTAGAGAAATTCCAGAATGCTTTACAGAATGCCAGCAATGGAAACATTACTGTGGAACTTTATCCAAACTCCCAGCTGGGCTCTCTGGCAGAAAATATGGAGGCGATGCGAATCGGAGATCTTGAAATGGCTGCATTGAATGATTCCATTGTTGCGGGTATTGTACCAGAGTACAATCTGGTAGGCCTTCCTTTCCTCTGGACATCCCTGGATGCAGCTCATGAAGCCATGGACGGAGATTTTGGACAGGCTCTGGACAAGAAGCTGGAAGAGCAGGCAGGGATCACAACACTCGCATGGGGAGATGTGGGATTCCGTAATCTGACCAACTCCAAACATTCGGTCACTTCTCCGGATGATCTGAAGGGATTAAAGATCCGTACCATGACAAATAATCTGCATGTGGAATATTTTACGGCCCTGGGAGCGATTCCGACGCCCATGTCCTTCTCTGAACTTTTTACTGCCTTGCAGCAGAAAACAGTGGATGGACAGGAAAATCCTACGGCACTGATCTACAACAATGCTTTATATGAAGCCCAGAAATATATGAGCGTTTCCGAGCATGTTTTTACAGCGGTGGCTCTTAATATTGCTTCTGATTTTTACAACAGTCTGCCAGAGGACTACCAGGCAGCGATTAAAGAAGCGGCAGAGAATACCATGGAGTATCAGCGGGAGCTGATCACAGAAGAGAATGAAAGTCTTCTTTCTGAAATCGAAGCGGCCGGCGTGGAGGTGACGGTCCTTACGGATGAGCAGAAGGCGGCTTTCCAGAAGGTGGCTGAGGATACAGTTTACAAGACTGCCGCAGAAACCTATGGACAGGAACTGATCGATATGGCTGCAAATCATAACAAGTAGCTGCGTTTAAGAAGAGGAGATGTCTGCTTATGAAGGTCCTGAAACTGATAGATGAAAAGCTGGAGGAGATTTTCCTGGTCATCATTCTCATCGCGGCGGTTGTGATCGTGGCTATGCAGGTTGTGACCCGGTATGTATTTAAAATTCCGCTTCCATGGAGCGAAGAGATCGCCCGTTATCTTTTCCTGTGGCTGACCTGGGTGGGGGCTTCCTATGCCACCAAGGAAAGAAAACACGTAAGCATTGATCTTGTGTATGAGAAGCTGCCGGAAAAGGGGCAGATGATCTGTAAGGTGATCACTAATATAATCTGGCTGGTATTTCTCCTTATGATGGTGCAGCTTTCCATGAAACTGACCCTGAGCGTGGCCTCTGGCGGCCAGACAGCTACCGGCAGCGGGATTCCCATGTGGATCCCCTATGCATCTATCCCCACCGGCATGGGGCTGATGGCTTTTCGGCTGATACAGAACTGCTATAAGGATGTAAAAGCGTATACAGAAAAAAAGAGGGAGGCGAATGTGAATGGTAATTAAGATTCTCGTCCTGTTTGGAACCATGTTCCTTCTCATGATGATCGGCTCTCCCATTGCAGTAGCTCTGGGAGTGGCTACCATGGTTACCATGACGGCCACTACAAATATCAGTCTGACAACCATGTCGACGGCCTGTCTGAGTGGGCTGGATTCCTTTCCTCTGATGGCAATCCCGTTTTTTATGCTGGCCGGAAATCTGATGAAATCAGGCGGCATATCCCGAAGGATCCTGGATTTTGCTGATGCTGTTGTGGGCTGGGTAACGGGAAGCGTCGGAATGGTAACTGTCGTGGCATCCATGTTTTTTGCGGCTCTTTCTGGTTCATCTCCGGCAACTGTGACAGCAATTGGAGGCATCACGATCCCGGAGATGAAAGAGGAGGGATATGATCCGGCATATGCTACGGCTATTACAGCGGCAGCTGGCACCATTGGTGTTATCATTCCTCCAAGTATTCCATTTGTAATCTATGGAGTTGCCGCTCAGTGCTCGATTTCTGATCTTTTCCTGGCTGGTATTATTCCTGGGATCCTTATCGGTGTAGTTCTCATGATCGTAAACTATGTGACCGCGAAAAAATGCGGATTTGGACATACAAAAAAGTTCCATGCAGGTCATCTGCTCCGTACTTTGGGTGACTCCATATGGGCACTTTTGGTCCCGGTAATCATTCTTGGAGGAATTTATGGTGGAATCTTTACCCCTACGGAATCAGCAGTAGCGGCAATCATCTATTCCATTTTTGTAGGCGTATTTATTTACCATGAACTGGATCTGAAGAGTATTTTAGAAGCGTTTAAAGAAACGGCGCTGATCAATGGGCAGACCACATTTCTGGTTGGAATTTCCATGGCATTTGCAAGATTTCTGACTATGTCCCAGGTTCCAGGAACCCTTGCAAAGGGTATTTTAGGTATCAGCAATCCCATTGCGATCCTTCTTGTGATCAACCTGTTTCTTCTGGTGGTAGGATGCTTTATTGATAATATTTCTTCCACAGTGATCCTGACGCCGATCCTTTTACCGATCGTGGCAGGGATCGGGATGAGTCCGATCCAGTTTGGTATCGTTATGACTGTGAATCTGGCTATTGGATTTATTACGCCTCCCTATGGATGCAATCTGTTCTTCGCATCTGCGATCTCAAATGTATCGGTAGTCGATATTGCAAAAAAGATACTGCCAATGATTGGAGTTATGCTGATCGTTCTGATGGCGCTGACATTTATACCGGCGCTTTCCATAGGAATATTAGATTTTCTGTAAGATCATGACATTTGATGAAGGATGCAGGACGCGCATCCTGCTATCAGCCGTCAGCTATTCACAGCAGCTGGCGGCTGTTTTCTTTCCTCTGACGGCTCGGTCCCTTCGATAATGAGCGGACAGGAAGCTGCTCCCTTAAGGCTCTTTTCTTAAATGCGGCCTCTGGTTTTAAGAGGTTATGAGAGGAGATACGGGTATAAGGCCCAAAGTGGCAGGATCTCTTAGAAAAATCTATTCCGCGCAAACAACACTGTAAAAACAGGAAAATCTTTGCCGCAATGTCAAGTGATGTATTGAAATCTTTTGTTTTTGTTATTTTTAGTTGTGATAAGTTAAATCTGTTTGCAATAGTAAGCGAAAATATAGACAGCCTTGGCGGTTTCTAAAACGGTGCTGGCCGCCGTTTTAAAAGGTCACAAGATGAGGTGCAAATAAAAGGTTAAAAACAGCAGGTGCTCAGAGAAATAAAAGGCCGTTTCTGCGTAAACGACACGATTTGGAACGTAAACGACACTATAAAAGCAGGAAAGCCTATGATATAATAAAATCAGCACCAAAACCCAGATCATATTTTAAGAAGGGGGCTTGACAACCTTGTCTTACCGCCATATGCTCTCAACAAACAAACAAACAAACAAACAAACAAACAAACAAACAAACAAACAAACAAACAAACAAACAAACAAACAAACAAACAAACAAACAAACAGAGGTAGACCTGCCTGTTTTTATGATGTCCATATATCGTTATAACCGAGGAAACAGTTGTCCATTCCGGCCGGATGGATGACCGTTTCCTTTTGTATTTTCTGACCAGCCAGCACAAGAATAGGAGGATGAGCATGAAAAAGAGAAAACGGATGGCCGCGTTTGCGTTGGCGGCGGCGATGGTATTTTCCGCTCTGCCAGTGAATACACTGGCGGTGGAAAAACAGGATCGGGACACTGGCGGTCTATGCATACATCATACGAAGCATACTGCCGATTGCGGCTACACCCCTGCTGCAGACGGCGCGCCCTGCGGACACCAGCACACCGGGGACTGCTATACCCCCGTGATCAGGTGCACCCATGTGCATACAGGGGACTGCTATCCGGCAGAAGGGGGAACGTACAGCACGGCTACCCCATCCGGACCGGATAAGGCTGAACCGGCCGAATGCAGCCACCAGTGCACGGAGGAAAGCGGCTGTGTAAAAAAAGAGCTGGACTGTCCCCATGAACAGGGCGGACACGATGGCGGGTGCGGCTACATCCCTGCCACCAGGGGAACGCCCTGCAGATTTGTGTGTGAGTTCTGCGGGCCGCAGAATGATGGTGAGGACGGCCAGAAGCCGGACGGCGCGAAGCAGACCATCGTCAGCTTTGCGCAGCTGCCGGGGGAGGTCCGGGAACAGAATATCCCGCAGCTTATGGAGGGCGGCAGGGAGACCGCCCCGGTTTTGCCGGACATTCTGGAGGCCGCAGTCCGGCAGGGCGAAGCTGAGCCCCAGAACGTCTCCATTGAGGGCGTGACCTGGACCGCCCAGCCGGAACTTGACCAGGCCGTCCCGGGTGTATACCGGTTTACTCCGGTGCTGCCGGAGGAGTATGCGCTGGCAGAGGGAACGGCGCTTCCTGCCATTGCGGTGACAGTTCTGGGAGCGGACCGGGCGCTGCTTGCGGACACAGCGGTGCAGTTTGACGAGCTTACTCCCGGAGGGACCTACTGGTTCGACCTGTCCGCGATGAAGATCCCGGGAATGGTGAACAGCGTAAAAGATGAAGACGGTGCAGAGCCGGTGCCTGACATGAGCCTTAACTGGGTGCCATTTACCTATACGGGGACGATCAGCGCTTATTCCCGCGACTCAGAAGGTGTAAGCGAGGTTGACAATGTACAAGCCTACGACCACAGTCTGTTTATCGCAGACCATGTTTTGACCCATACCGTAAGCTGGGACGAGCTGAACTCGAAAAACATGATTTTCGGCACAGACTATCAGAGCGGCGGCTTGGACTATACTCTCCGGGCTCCATCTGCGGGAAGCTTCAGCTGGGCGGGTAGTCCCGAAAGTGATGACCTTAGCCTCCCACAGAGCAACGAGTGGACGAATATCCTGTATGCGAATGAGGAAAACAGTTACATCAAAAACTGGAAGGGTATGTACTCCTGGGGACAGGATAGTTACTCAGAAGATACGTCGTATCGTGCGGTCCGCGGAAATGAGCCAGTTCACTTCTGGAACGCCGTTGTGTCCGGCGAGACGTACACGAATGTCGGCTTCCGCCCGGTCCTTGAAGTCCAGGATGCTGAAACGACAGGCTCCGCCGGGCTGGCCGTGGTGGAGATCGACCTCAACGGCGGAAGGATTGGCGGCAGCGCCGACAGTGCCAGGATTGTGGTACAGTCCGGCGGAACCTTTACCGCCCCCACCGGTTATGGTCTGAGCGCCCCGGAGGGCATGGAGTTCGACAGCTGGACGGGGAATGGCCAGACCTATGAGGCAGGTGCGGCTGTTCCGCCTGATGTGGATACTTTAACCGCCCAGTGGAAGCCTTGGGAGGAGCAGTTTGACGAGCTCACTCCCGGCGGGACCTACTGGTTCGACCTGTCTGCGATGGAGATCCCGGGAATGGTGAACAACAAAGGAAATAAGGATGGTGCAGTGCCGGTGCCGGACACGAGCCTTAGCTGGGTGCCCTTTACCTACACCGGGAAGATCAACGCCTATTCCCGCAGCTCGGAAGGCGTAAGTACGAATGACAATGTAGAAGCCTGCGACCACAGCCTGTTTATCGCGGACCATGTTTTGACCCATAACGTAAGCTGGGACGAGCTGAACGCGAAAAACATGATTTTCGGCACAGACTATCAGAGCGGCGGCTTGGATTATACCCTCCGGTCGCCTTCTGTGGGAAGCAGCAACTTTGCTTCTGCATACGATCATCCCCCTCTTCCGCTGAACAACGAGTGGGATACCATTCTTGATAAAGAAAATAATTACCTCAAAAACTGGAAGGGTATGTTCTCCCTGGGGCAGGACAGGTACCTAGGGGATACGTCGGAGTGTATACTTCGAGGGAATTGGACGGATCGCAGCTGGTACAGTATCGCGTCCAGCGAAAAGTACATGAATGCCGGTTTCCGCCCGGTCCTTGAAGTCCAGGATGCTGAGGCGACAGGCTCCGCAGGTCTGACCGTGGTGGAGATCGACCTCAACGGCGGAAGGATCGGCGGCAGTGCCGACAATGTCCGGATCGTGGTACGATCCGGCGGAACCTTTACCGCCCCCACCGGTTATGATCTGGACGCCCCGGAAGAGTGCGTGACCTTCGGCGGCTGGACGGGGAATGGCCAGACCTATAAGGCGGGTGAGGCTGTTCCGTCTGATGTGGATACTCTGACCGCCCGGTGGAAGCCTTGGGAGGAGCAGCTTGACGTCATCCCCGGAGGGACCTACTGGTTCGACCTGTCTGCAATGGAGATCCCGGGAATGGTGAACAACAAAGGAAATGAGGATGGTGCAGTGCCGGTGCCGGACGAGTCCCTCAACTGGGTGCCCTTTACCTATACCGGGAAGATCAGCGCCTATTCCCGCAGTTTGGAAGGCGCTGATCAGAATGTAACAGCTTACAATCACAGTCTGTTTATCGCGGACCATGTTTTGACCCATTCCGTAAGCTGGGACGAGCTGAACGGAAAAAACATGATTTTCGGCACAGGCTATCAGAGCGGCGGTGTGGACTATACCCTCCGGTCGCCTTCTGTGGGAAGCAACTACACTGGTTCTGACGAGAGCGAGCGCGGCATCCCGCTGAACAACGAGTGGGATACTATTCTTGATAAAGAAAATAATTACGTCAAAAACTGGACGGGGATGCATTCCTTGGGACAGGATAGTTACTTAGGGGATACGTCGTTTTGTGTATATCGCGGAAATAAATCAGCTCGCTGGTGGAATGGCGCCAGGTCCAGCGAGGCGGACACGAGTATCGGCTTCCGCCCGGTCCTTGAAGTCCAGGGTGCCGACACGCTGGGCTCTGGCGGTTTACAGGCGGTGAATATCGACCTCAACGGCGGAAGGATCGGCGGCAGCACCGGCAGTGTCAGGATCGTGGTACAGTCCGGTGGAACCTTTACCGCTCCCACCGGCGAGGGGCTGACCCGCCCGGATGGAAACAGCGGCACAGATTTCTGGTGGAGAGGAAGCGATGGCAGGGCGTACAGTCCAGGCAATGAAGTTTCCTCTACGGTTGCTGCCTTGACGGCACAGTGGACCAGGATCCCGCCAGAGAGCACTCCGGCGATCCGCATTGATTACGCAAATGAAAAACTGACAGGCTTTGATGGGACCGCTGGCTATACCATCAATGATGAGCCCGTATCCCCCGGTCTGGACGGCGCCCTTTCTATCCGCAGCGGATGGCTTGGCACCAGGCTTTCCATCGTGAAAAGGGGCAGCGGCCCCGCAGCAGTGGACAGCGATCCGCAGACCCTCCCGATCCCAGCCCGTCCTGCCGCCCCCAGCGGCCTGCTGGGCGTGAATGAAACCGTCGCGGGGGACAACAACGGCAGGATCACCGGTGTTTCTGCCGCCATGGAGTACCGGAAAGAAGGTGAAAACGCCTGGACAGGCTGCAGCGGGAGCGCTGTTGAAAAACTGGCCCCCGGCGTCTATCTTGTACGTTTGAAAGCCACGGGGAATGATTTTGCCAGTGAAGCGGCCCGGGTGGAGATCCGGACAGGGGCGGAGCGGATCTACACGCTGAATGTGACCGCTCCCGTCTTTGACGAGGTGACGGCTGGCTATTCCCAGCCAGGGGCAAAGGCCATCAGGATCACCAGCTCCGGCAACAGCGATGCCACGGTTTCCAGTGTGGGCTTAAACGGCGATACGGCGGCCTTTATCCTCAACAAAACGGAGGGAACGACTGTCCCGGCAGGCGGCGAGGATACGTCCTACACGATCCGGCCCGCTGCCGGCCTGGGCGCTGGCACCCACAGGGCCGCCATCACCGTGGCCTACAACGACGGGGCCGCCGCTGCGGCAGAGGTGAGCTTTACAGTCACCCAGAAGCCTGGCGGAGGAGACGACGATACCCCTGGTACCGGAGACAGCGGTTCCTCCTCCGACGATGAGGATGAACCCTCTGATGATGATGCCTCCATCACCAGGCGGCCCGGCAGGGATGGAACGGATGCTCCCGCCACGGCGGTGGGGGAGAAGGTCAGTGTGGACAGCCAGGGCAGCGGGACCATCGGAAAGACCGCTGTGTCGGATGCCATTGAGGCGGCCAGGAATAGTGCGGAAAAGAACGGCAGCCAGAAAAACGGCATTGAGGTGACGATCCCTGTGGAGACTGGAGAAACGCTGGACGGCATCCGGATCACTCTGAAAGCAGATACCCTGGATGCGCTCATTGCCTCCAATGTCAGACGGTTCGCCATCGATACCGACCATATGGCCGACTTTGGTCTTACACTGGAAGCCCTCGGGGAGCTGGACCGCCAGACCAGCGGCGATATCCTCCTGGCGGCAGAGAAGACCACTGATTTCCCGGCGGAAGCCGGGGCGGTCGTTGGAAACCGGCCGGTTTATTCCATCTCCCTGTGGGAAGTGAAGGACGGCCAGGAGACGCGGCTGGACGGACTGAACGGAAAGCCCATCCGGATCGCCATCCCGTACATCCCGAAGAAGGACGAGCAGCCTGGCTGCCTGTATGCAGTCTGTGCAGACGGAAACGGCGGTCTTCAGTGGATCACGGGATCCAGCTACGATGCCGGCCAGAAAGCGGTCATTTTTGGACTGACCCGGACCGGCACCTATGGCGTGGGGTATGATGCACAGGCTCCAGCCTTTACGGACATCGAAAATCACTGGGCAAAGGATCATATTCTCTTTGCCGCCAGCCGGGGCCTGCTGGACGGCACCAGCGCCGCTGCCTTCAGCCCCGACGCCGGCATGACCAGGGGAATGCTTGTGACCGCTCTCGGGCGGCTGGCAGGTATTGATCCGGCAGATCATCCGGCCGGAAGGTTCACCGATGTGGAGGCCGATGCGTACTATGCCCCCTATGCTGCCTGGGCGGCAGACAGGGGAATTGTGGACGGCGTCAGCAGCACCGCCTTCGCCCCGGATGCCGCTGTCAGCCGGGAGCAGATGGCCGTGATCATGAAAAACTACGCCGCCAGTCTGGGCCGTACCATCCCGAAAACCCTGGAGGCAGTGACCTTTGCCGACCATGCAGACATTTCTTCCGGGGCGGCGGAGGCTGTCCGGTCCATGCAGCAGGCGGGCATTCTGGCGGACCGGGCAGACCACCGCTTTGACCCGGCCGGGACCGTTACCCGGGCTGAAGCTGCCGCTGTCCTCAGACGGTTCGTGGAGATAACCATTGATCCCCGGGCCGTAGACGGCTGGACGCAGAATGGCAGCGGCCAGTGGAGCTATTACGCAAACGGAGGGCAGGTAAAAGGCTGGCTTTCCGATGACCAGAGATGGTACTGGCTGGACGGGACCACCGGAAAGATGTTCTCCGGCGGCTGGAAGGAGATCGGCGGCAGGGAGTATTACTTCTATGGAGACGGCTCCATGGCGGCGGATACCACTGTGGACGGAAAGACCGTTGGAGCAGACGGGGCCAGGACGAATTAAATACCGTGTCCTTTTGGGCGCAGGTGACGGAACAGTCATCTGCGCCCTGTTATGTCATGGGAAAGTGTGTCCTATGACATAAAAAACGCTCCGCAGGGACCTCCAGGCGGCGGAAGGAAAATTTGTCCGCAGAAACGGACCGATACAGGAAAGAGGCCCGCGACCGGATTTCTTTCCTGTGGGGCAGAAAACAGAAAAAATAGCCGCTGATAAAATATGCTGGTATAAGGGTTTTTGTTGACAACCTCGATTATCGAGTATACAATAAAATTACAGATGACTGATGATCGGGATCATGGACGGAGACAGGATCTACATATAAGTATATACAAACAGGGGTGATGGCATGGCGAGAGAAAAATTCCACACGCTGACAGAGCAGATGTTTTACGTCCTTCTCTGTCTGGATGAGGAGTGCTGCGGGACGGATATCCTGGACCGGGTGCCGTCCATGACTGGAGGCCGGGTGACCGTGGGCTCCGGAACTCTTTATAACCTGCTGGAGCAGTTTTCAGAGGCCGGGATGATCCGGGAGACAAAGGTGGAGGGGAGACGGAGAAGCTATCTCCTCACCGACGTGGGAAGGGATCGGCTGGACCGGGAATATGAAAGGATCTGCGCTCAGGCCCGGGATTACCAGGAGATATTCGGGAACAGAAAGGCGGAACGGGAGGTTCTGGACACAGGCTGGGAGGGCCCCATGACGGGAAAGGAGGCGCTGGCATGAAGAACAGAAAGAGACAGTTGGAAAACCTTGCTTTTTATGATAAGGCGGCCATTGAAGACCGGGTGGCACGCATGGCGGAAAAGGGATGGCTGGTGGAACAGCCGGGGCCGTATTTCTGGAAATACCGGCGGATCGGACCAAAGAAGCTGGCAGTGAACGTGGTCTATTTTCCCAAGGCCTCAGACTTCGATCCCAGCCCCACGGAGGGCCAGATACAGCTGGAGGAGTTGTGTAAAAGAGACGGCTGGATCCTGGCGGCCCGCTGGGGCCAGATGCAGATCTTTTATAATGAGCAGGAGGATCCGGTGCCCATTGAAACCGATCCGGTGATCCAGGTGGAGACCGTCCGGGCGGCCATGAAAAAGGGGATGCTTCCAGGCCAGCTTCTGCTGGCGGGACTGAGCGTGATGCAGCTTATGGTGCTGGGCGGGCAGCTTTGGGAATCCCCGGTGCGCTTCCTTTCAAGACCGGCCACCGCGTATATGATCCCAGTCTGGTTCCTGGTCCTCTGCGCTGTTTTATGCGAGCTTCTGGGGTATCTGGCCTGGACAAGGCGGGCGGAGAAAGAGGCAGAAAATGGCAGATTTTACGGGCTCCGGGGGAACCGGAGACTGTCCCTGGCTCTGGCTCTCCTGGCTCTTTTCCTCAGCGGGCTGATCCTCTGCCAGATGAGCGGCGGTCCATGGGGATTAGGCTGGCTGGCGGTGGTCCTGGGCGGGATCCTGGCCATGACGGGATCTGTCATATATATCCGGGAGCGTATGAAGAAACGTGGGGCCTCCCGGAAAAAGAATCTCTTTTTTACCATTGGTCTGACAGTGATCATGTCCTCCTGCTTTGTGGCGGCCCTGACGGTCATGATATCCTCTGTGGGGATCACGAAGCGGAGCAGGCCTGTGGGGACCTATGACAAGGGCGGCTGGGAGATGGATGTGTATGACGATCCCATCCCCCTGGAAATGAAGGATCTGAGGGATGCGGGCTGCGATCAATGGTCCACTATGGCGGACCGGGCGGAGACGATATTCCTGGCCCATACGGAATACAGCCAGAAGCCCCTGACAGAGGACCGGTCGGTCCCGGATCTCCGCTATGAGGTGACGGAGGTAAAGGCGGGCTTCTTGTATGGCTTTTTGAAGAAACGGCTGCTCTGGGAGCGGCAGGACGTGGTGACTGACCAGATGGTGGTCATGGCAGACCACTATGAGCCGGTGGATCCGGCACCGTGGAAGGCTCTGGATGCCTACCGGGTATACTGGAGCAGCGGCTATCTCAACGAATATCTGGTATTTTATGAGAACAGGATCCTGGAGATCCGGTTTGGCTGGGAACCATCAAAATGGCAGATGGCCGCGGCGGCGGAAAAGCTGGCGGGGAAAGTGGAAGAAGGTAAAAAATAATATAAATAAAAAGGAGAAAAAGGTATGTATGATCTTTTAATCAAAAACGGAACCGTGGTGGATGGAACGGGAGCGCCCCGTTTCCAGGCGGATGTGGCTGTGAAGGACGGGAAGATCGCCAGGATCGCTCCGGAAATTGCAGAAGGGGCGGAGACGGTGATCGACGCCAGGGGGCTGGTGGTGGCTCCTGGATTCATCGATACCCATACCCATTCCGACGGTACGGTATTCAGCCCGGAGACCACAGGCTACAACCATCTGGAGGACGGGGCCACCACGGAGCTGGCAGGCCAGTGCGGTTCTATGGCGGCTCCGTATTACGGGGAATTTGATCCGTCCCATGGGATCTCCAGGGAAGAATATGAGAGGATCTGTGAAAGCTATACTTCTTACTTTGCCTATGTGGACAGCATTCCCCACGGTGCAAACCTGGCGTTTTTTGCAGGCCAGGGACCTATCCGCGGCAAGGTCATGGGCTTTGGCGACGGAACTCCGGATGAGGAACAGCTGGAACAGATGCGCGGTCTGATGCGGGAGGCCATGGAATGCGGCTGTCTGGGCTTTTCCACGGGCCTTGTATACACACCGTCGGTGTTTGCAGGCACCCATGAGCTGGTGGAGATCGCCAAGGTGGCCCATGAGTACGGCGGCGTATACACCACCCATATCCGCGGGGAAGGAAACCAGCTGAAGGAATCCATCGAGGAGGCACTGGTCATCGGCCGGGAAAGCGGGATCCCTGTAAATATCTCCCATATCAAGGTCATCGGCCGCCAGAACGAAGGAAACAGCCGGGACATTATCCGGTATATTGAAGAAAACCAGAAGGCCGGAATGACCATCACCGCCGACCAGTATCCGTTCACCGGAGGCTCCGCCCCGCTGATCTCCCAGATCCCGCCCAAATATCTGACCGCGGGAAAGGCCGAGGGACTGCGCTGCCTGGCAGAGAGTGCAGAACTGAGAAAGCAGGCGGAGTGGTCCATCTTCCATGAGGCCCATGAGTTTGAGAGCAACATCTACTCCGCGGGCTATGAGGGCTGTCTGATCGCCGGCGCATATAAAACAAAGGAACATATTGGAAAGACTCTGGCGCAGCTGGCAGAGGAACAGGGAAAGACTCCCTTCGACGCCTGCATCGACCTGCTGGCGGCCAACGACGGCATTGTCCAGGGCATTTATTTTTCCCAGAACGACAGCGACCTCTTAAACTTCATGAGCCAGCCTTGGGTGATGTGCGGCAGCGACTGGAGCGATTATGGAGCGGTGGTGGATCGTGAGAAGAAGTATGGAAGCCATCCGAGAGCCATGGGAACCATGGCCCGCCGCCTGGAGCTGATCCGGGACAACGGCCTCTGGACGCTGGAGGATGCCGTTTACCGTCTGACCGGCATGCCGTCAGAGGTCTACGGACTTCCCATGATCGGTAAGCTGAAAGAGGGGCTCAACGCAGACATTACGGTCTTTGATTATAAGAATGTCCGGGCCAACGCCGATTACGACCATCCGTTCCGCAAAAACAACGGGATCGAATACGTCATCGTAAACGGAAAGACCGCGGTAAAGAATGGCGAGTTTACGGGAGTTAAGAATGGAAAGGTCCTTCGGATGAAGAGGGAGAGATAGGAGAAAGCTGCAAAAAGCTTTTTAAAGAGAAATCGCTGAGGCCGTGAGGCTTCAGCGATTTTATTGGTGGGATTGGATAGGGCAATTCGTTGTAGGAATGATGTCACAGCATCTGTTTATGATGAAAGAGGTATCCTGTTCATTTAAGTAGAAAATGTTAAAATGTAAAAAAATATTTTACAATCATATTGATGAATCCTTCATTTTACTATATAATAATGGTGAGAAAATAGAAGGAGGTCATCACAATGAGGTTTGATGAATTATTTGAACAAAGAAGTCTGGTGGCTTCAAAGTTAAAAGAGTGTATTAGAGATAAAGGCTACACGAAAGTGTCCTTTGCCGGCAAGGCGGACATATCACGTCCGACATTAGATCGATTGTTAAATGGTGCTGTTGATAACAAAAGTACATTTGATCGTCATCTGCAGAAGATTTTGAAAGTGCTGAATATGTCAGTAGAAGAGCTGCTGCTTTACCGTTCTGTATCTGCTAAGCCGGTCACAGCAACAGTGTTTTCACAGAATGCCCCTTTGGAACATGAAATGAGCGAAACAGCGAAGAAACAGTATAACCTGCTTCTTGATATTATTGATCTGTGTGAAATATATTATTAAGGTCGCTGAACAAAGGTCCAGTGGACCTTTGTTCAGCGACGGCCGAAGTGAAACGGAGAAGAGCATGTATGAGTGAATTAATAACTGCTGCGAATATAGATTTAGTTATAGAAAAGAATAATGAAATTAGAAATGAAGTGTTGGAGCAGACAATGAAATTGCAGGTGAATCCTGCAATTATGAAGGTTGCATCAGGACCGCAGCTTGCTTTGCTGATTTTACAGGGATTTGGTTTGATTCAGATGCCTATTGAAGACAAATTTTGGAGTGGAGCAATTTTTGTAAAAAGCGGGAAAAGAATACCCGTCCTTAATACAGCACTGCCGCGTGCAAATCAATATTTTGCAGCATGGCATGAAATCTATCATCTTATTTTTGATAAAGTGTCATTTGATCATTTTATTGAAAGAGATAATACGATGGAGGAAAGAAAGGCTGAATGCTTTGCAGCAGGTATGTTGTTGGCGGGTGTTGACAGATATTTTATAGAACTTCCTGAGATGGATTTTGTTTCAAAAATATTCCTCTGTATGTCAGCATTTCAGGCGACCTATAAAGCAGTGTTGGTTTCTCTTTATGAATATGCGGTGCAGAGCGAAAATGAAACACTGGCGAAAAGAATTAAGGAAGTTTTTGACTTGGAATTTGAGGATATGCCACAGAGGTTTCAGAAACTGGGTCTGGATGATAGTCTGGTAAAACCATCTTATGTAGTCAACGCAGCGTCCTTGCAGGAACGGATAAGAAGAAGCAAAGCTACGAATCCAGAACTTAATTACCATAAAGATAATGAAGAATTTCTGATAAATATTATGAAAGAAATCTCTATGATTACGAGGAAGGGAGAATGATGGAAATAACGAGAATCACAAATATTGATAATAATAAGCATATCGCCCTTTTGGACACGTCTTCCATTTCATTTATGCAGGGATTAGAGGGAAAAGGGATACCATCAGATGATATTTTGAGGGATTATGATCTTATTCTTATTCCAGAATGGGTATTGGTGGAAATTAATGATGCTGCAGGCAGAGCAAATTATGTGCAAAAACTGATTGAACTTGGATATCCGATCCATAGTATCGCAGAAGAAGATTATTCGGATCTTACAAACAATGAGGAAGGTAATCTTTATCAGATCGTTCTTGCTTCTACGTATCAGATTGGAAAAATAAAAAGCTATTTACGCCGTTTTGTGGAAAAGGCAGACGTACTTGATATGGATGCATACAAAGACTGGATGAATAAGCTTTATGACGAGTGGCCGATTTCAAGCCAGATGTTACCTTCGGGCAGAATAAAAAAGAAGAATGCCGGAGAGGTTTCTATCACAATTTTGGCAGAAGTAGTTTCCTGGTATTATCCGGAGACGGAGACGCTGACTATATATTCACAAGATAGTGATACGTATGAGTTCCAGCGTAAAGCTGAGGCCAGTTTAAGAGAAATATTTATTTCAAGGACGCCAGTACCAGTTTCGTATAAAAGCAATGATACGATTCTTTGCCAGCTTTTCCGTGATGGGAAAATAAGCATTGAAAATCTGGGGGATTACAGAAAGGATATTCGTAAGATTACTTACAGTAAGGTACAGGATGACCATTCTGTGATTTTAGTAACGGAAGTGGTTGATAATGACCTGTTTTTAGATCTGGTTCAGGATACATCGGTTCATATTGTTTTTTAGTGAATATGAGGAATAAAAAACTTTCATAGACTCCATGAAAAAACGCTGAAGCCTCACGACCTCAGCGATGTTTCTTTCAATGGCTCTTTTTACAGCCTCATTCCTTTTGACGTTGTATTTTGTTGAGCGATTTTAGTAAACGTTGTTTATATTGCTCTAATTCACTTGGAGTTGGCCGATATTTTTCTGCGTACATTTCTTTCTTGTCAAGTTTCCACACCGGTCCCTTTACGGGAATATCACCTTCCCTCCTTGGAAATAAGTGCCAGTGCATATGTATGGCATTACCAGTTCCCAATCGCTCGTAATTTAGTTTATCTGGCTTAAATGCGTCATAAACCGCTTCGCTGACGATCGGCATTTCTTCAAGAAACTACAATTCTGGTTCACATCCTTTTCTTATACGGACGTCTGCTTTAAATGGTCCTTAATGGCGGCAAAGCTCTCCTCGCTGATGACATGCTCGATCCGGCAGGCGTCCTCAGAGGCAGTCTCTCTGCTGACGCCCAGGGATTCCAGCCACTGGGACAGGATCCTGTGGCGCTCATAGATCATTTCCGCGATCTTTTTTCCAGGGGGAGCCAGGGTAATGTGGCCGTTTTCGTCCACGCGGATATGGCCGCTGTTGCGGAGATTCTTCATGGCCACGCTGACGCTGGGCTTGGAAAATCCCAGCTCATTGGCGATATCGATGGAACGGACATATGGCTTATCCAGACTGAGGACCAGTATGGTCTCCAGATAGTTTTCTGCTGATTCCTGTATTTTCAAACAAGCACCCCCAAACATTTTGCAGTGATACCGGAGACAAAAAACCGTCCGCCCGGCATCTTTTACGACCAGTATAGCATAGGAAGATCCAGGGGTCAAATTGAAAAAGCTTGACAAAAGAGTTAGCATATGCTAACTTATAAACATGAGTTAGAGATAACTAACTAAAATAGAAATCACAGACCGGGAAGGAGAATGGATATGAGCGTTGTGATCGTTGGAGGCCATGACCGGATGGTCAGGCAGTATAAGGAGATCTGTGAGGATCATCAATGGAAGGCGAAGGTATTTACCCAGATGCGGACCGGACTGGATAAACAGATCGGATGTCCCGATCTTCTGATCCTGTTTACCAGTACTGTGTCCCATAAAATGATCCGCAGCGTACTGGATGGGATCGACGAGGCCAGGACCAGCGTGGTCCGCTGCCACACCAGCAGTAAGAGCGCCCTTACAGAGATCCTGGAGAATCACAGCGTTTAAGGAAGGAGGAGAGACTCATGAGCGAGGAAGCTTTTCACATTATGACGCAGATGGATCTGGAGGGAGCTGAGACCCAGGCAGTGCTCCAGTGCGCGCCGCTCCTTACGGGGATCAAAATGTCCAACCTCCTCCATGTCCGGGAAGGGCAGCAGAGGGAGGTGGCTTCCATGTTTGAAGCGACGCCGGTTTCCAGCCGGATCCTCTATAAAAAGAATGGACGGATCTCTGTTTTCCTATACAGGGAGCAGCGGCTGAAGCGTTTCCTTTCGGTGGGAAAGGTGCGGAGGCTTTTGGATTCCTTTGGATACAGGGGCATGGAGCTTCCGGAGATCCTGTCCAGGCTTTCGGACCGGTATCAGCGCCATATGGACGGAAGGGGAGAATTCCCCCATGAGATCGGCCTCCTTCTGGGATATCCGCCCGAGGATGTGTCCGGCTTCATCGAAAACGGAGGAAAAAATTTTCTCTGTTCCGGCTACTGGAAGGTCTATAAGGATCCCGCCAGGGCCAGAAGGATCTTTGACGGATACGACAGGGCCAGGGAGGCAGCCATCCGTATGGCGGGAAACGGGACCGGGATCCGGGACATTATAAAATATACATCATAAATCACAGGAGGAAGAATCAATGGATACGATCATCATCGCGTACTGGACACAGACAGGAAATACAAAGGCCATGGCAGAGGCTGTGGGAGAAGGCGTGGAAACAGCCGGGAAAAAGGCAGATGTGCGTCATATTTCGGAGGTATCCATGGACCGCCTGAGGGAGGCTCAGGCGTTTGCCCTGGGCTGCCCGGCCATGGGGGCCGAGGTGCTGGAGGAGGGGGAGATGGAGCCCTTTGTGATGGAAGTGGAGGGCTTTGCCCAGGGAAAAAGGATCGGCCTGTTCGGTTCCTATGGCTGGGGAGACGGCCAGTGGATGCGGGACTGGGAGGACAGGATGAAGGCGGCTGGAGCCGTCCTTGTGGGAAGAGAGGGCGTCATCGCCAGCGAAGCGCCGGACGGGGACGCCCTGGAGCAGTGCAGGGCCCTGGGACGGGAGCTGGCCTCTCTTTAGAAAGCGCCGTCTTCCGGGACAGCCTGTGCTTTAGAAAAAGGTATCAATGAACTGCTCTTTTAAGAAGCGGTACTGCCTTGTGGGCCGCCCCTTTCCTTCCTGGCGGAGGGGCTCGATCTCCTCAATGAGACCGGAATCCAGGAGCTGCTGCAGGATCCGGTTGCAGCTGCGGCTGGTAATATTTAAGAGCTGGGACAGGGAGGAGGCGGTGACCACGGCGTCATTGTCCATCTGGAACAGGCCTACGATCCTCAGAAGATTGCTCTCGTTGATGCCGTTTTCCTGGGAGTAGGCCAGAGCCCTGGTGTTGGAGTAGCTGTAATTTAAGTTCCTGGTAAGGGAGAGCGGTCCGGTGAGGACGTTTTCATCCCCATGGATGATGAAGCCGTCGTTCTTTCCGTAGCGGATGGCTTCCTGGAGGGCCTTTTCTGCCTGGTAATGGCTCTCTCCCAGGGAGTTTCCGAAGCCGGCGCCCAGACGGAATTCCAGGTCCCCTTTCTGATCCAGATAAGAGATCAGATCCTGGATCCGGTCAAAGCTCTTCTTATAAAGATCCGTGTCCATGTCCAGCTCGAACCGGTTGGATACGGAGCGGATGGCAAAGTCATAATGGTATTCCCGGCGGAAGTCCAGAAGATATTTGTGGAGGGTGATCTCCAGATACTCCCGGTCATGGGAGGTGATGTGCTCCGGGTAGATCAGCTTCACCAGGACGATGAGCTTTGTGTCCTGGCTCTGCTGCTTCAGGCGGATGGCATTGACCGCGCTCTTTATGGAGTCACGGATCATCTCCTCTGTGGGCAGGATATGGATGTATGGGATCTTCAGCTTATTGAGCACGTTGAGCTGGTTGGTGGTCCGGGTCAGCATGATATCGATCTTTCCGCCTTTCCACAGCTCCTCGGCCCGTTCCTTTAAGGTCTCATAATTGTATACGGGATTTTCAAACAGGTAAGGCATGTGGGCGGGGGCCAGATACTGCTTCAGGTTCATATAATCGTTGACAGGGGTCAGGAAATCGATGTAGACCCGGGTCAGCGGGATATGGGGATACCGCACCACAAAGTTTAAAAGGATGGACAGGATGTGCTTATCCTCATAGGAGATCAGGGTACAGGGGACCTTGATATCCGGGACATGGGTCAGCATGTAGGAATAGCCCAGCTCCCCGGAGAAGAACATAACGTCGCAGGAATCCTTGCACTGTTCGTAAATATCCTCGATCTCCTCCAGTCGGTCGTACACATATTTATGGAAGAGACAGCCGAAATCCTTCATTGCAATGGCCCGGTCAATGAGATCCATGGATTTCTGTGGGCTTACGATGCTGATGGTGATCATGGAAACGCTCCTTTCTGAGGCGCAAAAAGTCTTTTAATGACAGTTATGTCGATAAATCGCTTTGCAGTAAAATCGTATCACAGATTCTTGACAATGTCAAAAGCGTATGTTAAAATGAAGACAAATAAAAGACGTGAAATGCATAAGTCCGAAATAAAAGAGCTTTTCTGCTGTTTACTTTCCGCCGAGGGAAACGGATGATACGGAGGGGAAACGGAATGGACAAGGGTAGCGATATCCTCGAAACTCCGCAGAATTGCTGGATATTACATATTTTTTCTGAACAGTAGGGACAAAAGATGGAAATATCCTCCCGGAGTGGCTCTTTTATAACCTTAATTGGGACGCAAGTGTCCCATAAAAGCCTTTATGTATTCCGAGTCTCTTATTTTGTGCAGAGCACAGGGGTTAAGTAATCCAAATTTTAAGGAGGTATTTGCGAAATGAGCAAGTATATTGACAGAGTATTGGCGGAAGTTAAAGAGAAAAACGCAAACGAGCCGGAATTCCTTCAGACTGTTGAGGAAGTGTTAGGAACCTTAGCACCGATCGTTGACGCTCATCCGGAATATGAGAAAGTTGCCCTTCTTGAGAGAATGGTAGAGCCGGAGAGAACCATCGAATTCCGTGTTCCGTGGGTTGATGATAATGGCCAGACACATGTTAACCGCGGCTACCGTGTACAGTTCAACGGCGCAATTGGACCGTACAAGGGAGGCTTACGTTTCGCTCCGTCCGTAAATCTGTCTATCATGAAATTCTTAGGTTTCGAGCAGACATTCAAAAACAGCCTTACAACACTCCCCATGGGCGGTGCAAAGGGTGGTTCTGACTTTGACCCCAACGGTAAGAGCGATGCAGAGGTTATGAGATTCTGTCAGTCCTTCATGACTGAGTTATACCGTCACATTGGTCCGGATGTAGATATCCCGGCTGGTGACCTTGGCGTAGGCGCTCGTGAGATCGGCTATCTGTATGGCCAGTACCGTAAGATCCGCGGTGCATTCGAGAACGGCACGATCACAGGTAAGGGACGTTCCTTCGGTGGTTCCGTGATCCGTCCGGAGGCTACTGGTTACGGCGCTGTTTACTACGTAGAAGCTGTTATGAAACACGAGAACGATACACTGGCTGGCAAGACAGTTGCAGTATCCGGCTTCGGTAACGTTGCATGGGGTATCTGTAAGAAGCTTGCTGAGTTAGGCGCAAAGGCAGTTACACTGTCTGGTCCGGACGGATACATCTACGATCCCGACGGAGTTGTAACAGAAGAGAAGATCAACTACATGCTGGAAATGAGAGCATCCGGACGCAACCGCGTTCAGGATTACGCTGACAAGTTTGGCGTACAGTTCTTCCCGGGTGAGAAGCCGTTCGGTCAGAAGGTTGACATCGTTATGCCGGCAGCTATGCAGAACGACGTTCACATGGCAGAGGCTGAGAAGATGGTTGCCAACGGTCTTAAGTACTACATCGAGGTTGCCAATATGCCGACAACAAACGATGCTCTTAAGTACTTAATGAGCCAGCCGAATATGGTTGTTGCTCCGTCCAAGGCTGTAAACGCAGGCGGCGTTCTTGTATCTGGTCTTGAGATGAGCCAGAACTCCGAGAGATACTCCTGGACAGCTGAGGAAGTTGACTCCAAGTTACATCAGATCATGACTGGTATCCATGATGGATCTGCAGAAGTAGCTGAGAGATACGGCTTAGGCTACAACCTGGTTGCAGGTGCTAACCTGGTTGGCTTCCAGAAGGTAGCTGACGCTATGATGGCTCAGGGTATTGCCTGGTAATTAGCTGGCAGTCTATTGAGTGTCTTAACTGAATCCAACTGAAATATTGGGGGCTGTTACGGGTAAATATGCCCGCGGCGGCCCCTTATATATTCCTGGCAGCAGAGGCTTGTAAACCTCTGGTACCGGCGGGGGCGAGAGATCAGAACCCGAAATCCGTTAATATCAATACGATGTACAAATAGGAAGGAAGTATTGGAAATGGCATTTACAGTTTTTTACACCGTTCAGATCAGCGACGTTGCAACAAAGATCTTTGAAGCAGCGGGTGGAAAAGCCGTTGTAACAAACCACTTTTTCGACGAGGCTGGCTACATTGAGGAATTAAAGGCATTAAAGCCGGAAGCGATCATGTGCCGTACAGAGCCCATTACCGCAGCGATGATGGACGCCGCCGGCCCCAATTTAAAGGTCATCGGCAAACAGGGCGCAGGCCTCGATAATATCGACATTGCAGCAGCCACAGAAAGAAAGATCCGCGTGGTATACGCACCGGGCCAGAATGCCCAGTCCGTTGCTGAGCAGGCCGCATTCTTAATGCTGGCATGCGCACGCCGCTATAATTATGTAGACAGACAGTTCCGTTCTGGAAACTACAAGGTACGTTTCGGCTTGACCAATACCTATGAGCTTCAGGGAAAGACCCTGGGTCTTGTGGGCTGCGGCCGTATCGGACGTATGTTAGCCACCATCGCAAAATGTGGTTTTGGCATGAATGTGATCGGTTATGATCCGTTCTTAAAGCAGGAGCAGCTGGGCGACCTGATCACACTTGTGGAGAGCCAGGATGAAGTATTTAAGCAGGCAGATTTTGTGAGCCTCCATACTCCGCTGACTCCGGAGACAGAGCACAGCATTGGTATGAGAGAATTTAAGCTGATGAAACCGACGGCTTCCTTCATCAACGCCAGCCGCGGCGAGGTCGTAAACGAGGCAGAGCTGATCCAGGCTATGCAGGAGAATGTGATCACCTGTGCAGGTCTTGACGTAACAGAGAAAGAGCCGCTGCCGTTGGACAGCCCGTTATACAGCCTTGACAATGTGATCCTGACACCGCATACTGCAGCTACCACAGAGCAGTCTGTGATCCGCTGCTGCGAGACCGTTGCCAACGACATCTGCGCCGTTGTTGACGGGAAAGATGCAAAGTTTGCAGCGAACAAGTTCTAAAAACAGAAAACCATAAATGGGAGGGAACTCCAGCGGCCGGGCCACTGGGGCCCTCCCTTTTTAATAAGGAGGGGATGGCATGGGTACGATGACAGAATCCGCAAAAGCGCTGCTGCCGGAGCTTATAAAGATCCGCAGGGATTTCCATGAATATCCGGAGCTTTCCGGAAAAGAGGAGGAAACGGCTAAAAAGGTGGCTGCTTATTTAAAGGAAATGGGCTGCGACCAGGTGATCGAGCATGTGGGAGGCCATGGCGTCATCGGCGTGATCAAGGGCGCTTCGGAAGGCGGCGTGGTGGCTCTCCGGGCAGATATGGACGCTTTGCAGATCCAGGAGATGAATGAGACGGAGTACAGATCCAGAAATGACGGCGTCATGCACGCCTGCGGCCATGATAACCATATGACCGGGCTTTTGGGAGCGGCAAAGCTCCTTTTAGAGCGGCGGGACCAGATCCATGGTACTGTAAAGCTGGTGTTCCAGCCGGCAGAGGAGTTGTCTCCCGTGGGCGGCTCCAGAGGGATGCTGGAGTCCGGATATCTGGATGACGCGAAGGCGGTCTACGGACTTCATGTATGGCCGGACCTTCCCCATGGAAAGGTGGGAGTAAAGGCAGGTCCCTTAATGGCTGCCACCGACCACTTTACCATTACGATCCACGGAAAGACGGCCCATGGAGCAAAGCCGGACCAGGGCATTGACGCGGTGGTCCTGGGAGCCCAGTTTGTTATGGCGGCCCAGTCCATCGTCAGCCGGAAGGTGGATCCTCTGGATAATGCGGTGGTCACATTCGGGATCTTCAATGCGGGAACCAGGTATAACATCATTGCCGGAGAGTGTGTTCTGGACGGGACCGTAAGGACCCTCAACGAGAACACCAGGGATATGATCGAGGATTCCATGAGAAAGCTCCTGGACGCCATCTGCCTCCAGTCCGGGGCCACAGCGGATATCGTATACGGACGGGGATATCCGGCCCTGGTCAATCACGAAAGGGATGCGGTCCTGATCAAAAAGACGGCTGTGTCCTTATTTGGAGAAGAGGATGTGGTGGATGTTAAGAATCCCGCCATGCCCGCCGAGGACTTTTCCTTCTATCTGAGGGAGAAGGAAGGAGCGTTCGTATGGCTGGGAACCGCCCAGGAGGGAAAGACTCCATGGCCGCTCCACAACAGCCGGTTCGACGTGGACGAGGATATTTTATGGAGAGGGGCCGCGCTTTTAGCCCAGACGGCCATCGACTATCTGAACGCATAAGCGGAGAATTTTATGGGAAGCCGGGGGAAGACTCCGGTTTCCTTTTTCTGTTTTATATTTTTTTGAACCTTTTGACGGCTTCAGTCCTCTATATAGCAGGTGCACCAAATAAGAGGGAAGGAGGAGCAGGCGGATGGAAGAAGCAGAGCTGGTAAGAAAAATGATATCCGGCGATAAAGACGCGTTTGCCGGTTTAATGGAAATATATCAGAAACAGGCTCTGAGAGCTGCGTACCTGATCTCTGGAAACTATGCTGACAGCGAGGATATCGTACAGGAGACCTTTACATCCTGCTATATCAACCGGAAGCAGATCCGGGACCCGGAGGCCTTTAAGGGCTGGTTCTATAAGACCCTGTCCCGGACGGCCTGGAGGGTCTGCCGGAAGGCCAGACGGGAACAGCCTGCAGAGGAAGTGTATCCGGAGGAAAAAGAGGCTCCGGGCGGGCTTTTAAGCCGCGTGATACTGAAGGAGGAGGAGCAGGCCCTTTACCGGGAGATCTTAAGGCTGCCGGTGAAGCAGCGGACCGTGATCATCCTTTATTATTATAATGAGATGACCATAAAGGAGATAGCCGCAGCCTGCGGATGTCTGGAGGGGACCGTCAAATCGCGTCTTTTTCACGGAAAGGCCAGACTAAAGGAAGCCCTGACGAAACAGGATCAAAAAGGAGGCGCCACATGGACGATCTTATCTTAGAAAAAAATTTAAAAGAGACCTTAAATAAGAAGTCAGAGGAAATCGGCGGCTCCCTGGCAGACCAGAGGATCCGTACAAGAGTTTTTGAAGCCATTGAGGAGGAAAAAAATATGAAACATAGGAATTGGAAAAAAACAGTAGTTGCAGCAGCCGCCATCTGTATCCTTGGGACCATGACTGCCGTTGCCGTAGGGCGTCCGGCGTTTATCCTGTCTGGAAGCAGCCGCAATGAGATCGTAAGGGATTATGATCAGGCGGTACAGATGCAGGAGGGTTGTGATGGCCGGGTGAAATCTGTGGAAGGCTTTTCCAACGGATATACCTTTAAGGAGGCAGTCCCCAAGCATGAGGAGACCCAGGATGAAGGGAAAAACCGTCTGGACCAGGGCATGTCCATGGCATTTACCTATGAAAAGGAGGGGATGGAGGACGTGGAGCTTTCCGGAAGCCGCCTCTTTGTGGGGATGCAGGACGAAAGCTCTGCGGATCAGGTCATGACCCTGGAGGACGGTACCGTGCTTTCTTATTCCAGTACGGTCAATAAGTTCGTGCCGCCGGATTATGAGATCACAGAGGAGGAGAAGAAGCTCCAGGAGGAAGGAAAGCTGAACGTGGCCTACGGAAGCGATGAAGTCGAGGTCATGACCTCTGCCGCAGTGACATGGGAACAGGAGGACATCAGCTATTGCCTGTTTACATTTGAAGAGAGTATGAGCGCGGAGGAACTGCTTTCCATGGCAAAAGAGGTGGCAGAGCAGGAATAGAAATAACCTGCCTGGAACGCCATGGGGCGGAAGGAGTTCCTGCCGCAGATAAAGGGGCCGCTGCAAAATAGATGGGAAGTCATCTATAAAGCAGCGGCTCCGCTGCTGTTTAAGAGAAAAACATATTTTTGATCAGGGCCACAGGCATTTCTTTTCCGGTCCAGAGACGGAATGCCTCGGCTCCCTGATAGAGGAGCATATAGGATCCGTTGAAGGCGGGGAGGCCTTTGGCCCGGGCCATGGAAAGGAGTCGGGTCTCCTTTGGATTATAGATGATGTCGGAGACGATGAGGCCGTCCGGAAGGAAGGCTGCGTCGGGAATGGGGCAGGCATCCTCGCTGGGGGCCATTCCCAGGGAGGTGGCGTTGGTCAGGATCCGGCTCTGGGACAGTTCAGAGCGCAGCCGGTCATGGTCGGAAAAATCGCAGAGGCTGATAATGCAGCCGGTCTTTTTCCTCAGCGCCTCTGCCGTTTCCCTGGCCCGGTCATAGAAGCGGCTGGAGGGCCTTAAAAAGACGGAGATTTCCCGTACTCCGTCCAGGGCCGCCTGGACCAGAATGGCTGTTGCAGCTCCTCCGGCTCCCAGGAGGGTCATTTTTTCTCCGGAAATCTGAAAGCCCGCATCCTTTACAGACTGCATATAGCCTGCGCCGTCGGTATTGTGTCCGGTGAGGACGCCGTTGTCGTTTACGACGGTATTTACAGCCCCTATGAGCCGGGCTGCGGGGGAAAGCTGGTCGCAGAGGGACACCATCCTGTTTTTATCGGGCATGGTCAGATTAAAGCCGCGGGCATTCATGGCCTTCAGACCGTCCACGGCGGCGGGAAGGGTCTCTTCGTTTACGTCAAAGGCCAGGTAGCGGTAGTCCAGGTCCAGGGCCTCGAAGGCCGCATTGTGCATCATGGGGGAAATACTGTGGGCACAGGGGCTGCCAAGGAGGCAGATGAGGCCCGTATGCCCGGTGATGGTATGTTTCATATAAGCCTCCAGATAGATTTAATGAAGCTATTATATCAGCGGAGGGAGAAGATTGCAACGGCAGCCGATCTTTGGTATACTCATGGAAAGGATCCGCCGGGACGGCGGAAAATCATAGTGAAGGAAGAGCAGAAACAGATGAAATTGGACCAGCATATTTTTTTGATCGGCTTCATGGGCTGCGGGAAGAGCACCTGCGCGGCCTGTCTGTGCAGGATGACCGGCGCAGAGCAGATAGAGATGGATCAGGAGATCGTAAAACGCCAGGGTATGGAGATAACGGAGATCTTCCGGGTCCATGGGGAGGAGTATTTCCGGGATCTGGAGACAGATCTTATAAAGGAGATCGGGAATATGGAGCCCATGGTGGTCTCCTGCGGCGGAGGGACTGTCCTGCGGGAGGAAAACGTGGCCCTTATGAAGGCGGCCGGAAGGATCGTCCTTTTAACGGCGGAGCCGGAGACGGTCTTTGACCGGGTGAAGGGGAGTGCAGACCGGCCGGTGCTCAACGGAAATATGAACCTTTCCTATATTAAAGAGCTGATGGAAGCACGCAGGCCCAGGTATGAGGCGGCGGCGGACGCGGCTGTGGCCACAGACGGCCGGACTGCGGAGGAGATCTGTGAAGAGATCCTGGAACAGAGAAAAGAGGGATCCCATGGAGCCCGTTGAATTCCGGGATATGGAATATGTGATGGCGGTCCATGAGGAGCAGAGCTTTTCCGGAGCCGCCAGAAAGCATTTTATATCCCCGCCGGTCTTAAGCCGGGTGGTGCGGAAGGTGGAAAGAAACCTGGGGGTGACGCTCTTTGACCGCAGCTCCATCCCTTTAAAGCCCACGCCCCAGGGGCAGAAGGTGCTGGAATATTTTGAGCAGATGCAGAAGCTCCGTATGGAGCTGGAGCAGTATTGTGAGACCGCCGGACAGCAGGGCGGGCCTGGTCTGACGGTGGCGGCTCCGTCGTTTTTCTGTACCTACGGGCTGCCGCCGGTGATCGCTGCCTTTAAGGAACGGTATCCGGACTGGGAGATCCGTCTGGTGGAGGCCAATGACCGGGACCTGGTGGATTTCCTCCGGGCCGGGGTGGCGGAGCTGGGGATCTCTGCCAATGGAGATACTGCGCCGGATATGGAGTCGGAGGTGCTGAGAATGGAGAACATCATCCTGGCGGTCCCGGCAGGCTTTGCGGTGAACCGGGGACTGGAGGCGTATGCCCTGGATCCGGCCCGCGGGAACGATGTTCCGGGAGTTCCTCTGGAGCAGTTTGCCGGAGAGCGGTTTTTATTCATGAAGCCGGGAAACGATATGCGGGAGCGGGGCATGAGGCTCTGCAGGGAGGCGGGATTTTCCCCCAGGATCGTCATGGAGCTGGACCAGATGATGACCGCCTACTATCTGGCGGCTGCCGGAGAGGGAGCTGCCTTTATACGGGCCGGGCTTTTATATTATGCCGGAGGAACGGAAAAGCTGCGGTTTTACAGGATCGACAGCCGGGAAACGGTGCGGCCCATCCGGATCCTGTGGAGACAGAGGGGAGAACGGACGGCGCGGCAGAGGGGGTTTGTGGAGTTTCTGAAAAGCTGGGATGGATGGAGCGGCAGAGGGCCGAAGCCTGTCGGCTTATGATCTCCTGTCGCCTGTTATGACAGCCATAGAAGATCTGTGCAGGCGCTCTTATGGCTTGATCTGTATCCGGTCCAGGAGATCATCCCGGATCTTTGTATAATTCAGAGCCGGGATGGGGAGCACGGCCCCAGAGATCAGTTCTGCCTCAAAGCGGCGGATGGCGGTGATATACAGGGTGTTTACATAATATCCCCGGTGCAGGGGATAAAAAATATCAGGAAGCTCCCGGGCGAGATCGCTTAAAGAGCTATTGCAGGAAATGACCTGATCGGCGCAGACGAGCTCGGTCCGCTTATTCTGGCTCTGGACGTACAGGACTGTATAGGGATCGACGAAGATAGTCTGGTTTCCGCTGCGGACTGCTATGCGTTTTCCGGAATGCTGTTTTAAGATCAGACTGCGGACGAACTTCAAGGTATTCAGGTCCAGCTTCAGGGAGGGAGTTTCCCCAGCGGGCACATACTCATAGGAATTGTGGATATGGGACAGCTGGAGCCTGCCTCCGGCGTTCCGGTAAACCAGAGTGAAGCGGGTGATCACGCAGAAAGTCTTTCGCTGGTTCTGGACCAGGATCTGGCCGCAGACCAGGGCAGAAGAAGAATCCAGCGGAACGGGATGGTATTCTTCGGTCAGGATATCCAGGAGAATTCCGGAAAAATCCTTGAAACGGGCCCGGATGGCGTCTCTGCCGAATAACGCCGGTTCCCCGGTGCCCAGATAAATGCTGTCCGGGGAAAGGTATGAAAACCATTTTTCAGGTTCTCCGGAAAAATGGGCGTGGAACAGTTCTTGAGAGAGACAGACTGCCTGTTCGCAGTCGATTTTTGTTTTGGACATAAAAGACCTCCTTCGCTGGCCTTTTATTTTACCAGAGGACTGTGGCCTGCGCAAGTCCGGGAGGGCAGAGGACGCATTTTTTCCCGAGCGCCGGTCCAGGGCGGAGTCATGCGGATCCGGACATAGGCTTATGCCGGTCTCTGTATTGGACAGAGTCCGTTTCTGGTGGTATGCTGGAGAAAAGAAATGGATGGGAGGTTTGCAGAATGACGATTCAGGAAAAATTTGCCGGCCTGGGCATTGACAATGCGCCGGGACAGGAGGCACTCCAAAAAAAGGAGGCCCTGGACCTGCGGGGAGAGAAGCTTCTGGGGGCCAGAGTTGACTTTTCCCATGGGGATGTGGACGCTCATATGCCCACGCCAGGGAGCTTTGATGTTTTTAAGGAAGGCTTTGAAGAGGGCGGCAGCCAGGCGTATACGCCGTACCGGGGCAGAAAGAAGATCCTGGACCATGTGGCCGCCAGTCTTTCTGGCTTTACAGGGGCCAGCATCGATCCAGAGGAAAACCTGATCCTGACGCCGGGGACCCAGGGAGCCCTGTTCCTGGCCATGGGGGCCAATATCATGCCGGGAGACAAGGTGGCCATCGTGGAGCCGGATTATTTTGCCAACCGGAAGATGGTGGAGTTTTTCGGCGGGCAGATGGTGCCGGTGGTCCTGGAGTATGAGAACGAGGGCGGACGCGCCGGGATCCGCCTGGAATCCCTGGAGGAGGCATTTAAGGACGGCGTGAAGCTGTTCTTATTCTCCAATCCCAACAATCCGGTGGGCTGTGTCTATTCCTATGAGGAGATCACAGGGATCGCGGCTCTGGCAAAGAAATATGGAGTGACGCTGATCGTGGATGAGCTGTACTCCCGTCAGGTATATCCAGGCATTCCCTATACCCATCTGTGCGCCCAGAAGGAGATCCCGGAGAACCTGATCACGATCCTGGGGCCGTCCAAAACAGAATCCTTAAGCGGCTTCCGCCTGGGAGCGGCCTTTGGAACAGCAGAGATCATTGAACGGATGGAAAAGCTCCAGGCCATCATGGCCCTGCGGTGCAGCGGCTATAACCAGGCAGTATTCCTGACCTGGTTTCATGAGCCGGATGGGTGGCTGGAGGCCAGGGTCAGGGCTCACAAAGAGATCCGGGACGCGGTCATGGAGGTGATCCGGGATGTGCCGGGCGTTTCGGCAAAGCCCACAGAGGGCGGAAGCTATCTGTTTGTGACGATCCCGGAGCTGGATGTGTCCCTTCACCAGTTCATCCGCATCGTCCGGGAGCTGGCGGACGTGATCGTGACGCCGGGAACCGAGTTCGGCCCCCAGTATGTCCATCAGTTCCGCATCAATTTCTCACAGGATAAGGAAAAGGCGGCAGCGGCCATGAAGCGGCTGTTTGCAGTCATGGAGCGGTACAGAAAACAGTAAACAGGGAGGAAAAGACAATGGGAAAAGAAGCAAATCCGATCCCCCAGGGGAAATACGTTCCGGCTGTCCGGTTTGGAGATCTGGTATTCACGGCGGGGATGACTCCGAGAAATAACGGAGTCCTCATAAAAGAGGGGAAGGTCCTCTGTGCAGACGCCATTGAGGATTACAGGGATGCGGTGCGCCAGGCGGCAAGAAACGCCCTGACATCGGCAAAGAACCGGCTGGAGGAGGGCGAGGAGATCGCCGGGATCCTGTCAGTCACCGTTTATGTGAATGCAGAGGAGGGCTTTACAAAGCAGTCGAAGATCGCAGACCTGGCCTCGGAGTATTTCTGTGAGGAGTTAGGGGAGGCCGGAGTCGGAAGCCGCGTTGCTGTGGGGGTGGCATCCTTACCTGGAAACGCACCGGTGGAGATCTCCATTGTGGCGGGTGTGAAAAAGAACCCTTAGAAAAGAAAAATCATGGATGCAAACGGAACCGCCTGGAAAAATCGTCCGGGCGGTTTTTGTAAATGCAGGGCTGTGAAAATACTTGTGCTTTTTCTCTCTGCCAGTTACAATAAACGGAAGGAGGATGATATGGAAAAAGGAAAACGGATCCTTCTGACACTCTTATTTGTGATCCTGGCAGCCATGGGAATCATGGCCGGGACCTTTCTGGCAGGCGGAGGCTTAAAGCCGCGGCCGGGAGTGGACAGAGGAGAGAGAGAAACAGCCCAGGCGTACCCAGAGCCATCAGAGGGGCAGACAGCCGGGGCAGAGGCTGGACAGGAAATAAAGGACAGCCAGGAAATGAAGAACGGACAGGAAACAAAGACCAGCATCCGGCTGGAAACGGCGGCAGAAGAAACGGAGATGGAAACGGATGCGGACGTGCCGGAGGAAGCCGGAGGGGAGAGCGGGGAGCCGTGTACTCTTTTATTTGCCGGGGACGTTTATCTGTCGGAGCATGTGCTGGGCGCGTACAGCCGTGCCGGAAATATCACCGGAGTCCTGGACCAGGGGATCCTGAAGGAGACTCTGGGAGCGGATATTTTTATGGTAAACCAGGAGTTCCCGTTTACAGACCGGGGAACAAAGGCGGCAGATAAGCAGTTTACCTTCCGTCTGCCGCCGGAAAAGGTGTCCATACTCACGGAGATGGGCGTGGATCTTGTGACCCTGGCCAATAACCACATCCTGGATTTTGGTCCGGAGGGGATCACCGACAGTATAAAAGCCCTGGACGGGGCGGGGATCCGCCATGTGGGGGCAGGAGAAAACAGGGACCAGGCGGAGCGCCTGGAGATCCTGGAGGTCCATGGAAAACGGATCGGGTTCCTGGGGACGTCCCGGGTCTATATGTCCGCTGACTGGGCGGCGGGACCGGACCATCCCGGTGTGTTTTCCACCTATGATCCGGCCCGGGCCCTGGAGGCCATAAAGACGGCCAGAGGCCAGTGTGATTACCTGGTGGTCTACGTCCACTGGGGCGTGGAGCGGGAGACAGAGCCAAAGGATTACCAGAGGGCCATGGGCCGCCAGTATATCGACGCCGGGGCTGACCTGGTCATCGGAAGCCATCCCCATGTGCTGCAGCCGGTGGAATACTATAATGGAAAGCCCATTGTGTACAGCCTGGGGAATTTCGTGTTTGGCAGCAGTATTCCCAGCACCATTCTGTTTAAGGTGGTGCTGGACGGGGAGGAGATCCAGGTGACGGAGATCCCGTGTACCTCTTCCGGCGGATACACAAGGCTGAAATAAAAATATAGGCGTATGAAAATGCATGGAAAGCAGAAGAAGGGAGAACGGAGCATGGAACGGAAGACTATGGGAACACAGGCGGGAGTCCTGATCACGATCCTGGGGGGAGCGCTCTGGGGGCTATCGGGGGCCTGCGGACAGTATCTGTTTGAGTATAAGGGCGTGACCTCGGGGTGGCTGGTGCCGATCCGCCTGACCATGGCCGGCCTGACCATGCTGCTGTATTATATTTTTAAGGAAAGAGGAGCGGCCTTCCGGATCTGGAAAAAGGGCAGGGACGCGGCGGAGGTGATGATCTACGGGATCGCCGGTCTCATGCTCTGCCAGTATACATATTTTGTCACCATCGAGCTTTCCAATGCCGGAACGGCCACTGTGATCCAGTACCTGTCTCCGGTGCTCATCATGGTGCTGGTGTGCTTTATGGAAAAGCGGCTTCCCAGGGCAGTGGAGGTCCTGTCCCTTATCCTGGCCATATCGGGGATCTTTCTGATCGCTACCCATGGAAATGTCCATCAGATGGTGATCTCCAGGGAGGCCCTGGTCATGGGGCTTTTGTCGGCGGCCACAGTGGTCCTTTACAATATGCAGCCCCGGCGGCTCATGGCCTATTATCCCACAGCATACCTTCTGGCCTGGGGAATGACCATCGGCGGGATCGTCCTGGCCCTGGTCTTTCAGCCATGGAGATACCGCTATACCCTGGATCTCCCCTTTCTTCTGGCCCTGGGGGCCATTATCTTTCTGGGGTCCATGGCGGCCTTTACCCTGTATATGCAGGGGGTAAAGCTCATCGGCCCGGCCCGGGCCAGTCTCTACGCCTGTGTGGAGCCCATTGCGGCCACGCTGCTGTCGGCTGTGTGGCTGAAGGCGCCGTTTAAGCCCATTGATTTTCTGGGTTTTTCCATGATCATTGCCACGATCCTGATACTGGGATATGGAGATCTGAAGAAGGGGAACGGAGCTTCTGTGCAAAAACGTTAGACAGGCGGCAGGAATGCTGATATAATAAAAATTATGAACGAAACAAAGACAAGGGGTTTACATGGATGAAGAAATACCGGACAATCCATGAGCAGAGCAGAATAACCCTGCCCTTTTTAGGGGAGAGCTTTATTAAAAAGCCATCACAGTTTACGCTGCGGGTATGCGCAGTGTAACTGTGGTGGCTTTTTGCGATGAAAAATAACGATAAGGAGGAAGAGGAATATGAAAAAAAACGGCGGGGACTGCGCTCCTTAATGGCGGCAGCCCTGTGCTTCAGCCTGGTGGCCGCCCAGGCGGCGCCGACGGTATATGCGGCCAGGACGGAGGCAGGGAAGAAGCAGACACTTTGTGAGCATCATCCGGCCCATGACGAGGACTGCGGCTATACCGGGGGAAGCCAGGGGACAGCCTGCGGCCACCGGCACACGGAAGGCTGTTATAAGCTGGCGGAACACTGCATTCGTTTGCGCTTGATTCCTCACTATCCATGTGATCCAGTATCTTCTGGTCTTTAGAAAGTTTTTCCGGGCATGAATATCGGAAACACGCAGGCCATCCTCTGATCCACTGCTGGAACGCAGGATTTTTCTATATTTGGGATTTCTGCTCCCCTTCATCCAGTTTTCAAGGAAAAAATATATCATGAAAAATAATGATATGAAAGGATGAACAAGAAGCTCCTTTTGTGGTACAATATTTTAATAGCACCCACAGTGAGGAGGGTACAAAATGGATAACAATTTGCAAATAAATCAAAATGCAGAACAGACCTATCATTCTATTCGCCAGTCTATTGTATCAGCACAGCATAAGTTAAGTGCTGCGGTGAACTACGCAATGGTAATAACCTACTGGGAAATTGGGGAACAGATTTATAAAGCGTGTGGAGAAAATGACAGAGCGGCATACGGAAAAAATTTGTTGGACTATCTTTCAGCTCAATTGACTGTTGAGTTTGGAAAAGGTTTTGACAAATCAAATCTTCGTAAGATGAGGCAGTTCTACTGTACATTCCCAATTCGAGACACACTGTGTCTTGAATTGAGTTGGTCACATTACCGCCTTTTGATGCGTGTATCAGATGAACAGGCACGAACCTTTTATATGGAGGAATGTGTAAAGTCTGCGTGGAGCGTCCGACAGTTAGAACGGCAGATCAACACGATGTACTATCAGAGAATTTTAGCAAGCCAAGACAAAGCAGCTGTTTCAAAAGAAATTCAAACAACAGAACCGAAACCTAAATATGAAAAAATAATCATAGATCCTTATGAGACGAGATTTGTCAAGGTGATTTTCTGATAAAAAAACACTTTTTTTTTAGAAGGCTTTATATACAGCACCCTTTATCATAAATCTCTGTATTTACAATAAAAAAAGACCAGCGTATGGATATAATGCAATCTCAGCGCTGGTCTTCTCTAATGTTGGTCTATTTCTCACAAAGAGACACCTTAATAATTTTCAGGATGTAAAAATACTGCATTTATCCAAACAGAATGATAAATGACATTTCCGAATATACAATCAAATCTTTACTCTACCCGCAGCATTCGATAACCAACACCGATATGTGTCTGAATATATTGGGGGGACTCAGGGGTTGTTTCTATTTTCTTACGAAGAGTCGCCATAAAGACTCGAAGAGAAGCAATATCATTTTCCCAGCTGTGCCCCCATATTTTTTGTGTAATGTAGGTGTGGGTCAGAACCTTTCCTACATTTTGAGAAAGGATACACAACAGTTTATACTCGATTGGTGTCAAATGTAATTCCTGCTCATTCAAGTAAGCACATCCAGCGGCATAATCAATCCGAAGCTGTCCATTGGAAAAGACTGCTGCACCTGCCGAAGATTCGCTTTCCATCATTGCAATTCTCCGTTGGGTAACACGAAGGCGAGCCAATAGCTCCTCCACAGAAAATGGTTTTGTAAGATAATCATCTGCACCAGCATCCAAAGCATCTATCTTATCGGTATCTTCGCTCCTTGCGCTAATGACAATAATTGGCATATTAGACCATGTTCTGATTTTTTTGATCACATCCACGCCGTCTATGTCCGGTAATCCCAAATCCAAAAGTACAATATCCGGATTGTGGGAAGATGCTTCTAAAATTGCAGCCTTCCCATTGGGAGCCGTTAGATGCCGGTAATCATGTGCCTTCAATGTGGTTGTAATCAAATTTTTCACGGAAGAATCATCTTCCACAACTAAAATGAGTGGTTTATTCATGTATTTGTGCCTCCTCAGCAGGTAATGTGAATGTAAACACTGTTCCATGTGGTATGTTATCGGAAACAGAAATCGTACCGCCATGTGCATGGATAATCGATTTGCACAACGACAGTCCCAATCCTAAGCTACGCCGGCTGTCTGCAATCTTATTCGCACCACTATAAAACATATCGAACACTTTCGGTTTCAGCTCATCTGGAATTCCTTCCCCATCATCTGCTACAGTAACAATTACATGCTCGTCTTGCTTCCTTGTTTTTATCTGAATATGCGAGCCTTTTGGAGTATACTTAATGGCATTGTCTACAATATTGATAATGACCTGAACGATCAGTCTGGCGTCTATTTTAGCAAGGATAAAATCTTCTTCATGTTTTACCGTAATGCAATGCTCTACACTTTTACGATTTACATGGTGCAATGCCTCCGCAATTACTTCATCTATCAAATTTGCAGACGCACGAATATTCAGCCGCCCTTCCTCTATCCGAGTAACGGCGAGAAGATTTTCCACAAGATTAATCAACCACATGGAATCGTCGTAAATATCGGTGTATAGCTGGAGCTTGGTATCTTCGTCAAAGGATTTTCCGTTTGACAAAAGATTGCTGGCATTGCCGGAAATAGAAGTCAGGGGAGTGCGAAGGTCATGGGAAATCGCCCGTAGAAGATTTGCCCGAAGCTGTTCATTTCTGGCAAGAATTGCCGCTTCCTCTTTCTCTCTGGCGTTTTTCTCATTTTCCAGTGACATTGCACACTCACCAAGAATCGAAAGCAAAATGCTGTTCTCAAAAGCATCCAGAGGCTGTTCGCCAATGACGATTCCCACCACACCGTACACTCTGTCCATAATCCGTACAGCAAGATAAAGGCATTTTGCATCAGAAAGTGTATCTGTGGTAGCACCTGCATGTTTGTTGTTTTTCAAAACCCACTTTGCCACCCCTTTTTCATTTACAGATAGGAAGCTGTTATCCAAGACATTCCCGTCCGGTGAAAAAGTACGTGCTTCTCCAAGCAAGCCATTTTCTACAGGATAAAACACAATCCCCCTCCCAAGCAGCTTGACAAGCTGCCTTGATGTGGCGGAAATAATATCCTCCTGATTTTTTTCCTGCTGCAAAATCTGATTCGTGTCAAATAAAACCTTGGTACGATATGCAGCCTGTGCGGATTGTTTTGCATGATTCTTAAG
This sequence comes from Pilosibacter sp. YYHA0881, assembly GCF_051602715.1. Classification (GTDB taxonomy): domain Bacteria; phylum Bacillota; class Clostridia; order Lachnospirales; family Lachnospiraceae; genus Alitiscatomonas; species Alitiscatomonas aceti. Next base: position 3,291,464 of record NZ_CP175657.1, read on the forward strand.
CTGTGTGGCAAGGGAACCTGTCAGGAATGCCGCAAGGAACATGATAATAAAGGTAACAGGATATCCCTGATCGTATGCTTCCAATGAATATCTCGGAACAGTAAACAAAAAATTAAATACCAATACGCTCACAATGGAAGAAATCAGGCTGTAAATCCGGTGTGTTGTGATAACCGAAGTAAGCAGCACTCCCAGGACATACACCGTAATGATATTAGCTTCGGCAAACCCTAATTTTTGAAACAGAAACCCGATGCCGGTTGCAGCAATCAAAATACCGATACTTTTTGCAAGATCGGCTGGAGAAAATACCAGATGCCTGATTCCCTTTGCTTTTTTTGCATAGTAGGAAACAGGGGCAGAAGTTGTGTCTGGAATAATATGCACATCTAAATTGGGGGCATGGGCAATCAGCTTTTCTGTCAGTGTAGGTTTGCTGAATAAATGCTTTTTCGCAGCTACACTTCGTCCGATCACAATTTTTGATACACCGGAAAGTCTCGCAAATTCTGCAATTTGTAAGGGAATATCATCGCCATATACAGTTTCTATCTTTGCCCCTAATTGTCTGGCAAGATGCACATTATCCCGAAGTCTTTTTTTATCTTCCGCTTTCATAGCAGAAAAAGCTGGTGTTTCTACAAATAATGCCGTAAAATCACTGCGGAAAGCATTTGCCATTCTTGCGGCAGTCCGGATTAATTTTGCGTTGGAGGGAGAGGAAGAAAGACACACAAGAATATGCTCATCGGTATGATAATCACCATGACTTTTGATTCTGCTGTTTTCAGTCAGGATATTTACCCGATCTGCACAGCGGCGCAGTGCAATTTCCCGAAGGGCTGTTAAATTTTCTACAGTAAAAAAGTTATTTACTGCCCGCTTTGCCTGGGATTCCCGATAAACATTTCCCTCTTTCAACCGTTCGATCAGCTCCTGAGGTTCAATATCCACAAGCTCTACCTGATCAGCCTGATCGAAAATGGAGTCAGGGATGCGTTCACGCACAAAAACGCCGGTAATAGAAGCAACCATATCATTCAGACTTTCGATATGTTGTACATTAACTGTAGTATACACATCAATTCCGGCATATAACAGCTCTTTTATATCCTGATAGCGTTTTGCATGGCGGCTGCCGTCGGCATTTGTATGAGCCAGCTCATCTACAAGAATCAACTGCGGCTTTCTTTGAAGGGCTGCATCAATATCAAATTCCCGGAGGGTAATCCCGTTGTATGGAACACTTTTACTCGGAAGCACTTCCAGACCATGCAAAAGAGCAGCTGTTTTTGGTCGTGCATGAGGTTCGATATATCCGACAATCACATCAATTCCACGCTGCTTTGCCTCATGAGCCGCTTTCAGCATAGCATAGGTTTTCCCAACTCCGGCGGCATATCCAAAAAATATTTTCAAACGTCCTCTGGTTTTATCTCGTTCTTCCTCTTGAATCGCTTTCAAAAGTTTATCAGCCATAAGATTATTCTCACTCACAAGTTCTCACCTCTTATCATTACATTAGTTTGGCCTATATCCCATTAAGTTGCAAAAAGAATCTGAATACAGACATTAAGATTGCATAAAGATTGTACAATATAACGGTCTTTTTTTCAAACCAGCTAAATTCTAAGCGATTGCATCACAGAATTTATCATATTGCTTTAACAGTTCGACAAACTGATTTAATTCCCGTTTATATAGATCTCTTTTCCATAATACTTTTATCATAATCGGAGTTGTATCAATCGGATTAATAGGAATGTCAATTACGAATGTACTTAAAGAATTGCGCTTCAACATAATAAGTGCAGACGAGTATTCTTCCTTTTGAATTTCCTGACAATCCGCTGCAACAAATCCTAAATCAAAATTATTTTCTGTCAAGCCTTCCTGTATCTCATGTATATTTCCAGTCATGAAATATATATCGCAATCCGGATTTCTTTTAGAAAATTCTTCCAGCAAATCGGATAAAGAAGCAGCTATGGAAGAATCCTCCATAGCTATACGAAGGGCAGAGGTGTGTTCCATCACTTCCAGCCGACTGTAATTATCGTTTAAGAAATGATCTACCTTATCCATGATATAAAAACCAAAGGCAAACATTGCCATGACTGCACCTATTAAAATAATTTCTTTCATTTCTTTCCTTCTTTCGCAGCTGCAAAGACCTCAAAGCCACCTGTATTTCTTTCATTTTATCTTTATTTTTATAAAATGTGTATGAGTAAACATTGAAACGCATTAAGATTGTATAAAGGGCAGGAAAAGATTTTTCCTGCCTTTTAACTTCTCTATATTATATGACATTTCCTGCTACCTGTGAAAAAATATCAGGAGCAAAGCAGACAAGTTTTAAGATTATTACAAACATTACCGTCAATACCATTGCCATCAGTTTTAACATCAGTGAACCTACTTGTTTTAACATCTTATCCTGCCTCCTTTTCAGTTTTGAAGCAATCCCATTGCTGTACCAAGTTCAATATTCACTTTTACTACATTCACAGTTTCCTCTCCAAATACTCCTAACAGCTTACTGGTAGTATGATTCTCTATGATTTTACGCACCTGATCTTCCTCCAACCCAGAAGCAGCTACAATACGAGGAATCTGGATTTCAGCTGCCTTTGGAGAAATATGAGGGTCAAGACCGGAGCCGGAAGCCGTCAGCAAGTCAGTAGGAATATCCTCCGGCTTTACATCCGGATTTTTTTCCAGAAAAAATGCCATATCTGCTTCCACTCGTTCTACAAGCTCGGGATTAGACGGCGCATAGTTATTAGAGCCGGAACCAATTCCGGAAAATTCCGTTCCGTCCTGATAAGTTTGAGTTCCGTCCGCATTTTCTATGTATACATTGTAATGGTAAGCAGACGGTCGGCTCCACAAATAATAATCTTCTGTAAATTCCTGCCCTACATTCTCTGCTGCCACTGCCTTACCGTTTATCTCTATCAAACTGCCTTCAGCCTGATGCGGGAAAAGAATCGCAGAAAGGTCGGAAAGTAAAAGCGGAAAAAGCAGTCCGCAAACCAACATCAGCACCAGAGATACACCAAAGGCTTGCCTTATATAATGCAACATTCCTTTTATATTCTCTTTCATGAATAATCAACCTCCTATTACAGTCCCAGCAGTGCCAACAATGGGTGAATGATCATATCAATTAACTTAATACCCACAAAAGGTGTAATGACACCGCCAACACCAAAAATCATCATATTCCGCAACAGCATTTTCCCTGAAGACATGGGACGATATTTTACGCCTTTCATTGCCAGTGGGATCAGACACGGTATGATAATCGCATTGAAAATCAAAGCGGAGAGGATGGCGCTGTATGGCGTAGCCAAATGCATGATATTAAGAACCCCTAATTCAGGGATCGCCATCATAAACATCGCCGGAATAATAGCAAAATACTTTGCTATATCATTGGCAATGGAAAAGGTAGTTAAGCTTCCCCTTGTAATCAGAAGCTGCTTACCAATCTCCACGACTTCCAGAATTTTTGTAGGATCGGAATCCAAATCCACCATATTGGCAGCCTCTTTTGCCGCTGTTGTACCACTGTTCATGGCGAGTCCTACATTCGCCTGTGCCAGTGCCGGAGCATCGTTTGTACCATCTCCGGTCATAGCCACGATTTTTCCTTCAGCCTGCTCTTTCTTAATAACTTCTATCTTATCCTCCGGCTTACATTCTGCGATAAAACCATCAACACCGGCTTCCTTTGCAATAGTGGCGGCAGTCAGCGGATTATCTCCGGTACACATAATTGTCTTGATACCAATGGCTCTCAGCCGTTCAAATCGTTCCGCCATTCCCGCTTTTACCGTATCTTTCAGATAAATAACTCCTAAAATACGATTATTTTCACAGACTGTCAGGGGCGTTCCTCCAAGAGAAGAAATTTTTTCCACTTCTTCTCGTAAATTTTGGGGAATATGCCCACCCTGTTCTTTTACATAATTCTCTATTGCTTCCGCCGCACCTTTTCGGATTTTTGTTCCGTTAGGAATATCCACACCGCTCATACGGGTTTGTGCGGTAAACTCGATAAAGTTAGAACCGGGTGTTTCCGTGCTGTTGTCACCCATACGGCGAGCAAGTTCCAGCGTAGATTTTCCCTCCGGTGTGTCATCATGAAGGCAGGTCAGCGCCGCACAGCGAATCAGCTCGCTGCGGTCTGCACCTTCCACTGGGAAGAAATCGGCCGCCAGACGGTTTCCGTAGGTAATCGTACCAGTTTTATCAAGAATCATGGTATCCACATCACCGCAGGCTTCTACTGCTTTACCGGACATGGCGATTACATTGAAGCGAGTCACTCGATCCATACCTGCAATCCCGATAGCGGAAAGCAAACCGCCAATGGTCGTAGGGATCAGGCAAACAGCCAGGGCAATCAGCGTGGAAATCTGAAGCTGAACGCCGGAATATACTGCCATCGGATAAAGGGTAACAATCACAATTAAAAAGATAATCGTCAAAGAAACCAGTAAGGTATTGAGTGCAATCTCGTTGGGTGTTTTTTTTCGGGAAGCACCTTCTACCAGTGCAATCATACGGTCCAGAAAGCTGTTGCCGGGATCAGAAGTAATGCGGATTTTCAACCAGTCTGAAACCACGGTTGTACCTCCGGTAACGGAGCAAAAGTCTCCGCCGGACTCTCTGACAACCGGAGCCGATTCACCTGTAATAGCGGATTCATCCACAGAAGCGACTCCTTCGATTACCTCACCATCACCGGGGATAATTTCACCGGCAGAAACCAGAACGACATCATTCTTTTTCAGCTCGCTGGATCGGATGTCTGTTGTAGAACCGTCCGAACCGAGCAGATGCGCCGTGGTATCTTTTTGCGTCTTTTTCAGGCTTGCCGCCTGTGCCTTGCCTCGGCCTTCAGCCACAGATTCGGCGAAGTTGGCGAACAATACGGTCACAAACAACACCACGCAGACAATGATGTTATATACCCTGAGATTGCTGGTTGCTATATCGCCAAACAAACCAGGAAGGAAAGAAAGCAGCAGGGTGATAAAGCATCCTACTTCCACCACGAACATCACCGGATTTTTCATCATATATCGTGGATTCAGCTTTACAAAGGAACCGATGACCGCCTGATGGAAGATTTCCGGCGTTATCAATTTTTTTGTTTGTTTTTTACTCATATTCGTTTTGCCTCCTTACGCCCATAGTGTCAGATGCTCTGCAATCGGACCGAGAGCCAGCACCGGGAAAAATGTCAGCGCCGCAAAAATATAAACGACAACGACAAGAATAATCGGAAATGTAGCCGTATCTGTATGCAGGGAACCGACGGAGTCATTTACAAATTTTTTCTTCATAAACGAACCTGCAATCGCAAGCTGGATCACAATGGACAAATATCGTCCAAAGAACATGGCAAGACCGGTTGTAATATTCCAGAATATGGTGTTGTCTGCCAGTCCTTCAAAGCCGGAGCCATTATTGGCTGCTGATGAAGAAAATTCATAAAGCACCTGGGACAGTCCATGAAAGCCAGGATTCGTAATGCCTTCCAAACCAGCCTGTGTCCCTACCGCTAAAGCGGAAAATGCCAAAATCAAAAACGGATGGATAATGATACAAAGGGCAGTGAGCTTCATTTCACGGCCTTCAATTTTTTTACCCAGATATTCCGGTGTCCGTCCGATCATCAAGCCACAGATAAAGACTGCTAAAATTGCATACATGATCATGTTCATTAAACCGACACCTTTACCGCCGAACACCACATTGAGCATCATGTGCAAAAGTGGGATCATACCGCCCAGTGGTGTTAGGGTATCATGCATATTATTGACTGTACCGGTAGTAAAAGAGGTAGTCGTAGTTGTAAACATTGCTGATTGTGCAACGCCAAACCGAACCTCCTTGCCTTCCATACTTCCCATCGACTGAGACAATCCAGCTTCTGCCAATGCTGGATTTCCTTGAGATTCTGCCCAGAAGCAAATGCCCAGACCAATCACAAAAAGAATACTCATCGCAGCAAAAATGGTTCTGCCCTCCCTACCAAAGAAACGGGCAGTAAAACTGCGGGAATCTACGCCGCTGCGAACTGTAAAAGCTGTACTGCCTGCCTGTGCCTCACATTTGCGGTCACGAACCATTTTACCGAATGTGATTACACAAGCGCCGGGAAGCAGCATCATGGAATACAACTCAATCAGGTTGGTAAGAATCGTAGGATTTTCTATAGGTGTAGCAGAGTTTGCACCGATAAATCCGCCGCCATTGGTTCCCAAATGTTTGATAATTTCCAGAGCAGCGACCGGACCCTGTGCGATAATCTGTTTGGCACCCTCAATGGTATCTACAATCACATTGCCGCTGAAGTTCTGCGGAACACCCTGCCAGACAAGAAGCAAACCGCCAATGATGGAAAACGGAAGCAGTACACGAGTGATGATCCGGACCAGATCCGAATAAAAGTTTCCTACGTTATTTTTGCTTTTTCCAGCCAACCCACGGATAAAAGCAACACAGGCAGCATATCCGCTGGCTGCGGAAACAAACATCATAAAGGTAATGACCAGCATCTGGGAGAGATAACTCAGACCGGATTCCCCTGAATAATGCTGAAGGTTAGTATTTGTCATAAAGCTAATAATCGTATTAAACGATAAGGATTCCTCCATAGCTCCTACACCGTTGGGATTGAAAATGGGAATACTTTGAATCCTCAAAATCATATACCCCAGTAAAATCATAACTGCGTTTGTACCAAGCAAAGCCAGGGCATATTTTTTCCAATCCATCTTTTTGTGTGGGTCAATGCCGCTTATCTTATAAATCACATCATCCACACGATTCAATACCGGATCGGCAAAGGTATGTTTTCCGGCGGCAATATGATATAAATAGCTGCCTACCGGAATGACCATAATCAAATAAATGAGAATCGTCAACACAAGTTGAAGCATCGCTTTTTCCTCCTTTACATATTAGAATTTTTCCGGGTGAACCAATGCGTACACCAAATAGCCACCCATTAAGAGGACAATGCCTCCAAGTACATACATCATAAAAACAATCTCCTTCCTATTCGTTTTGATCGACCTGTTTCTGACACCAATGAATCAACAATGCAATCGATCCACAGCAAGCACCTAAAAGAAGCAGCATCCAAATATCAAGCATTTTTATTCCCTCCTCTAATCTGATTTCCCCATTATCTTAATCTCTTTCTCATAAAGTCGGTAAAAGTCTTTTTTACTTGCCATAAAGTTGCCATAAAGATGTTAGACCCAACCGAAAATAAGGGAAAGCGGCAAGGCAATCACTGTGGTGCCTGCCGCAACAGCAATCAAAGTAAAAATGGGCATCCCAATAAACAGAGCAAAAAATGCAAAATATGGATGATGAAAAGTAAAGCGTTCCGCCTTCTTCTCAAATTTGTCTTCGTATTTATGAATGGATTTTATTAAGGTTGTCATAGTCAACTCCTCCTTTTGTGCTTACAAGAGTAGCATAGAAGGAATTAAAACAGGGAAAGGGATTTTTGATTGAAATTAAGAAGAAGTAAAATTGTATTCACATAATTAGCAGATTGCTTTTTGGAAAGGGAGTACATCGTTCCAAATGCACTCCCGCTGAAATTTTATCGTTCCCAACTGTCTCGACGTTTCTTTTTGTTCTGCTTTTGCTGTGCTTGCTGTTGCTGCTTCTGACGAACGAACTCCCGCACAGATCGTACTTCCGCCTCCTCATGGAGTAGATTTGCCACATCACGCTTGCTGTCGTGCATCAGCATCGGATCGTATTTCTCGCTATAGGCAGATTTCACTTTTTCAACGGCAGAGTGTTCCTTTTCCTCACGGACAGCAAGCCGTGCTTCTATCAGCTCAGCGGCATCTATACCGACAGCCTGTTCTTTCAGCTCGGCATACTGCTTTAAGGCATCTTCCAACTCGGCAGCATATTTTTCTTCCTGCTTTGTCAGACGCTTCAAATTTTCCTCCATAGCCGCAATACTCTTTTTGACCTCAGCAATTCCGGTATCCTCACTACAATCAAATGAACTGAGGAGCATCGTCTTTTCGGATTTCAGTTCTTCCAAGTCCTCTGTCAGTTCGGCAATCTGTTTTGCCAAATCATTATGAGCAACAAACTGATAAAATGGTGTCGCTTTCTTTTCTGTAAGCAGCGTTTTCCGTTCTTTGGTCTTATTTTTAATCTGCTGTACCAGTAAGGTATAGCGCTCCAGATCGGGCTTCAGCACATTCAGTTTTTCCGATAATTTGTGTTTTCCAAAACCGGCATAGCGGATTTGATAGCGGAAAATAACCATGTTTGCCCGCAAGGACTCCATTGCTTCCGCAAGCGCAGGAATAGATACTTTGACTGCCTGCATCAGCTTTTTCACTGTCGTTTTCAATTCCCGTAGAAGGGCATTGTCTGCCTTAATCTGACGATTCAACTCACAGCGGTCAGAAACAATCCCCTTTTTCTCCAATGCTCTTGCAACCACACCCTCGTGAATGGTGGGCTGTTCGGTCAAGCCACGATCTGCATGGCTGCGGTGGTCGATACGTTCTTCGTGTCCGGCAGTCTCCAAATGGCGGTTCGTCACATCAGCCCACGCTGCTCTCCATAAAACAAGTTGTTCTTCGCTATTCCAACGCTCGGCAATGGGATTCTGCCTTCCGTATTTCGTGCTTTTGGGATATTTCGATACCCGTTCATAGCCTTTTGCTTCAGCAGCAGAAGCAGTCATATAAACCTTTTTCTTTCCAACCTTATACTGGTATTGCTTTTCCCATCCCTCTGTCTGTGCTGCCTTAAACTCATCCGCAGTAAAACCTTGTTCCTCTCCATTTTTCACACAGAGATATTCTTTCTGCGTCTTATATTGCCAGTTCCCTTTTTCATCTAACGGGCGCACTGTCAGCATAATATGGGCATGGGGATTGTGACCGGGAGGGTGTGGATCGTGAATTGCCACATCTGCACACATCCCATCAGCTACAAAGGTGCCAGAAATAAAATCGGACAGTAGCTTTTCCCACTGTGCTTCGCTCAACTCAATCGGTAGAGCAACCACAAATTCACGGGCAAGGCGACTGTCTTTTGTCTTTTCGTTTTCTTCTACGGCGTTCCAAAGCACGCCCCGTTCTTTCCATTCTGACGGAGCGAACTCTGGTAGGAATACTTCCTGCCAGACCAGTCCTTTCTTGCGAGTGTAGTCATGCTGCACCCCATCATAATCATTGAGAATTTTAGAACAACTCAGATAAGCGGAAGCTGCGACAGCACTTCTTCCTGTACCACGGCTGACTACTTTTGCTTCCAGATGATAGATTGCCATTTGTTTTCACCGTCCTTTCTTTCTGTTTCTCTTTTGAAAAGAGAAAATGGGTGTCGCCGGAAATGCGATACCTATAACTGCGTAAAAGCTGCCGGTGGCAGGTTTTCGCAGGCAGGCGGCGGGATGGGGTGGCAATATGCCACCTCATCGTTTTGCTGATAGTGCAAAATATAGAGCCGGCTGCACAGGGAATGTTCGCTTGCGACATTGCCTGCCCCCTCTGGAAAAGCGGCTGAAAGACGCTTTGTGAAGAGCGCACGAGCCCGACCAACGGGAGGGATACTACCGCCTGCTTTGCAGGTGGTGAGTAAGTGCGCCCTTCGGGAAAAAGAAAAAGCGACCGATAGCCGGTCGCTCATAAAAATCATCGTATTGGTTTGAATACTTCGCACAAAAAAACCTCCAACTGTTCCAAAGTCATCTGTGTTGTCTGCGGTAATGCTTTCTCCAAAATCGCACCTTCCTGAATCAGCCGCCGTGTCCGTGCTTTGCGCTCTTTCTGCCGGTCACGCATCTGTGCTTCTTCCAATCTATGCTTCGCCTGCAAAAGCTTCTTTTCATTTTCTGTCATAAATTTTATTCCTTTCTGCCGTATCCGGCTGAAAACGCAAAGAAGGCGGCTCATGAGATTTTATTCTCACAAGTCGCCTTCAGCGTCATTTATTATGCGGTTTTCTGTTCTTGTCCATTTTCTTTAATAGGCGGGTTATCAAGCAATACTGGTTCGTTCTCTTTTATTTGCTTCGCAGCATTGCGTTCTTTCTGCATCCTGCGGTTTGCGTTTGCTCTGCAATCATCACAGCAGTATTTTACATCTTTCCGTGTAGCGGTAAAAGTTTTTCCGCAGTTCTCACAGACACATTCCCGCTTTCGGTTTTCCGCCGCTTCCTGCCGGTAAAATTTAGTACGGCACTTCGGACTGCAAAACAGAGTATTTGACCGCTTGGATTCAAATTCTTCACCGCAGCATTTACAGATTAGCTTAAATGGCTGACCAACTGCGTGTTCACCAGCCTTGATTTTTTGGTAGCGTTCCCGACTCTTGATGCGGTGTCTGCGAAGCTGTTCCTGCCGCTTGATCTCCTCCGGTGTCAGCTCCGGTCCGGGCAGTTCAAACCGTCCGATAAATTTCAGATAAATCTCAACCTCCTGCACCCGATCCCCGTCAATCTTTTCCGGGGCGTGGACAATGATTTTTTCAATAAACTCATTGATCATCGGGGTTGTCAATTCGGAAAAGTCGGTGTACTTCTTTGCCAGTGAATGGAACTGCGCCGCACGGTCAGTATCTTCCTCAAAAGAGGACAGATGCGATTCTGCCTCCGATACAGATGTGACAAGAGCTTTCTGTTCCGCTTCGTATTCTGCAAGCAGAGTATCAAAGCGTTCATCGGTAATGCGCCCAATGGCAAAAGATTCGTAGAGCTTTTTGATAATGGTATCAAGCTCGGCAATACGCCTACGGTCTTTGTTCAACCTGCGTTTGGTATCCTTTGCGACTTCCGCCTGTCTGATTTGAGAAGCAGAACGCACCTTTTTCATAAACTCATCCTGATTGGCGATGGCAAAGGTGCTGGCTGTTCGGATGGTTTCCAAAACAAGCTCTCTGACCGCTTTTGTCCGAATATAGTGACCGCTGCAAGCATGAGTGCGCTTTTGATGTGCCAGCGTGTAGGCGGAGCAATCGTAAAAATCAGAGGGATAGGGATTGTTCTCCGTACCGCCTTTGGAACGGTGATTGGTCATTTTCGCTCCGCAGTCAGCGCAGAACAGAAGTCCAGTCAGCGGATTGGCTTCGCCAAGCGTATCGTGGCGTCTCGGTGTCTTTCGCAGTTTCTGTGCAAGCTCCCACATTTCCTTATCTACAATCGCTTCGTGGGTGTTCTCAAAAATTAGCCAGTCCTCCTGCGGATTCATAACCGGATTTTTGTCCTTGTAGGACTGCTTGTGAGAACGGAAGTTGACCGTATGCCCCATATATTCGGGCTTGGAGAGAATCTGCCCAACGATATAACCACTCCAGTTATAAGGGTTGGGAAATTCCTCTTTGCTTTTCCAAACGCCACGCCCCTGCTTTGCGGCGTAGACCGCAGGAGTTTCCACCTTATCGTCATAGAGAATACGGGCGATGTCATAAGGACCGTTTCCCTCGATGGTCAGCCGGAAAATACGGCGGACAACCGCAGCGGCTTCCTCGTCGATATACCAACTGTACTTATCTCCAGGCATTTTCTTGTAGCCATAAATGGCACAGTTGGTGGTAGGCTTGCCGGATTCGCCTTTCACACGGATTGCTGTTTTCTGCTTGCGGCTCAAATCACGAAGATACCACTCGTTCATAATGTTGAGGAACGGGGCAAACTCATTGCTGTTCTGATCGTCGCTGTCCACGCTGTTGGCAATCGCCACAAAGTGAACATGATGCTGACGGAAGAATACCTCCGTGTAAAAGCCTGTTTGCAGATAGTCACGCCCCGCCCTGCTCATATCTTTTACAATGACATGAGCAACTTTGCCTGCTTCGATGTCTGCAATAAGTTGTTTCCAGGCGGGACGCTCAAAAGCTGACGTTAGATAACGATACTTTTGAAAACACTGGAAAATCAAGGTTTTTCGAGCGACGGACAAGCAGGGTATTGTACTAAAAACTGAATACGACGCAGAAGCGGCGTTTCTTACTCTCTACATGGGAGAACAGGAACGCCGCTTTTTTATGCCCTTTGTTACGCAGTAGGGGCAGAAAAAGCCTTGCTACAAGCGATTTTGCGGGCGCGTATCTGGCGCGGCAAGGGATTTATACCTTATCCCCCGAAACCGCGCTTCTACTGCGTAACAAATCCACAGCAAAAGGAGTGATTTACTATGGCAGTTTTCAGAGTGGAACGGAACAAGGGCTACACCGTAATGAGCAACCACCACCTACGCAACAAGGAGCTTTCCTTAAAGGCAAAAGGGCTGTTGTCGCAAATGCTGTCACTCCCCGAAGATTGGGACTACACCTTGAAAGGCTTATCCCTTATCAACCGGGAGAAGATAGACGCTATCCGCGAAGCCATTAAGGAGCTTGAACGCGCCGGGTATATCGTTCGGTCAAGGGAGCGCGACGAGAAAGGACGCTTGCGGGGCGCGGACTATGTGATATTCGAGCAGCCGCAGCCGCCTACGCCGGATTTACCTACATTGGAAAATCCAACATTGGATAATCCAACGCAGGAAAAACCAACATTGGAAAAACCTACGTTGGAAAATCCAACGCAATTAAATAAAGATATACAAAGAACTGACTTACCAAAAAAAGAAAAATCAAATACAGATTTATCAAGTACCCATTCCATTCCTATCCTTTCCCCTAACCCCTCTCCTTGCAGAGAAGCGGCTACGCCGCCGGAACGGAAAGGAACGGAAGCGGCAGCACAGAGCGCAGTTGATATATACCGGGAAATCATCAAGGACAATATCGACTACCACATTCTCAAACAGGACATGAAGTTTGACGGGGACAGGCTGGACGAGATTGTAGACCTCATGCTTGAAACCGTATGCACCGCCAGAAAGCGGGTACGGATTGCGGGGGACGACTACCCGGCAGAGCTTGTGAAATCTAAGTTTATGAAACTGGACGGCGAGCATATCCGCTTTGTGCTTGACTGTATGCGGGAGAACACAACGAAAATCCGCAACATCAAGCAATATCTGAAAGCAGCCCTTTTCAACGCCCCGTCCACTATCGGCAATTATTACACTTCCCTTGTCGCCCATGACATGGCAAGCGGCGCACTGTCACCGAAGAAGCCGCAGTACGGCGACCCGGACTATTATTCATTCAAACCGGGCGAAAGCCTGTAAAACAACAAAAGGAGGATTTTATTATGGCACAGAAAATGACAGGAGCATTGGTATTTGACGAGCGCACCGACCGTTACGACATTCGCTTTGACTTAAACAGCTACTACGGGGGCTTGCATTGCGGTGAGTGCTTTGACGTATTCGTGCGGGGCAAGTGGAAGCCGACCCGGATTGAGTACGGCGACAACTGGTATCTTGTGGGTATCAGAGCCGAGGACTTGAACGGGCTGCGGGTGCGTATCTGACCGCCGCCCCATAAAGAAACGCGAAAGGAGGACGCGAGGAATTGCAGGACGAAGTAAACGAAAAGACCATAGCCCTTTACATCAAGACCGGGAAGCTGACCGCCCAGACGCTCCAAAAGGCAATGAAAGCCATACTGTCAAAGGGCAAAAAGCAGCTTGCAAAACCGCCACAGGGAAAGCAGAGCTTAAAGCAGCTTATGAAGCAGAACGCGGGCGTTTCCAACATTGAGATTACCGAGGGCAATATCAAAGCCTTTGAGAGTACGGCGAAAAAGTACGGTATCGACTTTGCGCTGAAAAAGGACGCAACGGAAAGCCCGCCCCGCTATCTGGTTTTTTTCAAGGGGCGGGACGCGGACGTGCTGACCGCAGCCTTTAAGGAGTTTTCCGCAAAGAAGCTGACACAGGAGAAAAAGCCCTCTATCCGAAAGCTGCTCTCTACGCTCAAAGAAGCCGCACAGGGCAAGAACGCGGAACGGGCAAAGGTCAAGAACAAGGACAGGGAGGTATCGCTATGAAGCCGGAAATCAAGAAGCTGCTTATCCTAAATCTCCCGTATCTGCTCTTTGTCTGGCTCTTTGATAAAGTGGGCGCGGCTGTCCGTCTATCCCCCGGCGCGGACGCAAGCGCAAAGCTGCTACATCTTGGGGACGGTTTTACCACCGCCTTTTCCAGTATCGCGCCGAGCTTCCACCCGGCAGACTTACTTATCGGCATTGCGGGGGCGGTCATTGTCCGGCTGATTATCTACACCAAAGGCAAGAACGCGAAGAAATACCGCCGCGGGACAGAATACGGTTCGGCGCGTTGGGGCGGGGCTGACGACATAAAGCCGTACACAGACCCGGTATTTGAGAACAATATCCCCTTAACGCAGACGGAACGGCTCACCATGAACAGCCGCCCGAAGCAGCCGAAATACGCAAGAAACAAAAATATTCTTGTAATCGGCGGTTCCGGCAGCGGCAAGACCCGGTTCTTTGTGAAACCGTCGCTCATGCAATGTACGTCAAAGGATTTTCCAACGTCGTATATCGTCACTGACCCGAAAGGAACACTGATTTTGGAAACCGGGAAAATGTTGCAGCGGTACAAATACCGTATCAAAGTGCTAAATACGATTAACTTCAAAAAATCCATGAAATACAATCCCTTTGCCTATCTGCGGAGCGAAAAGGACATTTTGAAATTAGTCAATACCATTATCGCCAACACCAAAGGCGACGGGGAAAAATCCGGCGAGGATTTCTGGGTGAAAGCGGAAAAGCTCTACTACACCGCACTAATCGGCTATATCTGGTATGAAGCCCCAGAGGACGAGAAGAACTTCACGACGCTGCTTGAAATGATAAATGCGTCGGAAGCCCGCGAGGACGACGAGGATTTCCAGAACCCGGTTGACCTCATGTTTGAACGTCTGGAAGAAAAAGACCCGGAACATTTTGCAGTCAAGCAGTACAAAAAATACAAACTGGCGGCGGGTGTTGTATGCTCTAAAAGACTTCTTAATCAAGCGGTTGGGAAGTCTCTTAGAACACACAACCTAAAACCGAAGAAAGGAGCGCAAGTTATGAGAAAAAACGAGAAAATCACTGCTCTGTATGAACGATTGAGCCGTGATGACTTTGGCAAAGATGATGACCAGCAGCGTGAGAGCAATTCCATTTCCAATCAAAAGGCTATGTTGGAGGAGTTCGCCGCACGGCAGGGGTTTACGAACATTGTCCATTTCACGGACGATGGCATTAGTGGTACTTGCTTTGACCGTCCCGGATTTTTGGCAATGATGAAAGAAGTGGAAGCCGGGAATGTGGAGTACCTGTGTATCAAGGACATGAGCCGCATGGGTCGTGACTATCTGAAAGTCGGTCAGATTATGGAAATCCTGCGTCAGCGTGGCGTGCGCCTTATCGCCATCAATGACGGCGTGGACAGCGCCAGAGGGGACGATGATTTTACCCCTTTCCGCAACATTATGAACGAATACTACGCCAGAGACACCAGCCGTAAAATCCGTTCCACTTTTCAATCCAAAGGCAAGTCCGGCAAGCACCTCACAGGCACGGTTATTTACGGCTATCTCTGGAACGAAGCCAGAGACCAATGGTTGGTTGACCCCGAAGCCGCTGATGTGGTCAAGCGCATCTTTGCCATGACGATTGACGGCTACGGTCCGTATCAGATCGCCAGTAAACTGAAATCGGAAAAGGTGCTTATTCCGTCTGCTTACCTTGCCCAACACGGCGAGGGCGTGAACAAAAACAAGACTTTCAAAGATATGTACGGCTGGGGTTCTTCCACCATCTGCAACATTCTTGAAAAGCGTGAATATCTGGGACACACCATCAATTTCAAGACCCGAAAGCACTTCAAGGACAAGAAAAGCCATTATGTCCCGGAGGACGAATGGACAATTTTCGAGAATACCCATGAGCCTATCATTGACCAGCAGACCTTTGACCTTGTGCAGAAAATCCGTGGGAATGTCAGACGCTACCCGGACGGCTGGGGCGAAGCAGCTCCCCTCACAGGCTTGCTTTATTGTGCCGATTGCGGCGGCAAGATGTATGTCCACCGTACCAACAACGGCAAGCGTATTTCTCAATATACCTGTTCCCAATACAGCAAAGTCCCAGTTGGAAAGCTCTGCAAGACCCAGCACCGTATCAATGAAGATGTGGTACTGTCCCTTGTTTCCGAAATGCTCAAAGCCATTGCCGAGTATGCGAAGCATGACCGAGCCGAGTTTGTCCGAGTGGTACAGGAAGCGCAGTCCAGCCAGCAGACAGCAGAGGTTAAGAAACAGCGGATACGCCTTGCCACCGCAAAGCAGAGAGTGTCCGAACTGGAAGTCCTGCTCTGTAAAATCTATGAGGACAACATTTTAGGAAAGCTGTCCGACAGCAGATACGCCACTCTGGACGCTCAATACGAAAAGGAGCAGACCGAGCTTACCGCTGAAATCTCTGCTCTGGAAAAGGCAGTCAAGAGCTATGAGAAGCACGAAAAGGACGCTGACCGTTTTATCGCTCTGATTGACAAGTATGAGAACTTCGACAAGCTGACCATTGCTATGCTCAACGAGTTTATCGAGAAAATCCTTGTGCATGAGCGTGACCGTAAAGGCAGTATACAGACCACACAGGAGGTCGAGATTTACTTCAATTTTGTTGGGCGATTCGTTCCCCCGGCGTTTGGAGAAGCGGAGCTTACCCCGGAGGAATTAGAGGAAATCCGCAAGCGTGAGGAACGCAAGGACAGGCTTCATCAGAACTACTTGAAGCGGAAAGCCAGCGGAGCGCAGAAGCGATACGAGGACAAAATCAAGGAGAGGAAAAAGGCGGAAATCGAAGCCAAGAAAGCCGCCATTCGTGCAGAGGACATTGCAAAGGGCGTGTTCGTCCCGGTCAGCAGTTTACCACAGAGAGAGCCGATGAAAGGAGTACAAACAGCATGAATATCACTTACACACGGAACGGCGATTATCTTATCCCGAACATCGTTATCCGCAAGACCAAGCCCATCGGTCACTATGGCAGACTTCGCAAGGCGTATCTGGAAATGCACCGCCCGATACTGTTCAATGAGCTGGTGCTATCCGACAAGCTCTTTGAGCATTGCGCCGAGATTGACGAAGCGGCACGAAACCGCATGGAGCTGATCGTGCGGTCACTGGCAGAGCAAAACGGCGTGACCGAGCAACTAAAAGCCAAAAACCAAATGGAATGGGTGCGGCAGATGAACGCTTGCAAGGCACAGGCAGAGGAGATTGTGAAAGCGGAATTGATTTATGATTGAGCGAGAAAGTCCGGGCAGAAAACTGTTCGGGCTTTTCTCATATATTCCAAAGTTGCGGTAGAATTGTTCACAAGTTTTATGGTATAATTTGAATATAAAATTGAGCAATAAATCGGAATTTGTAAAGGAGGATTTACAATGAAGAAAATTGGATTAGGTATTGCAATACTACTCTTTGCCATTATAATTTCTCTTTGTTCATCAGGAATGGGGCTGCTCGTTATCGGAATTGGGATTGTAGGATTGATTTTTTCAATCGTAGGATTTATGGAACGCAAGTAAAACAACTTCTTGTTTGGCGAACTGATAAAATCCCTTTAGGAACTAAAGGGCGCACTTCTATACTCTCTGTCGAGAGTAGTGCGTCCTGCGGAGCTTCATTCTCCGTCAGCAGAAGAAAACTGCATGACCGAGAATGTTGCGTCACTTCGTTCCGTCAAGGTGGCTACACCCCCTTGCGCCGCTAAAGCGGCTATCCCCTGTGGACTTGCCGTCCGCAAACGGTTTTGACAAACCGTTCGCCGCCAGCAAGTTTGAAAATCAAGAATCTTAATTTGATAAAGGAGTGTGATTCTATGAAAAAGAAATTACCCATAATCCTCTTGGGTGTTATTTTGGCTTGTGTGTTGGTTTTCGGTTTCCTTTATGCAAACAATGACATTGGTAAAACCGCAAACAGTTTAGAAGCAGACATTCGCCAATCTCAAAAAATTTTGGATGATTGGATTGTTGATGGAAGCATTTCCGACACAATGGCTGCATTTATTTCTTACCCACAGGACAAGACAGACCACACTTTTTCTGTCTATGTAAATCGCCCTGGCTTGTCTTTTGGATATTTCTTCCGTGGTGGTGGAGATATAGTTGAGGTTGATGATTACATTGCAGAGTTTGTTGTTGAGGGAAATAACGAAAGGGCATTTATCTCAATGAATACCCAAAATATTGTTCGACTTGAAGTAGATGATGGCAACGGCATTCAGGTGATTGATATTGATAGTGGCAAGCCTTTCGCCATTGTCCTGCCCCTCAATGTAGGAAACATCTGTTTCTATGATACGAATGGAAATGTTGTGGAATATCTTCGCCAACAACTTTGACCAACTTCAATTTACCGAACTGAACACAACAACTGAATACCGAAAAACTGACCGTTGACTGGTCGCAATCTGCGAAAAGTTGACGGTCTTTTTTTATCCCTAAAATCAAAAAAGGAGGTCAATTACAATGACAAAACCAAAAACCCTTGAACAGCTCCGAGCCGAAAAGGAACGAGCCGAGACGCAGCTTGCACAGGAACAGCACAAGCTGGAGCGTCTGGAGAACAGAAAGAAATATCTGGAGAAAGGCGAACGCACCAAGCGCACCCACCGCCTTTGCAATCTGGGCGGCACGATTGAGAGCCTTGCCCCGGAGGTCAAAGATCTCACACGCACCGAAATGACAGAGCTGATGGAACACATCTTTTCCCTGTCCGAAGTCCAGCGAGCCGTCCGTCACATGGCGATTACCCACATCAGCCAAGCAAACAGAGAAAAGGAGCTGAAAGCCGATGGCACTATTTCATCTGAGCGTCACGCAGACTAAGCGAAGCGCAGGACAGTCCGCTATTGCTTCTGCCGCCTACCGTGCCGGGGAGCGATTGTATAGCGAGTATTACGGCGAATACAGCGACTACACCCGCAAGGGCGGCGTGATCTGCTCTGACATTCTCTTGCCGTCCCATGCACCGCCAGAATACGCAGACCGCCAGACCCTATGGAACGCCGTGGAAAAAGCCGAGCGTGGAAAGAACGCCCAGCTTGCATACAGCTTTGACATTGCCTTGCAGAATGAATTTTCCCTTGAGGAAAACATCGCTCTTGCAAGGCAATTTTTATTGGAGAACTTTGTGAGCCGTGGCATGGTGGTTGACTTCGCCGTACACCAGCCAGACCGGGAGGACGGCGGCATACCAAACCCGCATTTTCATGTGCTTTGCCCCATCCGCCCCATTGAGCAAAACGGCAAATGGGGACTAAAGCAACGCCGGGTGTATGAGCTGGACGAGGACGGCAACCGTATCCGAGACGCAGACGGAAAGTTTGTGTTCAACGCCGTTCCCACTACCGACTGGGGCAGTCCCGAAACGCTGGAACATTGGCGTGAAGCATGGGCGGAGCTATGCAATGCCAAGTTTGCGGAAAAAGGTATTGATGTTCGTATCGACCACCGGAGCTATGAGCGTCAGGGTGTGGAGCTTCTTCCCACCGTCCATGAGGGCGCAACCGTCCGGGCAATGGAGAAGAAAGGCATACGCACCGAGAAAGGCGAGTTCAACCGCTGGATCAGAGCGACCAATGCCGTTATCCGGGACATCAAGAAGAAAATCGCTCTCCTGTTTGATTGGATTGCCGAAGCAAAAGCGGAGCTTGCCAAGCCGCAGGCACCCGACCTTGTTTCTCTGCTGAACGCCTATTACACCAGCCGCAGAGCCGGGGCATATTCGCAGAAAGGCAAGGTCAGCAACCTAAAGGAGATGAACGAGACTTTCAATTATCTCCGGGCAAACGGCATTTACACTCTTGAAGATTTGGAAAGCCGTGTCAATGAACACAGCTCCACCACAGAGAGCTTGAAGAAAACGCTGGACGGGCAGACCGCACGAATGAAAGAAATCAAGCAGCTCTATGACAGCTCCGCTGCTTTCCAGAACTTGAAGCCTGTCTATGACGGCTTGCAGAAAATCAAGTTTGAGAAGCCCAGAGCCAAGTACAAGGCAGAGCATGAAGCGGAACTGATACAGTTCTACGCCGCCAGACGAAAGCTGACCGGGGAGTTCCCGGACGGCAAGGTGGATATGAAAAAGCTGTCCGACGAGTATGACGAGCTGGAACAGGCGCACGAAACCACCTATGGCGAGTTTAAGGCTGTCAGAGACGATTTACACCGCCTTTGGAAGGTCAAGTCATGCGTAGATACTGCCGCCCGATTTAACGAGCGTACAGAGGAACAAAAGCTCCAAAATCGACCCCAAACACGACAGAAAAAGGAGGAACTATCCCGATGAATTACACCCAAGCACAGATTGACCGGGCAAACGCCGTCAGTCTGGAAGATTTTCTCCGCACACAGGGAGAGACACTTATCAAAAGCGGACGGGAATACCGTTGGAAAGAACATGACAGCCTGACCGTCCGGGGAAACAAGTGGTTTCGCCACAGCCAGAGCAAGGGCGGCTATCCCATTGATTTCGTCATGGAGTTTTACGGCAAGTCCTTTCCCGAAGCTGTTCAGATGTTGACAGGCGAAAACGGCGAGGGACAGACCGAAGCCACCACAGCACCGCCCACAGCGTTCCACTTGCCCTTGCACAACCGAACAGCCGACAGAGCAATTCAATATCTTTGCGAAAGCCGAGGTCTCAACAAAACGCTTGTTGAGACTTTTCTTCTTTCCGGGGATATTTACGAGGACGCAAAGCGGCACAATGTTGTGTTTGTCGGCAGAGACCGAAGCGGTACGCCGAGATACGCCCATGTGCGAGGAACGGCAGACCCATTCAGACAGGACATTGCCGGGTCTGACAAGTCCTATCCGTTCCGCTATGAGGGAAACGGCAATCAGCTCTTTGTCTTTGAAGCACCGATAGACCTTTTGTCCTTTATCTGCCTTTACCCGCAGGACTGGAAAAATCGAAGCTATCTTGCCCTGGGCGGCGTTTCGGGCAAAGCCCTTGACCGTTTCCTTTCTGAACGCAAGGACACCCGAAAAGTGTTCCTCTGCCTTGACAGCGACACCGCAGGAAGCGATGCCTGTACCCGACTGGCACAGTCCATTCCCGGCGAGATCGCCGTCATTCGCCTTGTCCCGGCAAGGAAAGACTGGAACGTTGTTCTCCGTCAGCAAGGGGACATTCCCAGCCGCAAATTCATAGCCGAGACAATCACGCTGCGAGAGCTGCCCACCGCCCAGCCTGTCCCCATGCTCCGCATGGCAGATGTGGAGCTTACGAGCGTGGATTGGTTATGGTTTCCGTATATTCCCTTTGGAAAGCTGACCATCATACAGGGCAACCCCGGCGAGGGCAAGACCTACTTTGCCATGCGTCTTGCGGCGGCTTGCACCAACCGAAAGCCTTTGCCCGGTATGGAGACAATTGAGCCTTTCAATATCATCTACCAGACCGCAGAGGACGGTCTGGGCGATACCGTCAAGCCCCGGCTGATGGAAGCGGAAGCAGACCTTGAAAGAGTGCTTGTCATTGACGATAGGGACACACCGCTGACCCTTGCCGATGAGCGCATAGCAAGGGCAATCCGTGAGAACAACGCAAGGCTTGTTATCATTGACCCGGTACAGGCGTTTCTGGGCGCAGATGTGGACATGAACAGAGCAAACGAGGTGCGCCCGATATTCCGCAGTTTGGGAGACATTGCACAGGCTACCGGGTGCGCTATCGTGCTGATCGGACACCTGAACAAAGCCGCAGGAACGCAAAGCACCTATCGGGGATTAGGGTCTATCGACATCACGGCGGCAGTCCGCAGTCTGCTCTTTATTGGCAAGCTGAAGGACAGTCCGACAACGAGGGTGCTTATCCATGAGAAAAGCTCCCTTGCGCCGCCCGGACAGTCCCTTGCCTTTTCTCTGGGAGATGAGAAAGGTTTTGAGTGGATAGGGGCTTATGACATTACCGCTGACGAGCTTCTTGCCGGGACAGACACCGCCAAGACCGAGAGCAAGACCGCACAGGCGCAAATGCTCATTCTGGAACTGCTTGCGGACGGAAAGCGTATGCCGAGCGCAGAGTTGGAAAAGGCAGTCAATGAGCATGGGATTTCTTCACGCACCATGAGAACGGCAAAGAGCCGTATCGGGGACAGACTTGTGACCGAGAAAGACAGCACAGCATGGGTCTGCTATCTCCGAAACTGACAACAGGAACACGGCAAGCGTGGCAAAGACGGCAAGGTTTTTATAGATACCTTAATGTTGCCGCCTTGCCTTGTTCCATCATACCGACACCGCCCGATGATGAACAGTCACCGGGCATTTTTCATTTACAGGAGGATTTTGAATGAACAATACCGCAACTAACACCGCCACTTGCCCGACTGTCAGAAAGCAGATCGGCAAGACAACCTATATCGTCCGTGTCCATTTCAGCCAGACCGCAAAAGAGACGATGGAGGACAAAATCAAGCGTCTGCTCCGTGAGGAAGTCCGCAAAATGTGACTTCTTTGTGAATTTGATGAAAAAGTCCTTGACTTTTCGTCTCTGGCAAGACCGCAAAAAGCATACTTATCTCATGCGGCGCGAGGTTAGCCCCATTCGACATTAAGGAGCTGCGGGAGCTTATGGAAACCGACGAAATGGAGCTTGACACCATAGGTGACAGAAAGACCGCCCTTTTCGTGATTATCAGCGACACCGACGACACCTTTAACTTTGTCGTGAGTATTCTCTACACACAGCTATTCAACCTCTTGTGCGACAAAGCAGATGATGAATACGGCGGGCGGCTTCCCGTCCATGTACGGTGCTTACTTGATGAATTTGCGAATATCGGGCAAATCCCCAAATTTGAGAAACTAATCGCAACCATACGGAGCCGGGAAATCTCCGCGTCAATCATCTTGCAGAGCCAGTCACAGCTAAAGGCAATCTACAAGGACAACGCCGATACCATAGTCGGCAACTGCGACACCACGCTTTTCTTGGGCGGCAAGGAAAAAACCACGCTCAAAGAAATATCGGAGATTTTAGGCAAGGAAACGATAGACAGCTTCAACACTTCCGAAACAAGGGGGCGGGAGCTTTCGCATGGGCTGAACTATCAGAAATTGGGAAAGCAGCTTATGACGGAAGATGAAATCGCAGTCATGGACGGAGGGAAATGTATCTTGCAGCTACGCGGGGTGCGCCCGTTCTTTTCGGACAAATTCGACATAACGAAACACCCGAAATACAAGTACCTATCCGACGCAGACCCGAAGAACGCCTTTGACATGGAAAAGCACCTTAAACGCCGCCCCGCCATTGTCAAGCCCGACGAGGTTTTTGACTATTACGAGATTGACGCAGCAGACTTACAGGAGGACGCAGACCATGAGGAAACGTAGCGCAGAGGAAAAACAAAAGCAGCTTGAACGGTTTTTAATGAATGTTGCGGAAGCCGCCGACGCTGCATTATGGGAGTATTGGCGGGAAAAGGAAGCGGAACACCGCCGTTTTGCAACGGAGTATGTCACGCGCCGGGGGCTTATCCCTCAACAGTGACAGCATGGCAGACCGCCGGGGAGGGGGGGACAGGGGAAGCTACACTTCCCCTACGCTGCCTTGCGGCAGCTACCCCTTTGTGAACTTGCGGGAAGCGAACACCTTGCTATGCAAGCTATTCACTTCCCGCAAGTCTGAATAATACCCGTCCGGCAGCACAGCGGGACACCGAAAGGAGGAATCGAAGCAATCACATATATCAATATCGGCTACATGATACGCGCCCCTACTTTCCGGCGCAGCACACAGCGGCAGGAGCCGCACCCCCCTACAACTGAATACCGCCGCGCCGCAGAACTTACGCAGCGCGGGGACAGCCGCCTTTACCAGAGGGCGGTTTTTTTATGCGGCGGCATACGCTGACCGCCTTTTGTCCGCTTGCCGGACAGCCGCAGACGCGGCAGAAAGGATTTATTTATGGCATTTTTCAATAGCGCAGTAGACGTTTTGCAGACCCTTGTTGTAGCACTTGGAGCCGGGCTTGGTATCTGGGGCGTTATCAATCTCATGGAGGGCTACGGCAACGACAATCCGGGCGCGAATGCTCATGTACGGTAAGGAAGCAAGCAACCGAAAACAAGAGATAGACCGCCAGCACTACACTATTCCGAACCAAAGACCAAAAGATAAGCATTGTGGGAAAATCTAAACTTTTGGATTTTCCTACAATGCCGACTACGGCGGAATCCTTCCCACTCCTTATATCTTTATTTCCGTATACATTGAATTTGTATTTAGTAAATGCTATAATGTCCCTATTCAAATTATAAATGTGTTGAATTAGTTACATGTACATATTTTTTGTGCCGCATAAATACCCTGTTGAGGTTGTCGTTCTTTGTCCAGATGTGGAAACAATAAAAGGAAGGGAACGATACAGGGAGAAAACAGGCTATTCCGGCTTTACGGTTGAAACCTTATACGATACATTTATGCAGACAACACCACGGATCGGCTTTTGGCTGGACAATTCCAACCAAACACCACAGCAGACAGCAGAAACCATTCTGAACGCCAGAAAGTCGGTATGATTGTTACATATAAGGGGAAGAAAAATTTCTTTTAGGTACTTTCTTTCCTAAAACTAATGTGATATAATAGCATCATTCCAAAAAAGGAGTAAAAAATATGCGGCAAGGTATTCTTAAATAAAACTATAATCAAATAGTGGGAACAAAGGATTATGATAGTCCCTTTTGTGGGGGCTTGGTTTTTTGTACCCAATTTAAGAATACTTTTGCCTTATCAATTTTGACATATCCGAAAAACAGCAATCACAAACAGGTGTATGCTGTATATGTGTATGTCCGCAAATTATAATCCCCAGTGGTAAAAGTATTTTACTGCTGGGGATTTTTATGCCCTTTTGGGGCTGTAAAAGGAGGACAATCACATGAAAATAATCAATATTGGAATTCTCGCCCATGTAGACGCAGGAAAAACAACATTGACGGAAAGCCTGCTGTACACCAGTGGAGCGATTGCGGAACAAGGAAACGTGGATAAAGGAACTACAAGAACAGACACTATGATTTTGGAACGGCAGCGCGGAATTACCATTCAGACAGCGGTTACTTCTTTTTGCTGGAATGATTATAAAATCAATATCGTGGACACTCCCGGTCATATGGATTTTTTAACCGAAGCATACCGCTCTTTATCTGTCCTTGACGGAGCTGTTTTAGTCATTTCGGCAAAAGACGGCGTACAGGCACAAACCCGTATATTATTCCATGCGCTTCAGAAAATGGACATTCCGACAATTATCTTTATAAATAAGATAGACCAAAATGGGATCGACCTGCGGCGTGTTTACCAAAGCATTAAAGATAAACTTACCAGTGATATGATTGTCATGCAGGAGGTTTCCCTGTCGCCAAAGATAACCATGACCGATATTTCTGATTTGGACAAATGGGATATGATTATTTCCGGAAGCGATGAACTATTAGAACGATATGTTGCAGAGGATTCTTTGGATATACAGGAATTACAATATGAAAAGTGCAAAAGAACCAGATGCTGCTCTTTGTTTCCTGTTTATCATGGGAGTGCAAAAGACAATTTAGGAACAGAAAAACTGATTGAAGCGATTACAGAAACTTTCATTACAGAAACAGACGATATTCAGTCTGAATTATGTGGATATGTTTTTAAGGTTGAGTATACAGAGCGGAAAAAACGGCTTTCTTATTTACGCCTGTATCATGGGACGCTCCATTTACGGGATACCCTGCTGCTGTCAAAAAAGGAAAAAATAAAGATTACAGAAATGTGTATTCCGTCAAATGGTGAAATCGTCCCGGTTGACCATGCCTGTCCGGGAGAAATTGTTATTTTAGCTGATGATACTTTGAAACTGAACGACATTCTGGGAAATGAAAAACTCCTGCCTCACAAAACACGGATTGATAATCCCATGCCATTACTTCGGACAACGGTAGAGCCGCAAAAGCCGGAGCAAAGGGAAGCCCTGTTAAATGCCCTCACAGAGATTGCTGATACAGACCCTCTTTTGCATTTTGACATTGATACTGTTACACATGAGATTATATTATCTTTTTTGGGAAAAGTACAGTTAGAAGTTATTTGTTCGCTATTAGAAGAAAAATATCATGTGGGCGTGGCTATGAAAGAGCCTTCGGTTATTTATCTGGAAAGACCGCAAAAAAAAGCGAGCTACACGATTCATATTGAAGTGCCGCCGAATCCGTTTTGGGCATCTATTGGTTTGACTGTAACACCGCTTCCTGTTGGAAGCGGAACACAATATAAAAGCGAGGTATCTCTCGGCTATTTAAACCAAAGTTTTCAAAATGCCGTCATGGAGGGTGTGCGTTATGGAATGGAGCAGGGCTTATATGGCTGGGGAGTGACAGACTGCCAAATTTGTTTTGATTATGGAGTTTATTACAGCCCGGTCAGCACCCCCGCTGATTTTCGTTTTCTTGCGCCTGTCGTGTTGGAGCAGGCATTGAAAAAAGCAGGAACACAACTGTTGGAACCATACCTTTCCTTTACCCTTTTTGCACCGCAGGAATATCTTTCACGGGCTTATAATGACGCACCAAAGTATTGCGCAATCATTGAATCAACCAGACTTGAAAAAGATGAAGTTATTTTTAAGGGGGAAATCCCTGCCCGTTGTATTGGTGAATATAGAAATGATTTGAATTTTTATACAAATGGAAGAAGTGTCTGCATTACAGAATTAAAAGGGTATCAGGAAACTTCCGGCGAGCCTGTGTTTCAGCCACGCCGCCCGAACAGCCGTTTAGACAAGATCCGGCATATGTTTCAGAAGATAATGTAACATCTTGCGCAATGCAAACGTTCATTGCTGGCTATTGCGAAATATCATTGATAAAATCAGCATCAGAGAGGAGGAACCATTTTGAACCAGAAACAGACGGATATTACAACAGGAAAGCAAATACGTCATCTGCGAACACAATCGGGAATGACACAGGAAGAACTGGCTGGGAAATTGAATGTTACCCGGCAGGCGCTATCGAATTGGGAGAGAGATGTTAATGAACCCGATTTAAATACGTTGAAAAAAATTTGTTTTCTTTTTGGAGTCCACATGGACGATTTTGCGAAGGAGGTAATAACAAAAATGGAAACATGTGAAAAAAAGAGAAACGACAATTTAATAAGTATGATATGGCAATTGGACTTTTTTATGGTGTCGGGATATTTCTTGGCATTGGTATTTTCTTTGTTGGCGGTTTTATGACAATGTCGGGTGCAGGGTGGGGAGCATCACTATTTGGCGGTGGCTGTTTTTCTCTTGTATTTGGCTTGATATGCCATGCAGTTATTACATTGAGAAGAAATGACAAATGATGACATATCCTGCTTTCTAGTCTTTTCGGTCATATCGCGTAAAAAAGCCGCTGCTTTTGGCTTTCCAATAGCGGCGGCAAAGGGAAATATCCTTTGAATACCTTACAGAAGAAAAGTTTTGCAGCATTATAAAAATAAAAGCCTATACCATTTTGGAAAGAAAAGATACATAATAGTCAAGACGGCAACAATCAGAAGTTATGGAGGGTAACAATGGAATATAGTAAGGAAGATTTAATGGAAGCAAAAAGGCAAATTTTGGGAGTGGGAGAGAACATGGGAACAGAGGAAAGCAAAAAGATCTGGGAGAAAAACGCACAATTTTGGGATGATGCAATGGGTGACGAATCCAATGAATTTCACAGAGAGGTAGTACGTCCCAAAGTAACGGAACTTCTCTCTCCTGATCCTTCGGATTACATTTTGGATATTGCGTGCGGCAATGGAAATTATTCTTCGTATCTTGCACAGAGAGGCGCTTCGGTCGTCGCTTTTGATTACAGCAAAAAAATGATAGAATTGGCTAAAAGACGGCGATCACAATATGCAAAACAAATTGAGTTTTGCGTAGCGGATGCGACCAATAGAGAAAGCTTATTAGGATTAAAAAGAAATCGAGCCTTTACGAAAGCAGTTTCTAATATGGCAATTATGGATATTACGGATATTGAACCGCTTTTTATGGCTGTTTATGAACTATTGGAGGAAAACGGGATTTTTGTCTTTGCAACGCAGCACCCTTGTTTTATCACATTGACTGAAAAATATATGACACCGCACAGTTACTATGATATAGCGATCGAAGGGCAGCCGGAGGAGCAGATTTATTATCATCGTTCCATACAAGATATTTTTAACCTTTGTTTCAGAGCTGGATTTGTCATTGATGGATTTTATGAAGAATGTTTCAAAAACAATAAAGAAATTCCTATGGTAATGATAGTAAGGCTTAAAAAGGTAAAACGTGATAGCTTAAAATAAATTCAAGTTTGCCGGATAAATAGCAAACCCGGCCGAGCCAGTCAACGGTCAAGATGAACGGGCTTCGCCCGCCGTTGACAGCCCCGCCCGGTTTTGCAGTTAGGCAGTCAAGGAGCGACAGCCTAAAGTGCTGCCGCCCCTTACTATCATAAAAAGCAACTACTAACCAGCCACAGCCCTTTTGGGAGGAAAGGGGGATTTTCCATGACCTGTACAGAAGAATATCGGGAACATATCGAGTACACTTTCCATGCCTTTTGCAAAGTCGTTATCCGAAATGCAACGATCAACGCAGCGAGGACACGGAGCAGGAAGCACAAAAGAGAAATATCCCTTGAATACCTCACAGACGAAAAGCACTACCCTTTAGGCACGACAGATGAATATTTCCAAGCCCCGGAGCCGGACGAGGAATACATACTTACCCTTTGCGGCGATACGGTCATTTTCAGCAGCGGTTTACTTGCGGAAGCCCTGTCACGGCTGGACGAACGGGAGCGGGAAATGATTTACCTGTCCTTTTTCAAGCGTATTCCACAGCACGAAATTGGCAGACAGTACGGGCGCAGCCGCAGCACAGCGGGCTACCATATCCGAAAAGCCCTACGGCAGCTCCAAGCGGAAATGGAGGGAATGGCATATGAGAAATAATAGGCTTCTCCCCTATGAAACAATCGTCCAAGCCGCCAGCGGGGAGCCGGAAGCGGTGGGAACTGTATTGCAGTATTACCGCCGCCGCATACAATGTGCCGCCCGTGTGAATGGACGGGTAGACCAAGATACAGAGGACTACATCACCCAGACGCTTCTCACAGCTATTTTCAAGTTCCGCTTTGGGAGATAGCCCTACCGCCTACAACTGAATAACCGCCGCTTCGCCGGCAACCAGAAAGCAGTAAATCTATTCAACAGATTTGCTGCTTTTTTTCGTTCCTGTTTGGCATTTTTGAAAATCCCCAGTATGAAAAAACAAAAGGGAAAATAGCCGCCGCAGTTGGCAAAATCCCTTACTTATCCGTAGAGGGTATCAAAGAAAAAAATACTGCCATTGTCCGCCTATTCCGGCTTGCGTGGTGTTGTAGGGAATAGAGGGGAAATTCTAAAAATCTCCGTCCATTTTGCTTTGCGTGGTGTTGTAGGTAGTGAAAGGAAAATTTTCAAGATAAGCCGGAATAGCGGGTAGCAAAGCCCTTTTGAAACGTTTTGTTAGCGGAAAGGACGGGAGCCGGGGAACGCCGGAGTTTTTCAGAGCAAGATTCTACCGAGGTGCCAAAATTCGCTCTCCGCTTATTTTTGCCCCTGCGGGAATCTTGTTGGGGAGTGCCTTCCCCAAACCCTGCTATGCGCCCTGTCGGGCGAGAAAGGAGGTCACAGACCATGCGAAAGAAATACAATACGCCCCACCGCCGTCATGTGGTAAAGACCCGCATGACCGATGAAGAATACGCCGACTTCACCGGGCGGCTGGCGGCTTATGAAATCAGCCAGTCCGAGTTTATCCGGCAAGCCATACGGAAAGCGACCATACGCCCCATTGTCACCGTTTCCCCGGTCAATGACGGGCTGCTTGCCGCCCTCTCCAAGCTCACGGCAGAGTACGGGAAAATCGGCGGCAACTTAAACCAGATTGCCCGGAGCCTGAACGAATACGGAAGCCCCTACCGGGGGCTGGAAAAGGAAGTGCGGGGAGCCGCCGCCGACCTTGCCGCCTTGAAGTTTGAAGTCTTGCAGAAAGTAGGTGAAGCCGTTGGCGATACTCAAACATATCAGCTCTAAAAATGCCAACTACGGGGACGCTGAAAAATACCTCACATTCGAGCATGACGAGTTTACCATGAAGCCCACCCTTGACGCAGACGGGCGGCTCATACCGAGGGTAGACTACCGCATATCCTCTCTGAATTGTGGCGGGGAGGATTTTGCCGTTGCCTGTATGCGCTCCAATCTCCGCTACGGCAAGAACCAGAAACGGGAGGACGTAAAGAGCCACCACTACATCATCAGCTTTGACCCACGGGACGGCCCGGACAACGGCTTGACCGTTGATCGGGCGCAGGAGCTGGGCGAGAAGTTCTGCGCCGAGCATTTCCCCGGACACCAGGCCCTTGTCTGCACCCACCCGGACGGACACAGCCACACCGAAAATATCCATGTGCATATCGTCATTAACAGTCTGCGGATTGCGGAGGTTCCCATGCTGCCCCACATGGACAGGCCAGCGGACAGGAAAGCAGGCTGCAAGCACCGCTGTACGGACGCAGCTATGAACTATCTGAAAGCCGAAGTCATGGAGATGTGCCACAGCGAGGGGCTTTACCAGATAGACCTTTTGAACGGCAGCAAAGAACGCATTACCGAGCGTGAGTATTGGGCGCAGAAGAAAGGACAGGCTGCCCTTGACAGAGCCAACGCCCCTATTGCTGCGGACGGTATCGCGCCCCGGCAGACCAAGTTTGAAACGGATAAGGCGAAGCTGCGCCGGACTATCCGGGAAGCCCTTGCCGCTGCTTCCGGCTTTGATGAGTTTGCCGCCCTGCTTCTCCGGCATGGTGTGACCGTCAAGGAGAGCCGGGGGCGGCTAAGTTACCTCACGCCGGACAGGACGAAGCCAATTACCGCCCGGAAGCTGGGGGACGATTTTGACCGGGCTGCTGTCCTCTCCGTTTTGGAGCAGAACGCCGCCAGAGCCGCCGAAAAACCCGCAGCCATAGCGGAATACCCCGGCAGTAT
Source organism: Pilosibacter sp. YYHA0881 (assembly GCF_051602715.1). Classification (GTDB taxonomy): domain Bacteria; phylum Bacillota; class Clostridia; order Lachnospirales; family Lachnospiraceae; genus Alitiscatomonas; species Alitiscatomonas aceti. The sequence continues at coordinate 3,322,521 of NZ_CP175657.1, forward strand.
CAAAGACCGCTTACGGACGAAAAAAGAAGCGAAAAACGCCCCGAACAATGACGCTGTACAGCGCATGGTAGACATAGCCGCCAAGCGAGCCGAGGGGAAAGGACGGGGCTATGAGAAGTGGGCGACCATGCACAACCTCAAACAGATGTCGGCTACCCTCATGCTCTACCAGCAGTATGGCTTTTCTTCCCCGGACGAGCTGGACGCTGCCATTTCCGCAGCCAACACCGCCACGCAGGAGAGCCTTGCCGGACTGAAAGGGCTGGAAGCCGCTATCCGGGAGAAAAAGGAATTGCAGCGCAACCTTTTGGGCTATATCGGCACGAAGCCCGCCCGTGACGGTCTGAAAGCGCAGAAATCGGAGAAAGCCCGGAGAGCCTACCGGGAACAGCACGAAAGCGATTTTATCATAGCGGACACAGCCGCCCGTTATTTCCGGGAGCATGGAATAACCAAGCTGCCAGCCAGCAAAGCCCTGCAAAGGGAGATTGAGCAGCTTACCGTCCAGAAGAACGCCGGATATAACGACTACCGGGAGAAACGCCAGCGGGCGCAGGAGCTTCAGACAGTCAGACGCAATATCGACCAGATTTTAAGGGGCGCACCGAGCCAGCAGAAAAAGCGTGAACAGGAGCGTTAAAGACCGCCCCGAAATGATACCGAAACCCTACAAAAATACAGGTATGATATGAACCCTTACCGCAATACTCCCCGACTTCCAAACGGGGCTTACAGGGCAGAAAAAGCCCGAAAATGATACCGAGAACATACAGAAAATGCCCCCTATCCCGCTACACCGATAGGAACGGCAGAAAGGAGCTTACCATTGCCGAGAATGAGCAAGAAGCGGCGGCTGGAATGGTCTTTCTTCCTCAACCACCGCAACCGTATCACTTACAACGGCCTATGCCGGGGCTGCACCCGTGACTGCAAACAGAGCTTCCGGGCGGTTATCATACTATGCCCTCGCTATTATTCCAAACGCTGGAAAAAGGAGGACGCAGCCTATGGCAGATAACCGCAAATATTACTACCTCAAGCTGAAAGAGAGCTATTTTGACGATGATGCAATCGTTCTGCTGGAAAGTATGCAGGACGGCGTTATCTATTCCAACATTCTCTTGAAGCTGTACTTGAAATCGCTGAAAAACGGCGGGAAATTGCAGCTTGACGAGAATATCCCCTACACCGCCCAGATGATTGCGACCATTACCCGCCAGCAGGTAGGTACCGTAGAGAGAGCTTTGAAAATCTTTATGAAGCTGGGGCTTGTGGAGCCTTTGCCAAGCGGCGCACTCTACATGAGCAACATTGAGCTTTTAATCGGCCAGTCCTCTACCGAGGGGGAGCGCAAGCGCAGGGCGCGGCTGGCTTTGCAGGAACAAAAAGCCCTGCCGCAGACAGGGGCGGACAAATGTCCACCATATCGAGCGGACATTTGTCCACCAGAGATAGAGATAGAGAAAGAGATAGATATAGAAATAGAAAAAGAGAGAGAGTTAGAAACGGGACACCCCGCCCCCGCCGCCTATGGCAGATACCACAATGTCATTCTTTCCGATACGGAGCTTGACGGGCTGAAAACAGAGCTTCCCGGCAAGTGGGAGTATTACATTGACCGCCTATCCTGCCATATCGCTTCCAGCGGGAGGAAATACAAGAGCCATGCAGCCACGATTTTCAAGTGGGCGCAGGAGGACGCAGCCAAGAAAGCCCCGAAAAAGGGCATACCCGATTATACCTGTAAGGAGGGCGAGAGCTTATGACGAATGGATTTGATGAAATGATTTTGAATATGACCGACACCACGCCGGAGCCGGAGGACTACACCGGCGAGGACGGGCTTTTATACTGCGGGAAGTGCCACAAGCCCAAAGAGGGCTATTTCCCCAAAGAAACCGCCGCATGGCTGGGGCGTGACCGCCACCCGGCAGAATGTGACTGCCAGCGGGCAGAGCGTGAGGAACGGGAAGCCGCAGAGAAACAGCGCAGTCACCTTGAAACTGTCGAGCGGTTGAAGCGGCGGGGCTTTACAGACCCGGCTATGCAGGGCTGGACGTTTGAGAACGACAACGGCAAGTGCCCGCAAATGGAACACGCCCATTTCTATGTGGAGAACTGGGAAACCATGAAAGAGCGCAACATTGGCTATCTGCTATGGGGCGGCGTTGGCACAGGCAAGAGCTATTTTGCGGGCTGTATCGCAAATGCCCTTATGGAGCGTGAAATCCCCGTGTGCATGACAAACTTTGCATTGATATTGGGTGACCTTGCCGCCAGCTTTGAGGGCAGGAATGAATATATCTCCCGACTTTGCAGCTTCCCGCTGCTTATCCTTGACGATTTTGGAATGGAACGGGGAACGGAATACGGCTTAGAGCAGGTCTACAACGTGATTGACAGCCGTTACCGCAGCGGCAGGCCGCTGATCGTCACGACTAATCTCACGCTGGAGGACTTGCAGCACCCGGAGGACACCGCCCACGCCCGCATTTATGACCGTCTGATTGAAATGTGTTCTCCTGTCCGCTTTACCGGGAGCAACTTCCGAAAAGCCACGGCGCAGGAGAAAATGGGACAACTGAAAAAGCTGATGAACAGAAAGGAGAGCCGCCTATGACCAACACCCCAAAGAATGACCGCAGCACCCGCCGCCCGGATTGCGTGACGGAAATCCGCATAGGTAATTCTGTCCTTGTCGTTTCCGGCTATTTCAAGCAGGACACCACCGCCACCGCCGCCGATAAAATGCTGAAAGTGCTGGAAGCGGAAGCTGCTACACAAAAATCGGCAATTTGACGGGACGTAAAGAAGCAGAAAGGACTGTACAGCCAGCCCCGGCGTGTGGTATGATAGTCATACGGAATAGTGGGGCTGGCTGTCGGAAATGGAGGACACTATGTTAAGACAGACCACCCGAAACCTTATTACCGCCCTTTATCCGAGATTATCCCACGAGGACGAGCTGCAAGGTGAGAGCAATTCTATTTCAAACCAAGAGTTAATATGTAAAGGGTGGTTTCTGCCATCTAATACATATGACTGCGGCTCATTTGTGGTAAATTGAAAAGCAGTTGTAAGAAAGGAGTCAAAAAGACTTATAACCGCTGGAAATCAACACAAAAGGAGCTGAATTTTATGAAAACTATCTTTGAAGAAATGGGCGGTACATACCGTCAAGTGGGCGATTATTTCATTCCCAACATTACTTTACCGGATGACGGCGAATATCAGATAGGCAAATACGGGCGTATGCGCCGCAGCTATCTGAAAGAGCATCGCCCTGTCCTCTATGCAAATTTTCTTACAAGTGGAACGCTGCACCGGCACCTTGCCGAGATCGACCAAACCTGCAATGAGCGAATGGAAATCATCGTTTCTGCTATGGCGAAGCAAGAGGGTGCAACCGAAGCCCTGAAAGCTGCTGACCAGATGGAATGGGTGCGCCGGATGAACAGCATCCGCAGCCGTGCAGAGGAAATTGTTTTAACCGAGCTTGTATATGAATGACAAATGCCCGTTATTGGCTGTATGGCCGATAACGGGCATTTTCCCCAATTGGGCTTTATCTTCAAATAGGTTGCATCATTTCAAGTACAATCCCATCGGGATCTCTGAAATAAAAAGCCCTGCTTTCTCCTAATTCGTTTGCCCGGAAATCGAAATACTGCGGTTCAGATAAGCATTCTACATGATTTTCGATAAGACTATTATAAACACGCTCAATATCATCCGTATAGAAACATACTTCTGAGATAGATGTTGTAAATAGATTCCCCTTCACTTTTTTTACTTTATTGTCCACAAACTGAATCAGTTCGATTGGTGGCGCTTCAATAGCTTTAGAGCCGTTCAGATAAGCTACTCTCGCTTTTGTATCTTTCATTCGAAACAACCTGTCTGTTTCTTCGCCAGCCATGAATATTTCTCCTTGGAATTCAAGGCCAAGGATGTCTCTGTAAAAAGCAATGGAGCGATCTAAATCAGATACAGTTAATCCAACGTGATAAATTCTCTCGACCATTTTCTAAAAACCTCGCTTGATGAAATACTCCCGTTCGTATATTCCGCTTGATATGATACCGTCCTACACTTACAAATACTTGCCGTATATCAAGTGATCGGTATGCCGATCACCCAAATGTACGATTTGCGGAAGCCGACCCCATTCCACATAACCATACTTCTCCAATAAGCCAACGCTTGGCCGATTGCTGCCAACGAGAATTGCAATCAGAACTTTAAGTCCTTGCTTCTTTGCCTGTTGCTCTAATGCGGCAAGCAGATGAGTGCCGATATGGCGCCCGTGTGCCGAGAAGTCCAAATAATAGCTGACCTCCGCCACATGATTAACAGCTTCACGACCCTGTCGGTAAGCTGTTAAATAGCCATAGCCCACAGGTATCCCATTCTCAAGACATAAATACACCGGATAACCATCGGCAGCGTGCTGACAAATCCATTTTTCACGCATTTCGGAAGTGACTGTTTTTGTATCACAAGTGCAGTTTCCCGCAAGAATTGCCTGATTGTAGATCGCAGCTATAAACGGTGCATCTTCCTTAGTTGCCTCGCAAAGAGATATTGTGTTGCTGCAATTTCCTGACGTGTCTGAAAATGCCCAAAGTGCTTTATCTGTCATTTTATTCGTCCTTTCACCGTCGCAGATATATCAGAGGGGGCAGAATTGCAGCCGGAATCAAAACCAATGATTTTCTTCTGCAACAATTCGATGAACCGTCCGACATGGTATCCATCACAAACTGCGTGATGAACCTGAATTGCTAATGGAAGCATCTTCTTCGTTCCTGCATCAAAAGCCTTTCCCATTGTAAAAATCGGAAGCAGATAGCTTCCGTCACCGAAAACTTGTAGATTAAATGCTGTGAATGAAAACCATGGAATCATGGATACATCAAATGAATTGACGGGCCTTTCGGGTTTCGGGGCATATTTTTCAGATGAGGAATATTTCGCAACATCAGCCTCGTAACTGCTCAGAAAAGCAGTATAATTTGATTTGTACGCTGTCCATATCCCAGAAAACGTCTCTTGCTCCTGATTGAAAATAGTGTATGCAGGGTGCATCTCACTAAAATAGCCAAGTCCTTTTTCTGTAAGAGCGGTGCGAAACTCTGGCATTTCATTGACGGTCTGCGTCAACAGCCAAAGCATTGCCGGATATAGCCGTTGCCCGTTCAGATTTGATATGTCGATATTGACGCACGTAGAATAGGAGCAGCGCACATCATTGTAAAAATGCAGATAATGTTCCTTGCGCTCCCAGTTTTCAAAGTCTATCAAAGTAAACATACAACATCTCCTGTGATTGTTCTATCAATCTTCTTCGCTGGTTTTCTTCCCCCGGCTCTTATAGACATTATACTGATTCTTGCACCGGGGACTGCAAAAAGCGGAATTGGAGCGGCTGCTCAGGAATACCTTCTGGCAGTGCTTGCACAGCCGCAGGGGCTTTTCTCCGTCCACCAGCAGGAAGCTGAACATCATCTGAATGCCCAGCAGCAACGAATGGAAGTCCCAATAGATGGTCGGCTTGTCCAGCAGCTCAATATGATAGCTGGGTGCAATGCCGCCGAAGGCGGCCATACCCATACGGTACAGATTTCTTGTATCCTTGTCGATCAGATCATAATCGTTGTAATACAAAATGGATGTGGTCAGGGTAAAGGCCCAGTCCTTAAACTGCTGCGCCACCCAATCGTAAGGCTCAGCATACTCTCGCTGGAAGCTCATGGTTTTCGCCATAGGCTCGTTTATGAAGGTCATGGTCAGCGCCACCATCATGTTGTCGCCGGACACGCTCCATCTGGACTCAATGCCCTTCTTGACCAGATCCAGCTGGTCAAAGGGATAGAACAGCGCCAAATAGTCCTCGGTTTCCATGGATTCTGCCTTGATGAAGTGATTTTTCGGCAGATACACCGCCTCATAGTCCATGAAGGAGGTTGTGGTGGGCAGCGCCGTCATCAGACCCAGCAGGCCGTAATGGGTTACAAACTCCAGAATGGCCTTCTGCACCTCGTCCTCCGGACTGCGGTTCATCATCAGCATACCCACATTCAGCGCATCCAGCACGATTCCCGGCGCTTCCTTCAGAGGATTATAGATGTCGGGCTTGGTATTCTTCCCCGGCGTGATATACCGCTTTCCGTCTGCGGCAGTTTTCAGTTCATAGCGGTCATACCGCACCCAATGGGAACGGGACTGCTCAAAGAGATTCTTCATGGTACTGTTCCTCTCTGCTCGTAATCCAACTATATATTAACCATATTACTATTGTATCAACCGTCCTTGGCTCCGTCAAGGACGGTTTTCTTTTTTTCTCGGTTTGGTTTTGTTTTCCCGGCGGATCACGGCATCCTTGCCCATGGTTTGCAGCAGTGCTTCATATTCCTCTACGAACTCACGCTCCCGCAGAGTAATGCTGTAGTCCTTTTCCAGCTTTTCGCTCAGATGCTCATACATCCGCCTTTGCAGCTTTTTCTGAATGGTCATACGCAGCTTTCGGATATTCCGGTCGGACTGCCCACGGATGGCAGCAAGCCTTGTGGTGCTGTATTGCTTGACGAACAGGTAATACAGTACCTCCTTCTGTTCATCACTGAGCGTGAAAAAGAGCTTGGAGAGAAAGCAATTTGCGGTCAGCTCGTGCAGTTCATAGGGGCAGGAGAAGATGATGTCGAGAAAATTTCCCTGACAGAGCTGGCGGAACCTTGGCAGATTCATCCAGAGGGGAGCAATTCTCGGTTCTGGCACAGCCCGAAACTCCAACGGCACATCCCCACGCAGGTTTTCGTGGTCACGCTCCCGGCGTTCCCGATTTCTGTCCAGCTTGTTCCACTCGTCTACCACAGTCAAAAAATCCGATTCCGTCCGGGCTGCTTCCTCCAGCCGCCGCAGAGCCTCTGCGCGAATTTCCCGCTTGAGTCGTTTTTCGCTGGTGGGCGCGGCTTCCTCTTCCTCGTCCTCCAGCTCGGCGGCATAGTTTCTGGGATGCTCGTCCTGCTCCAGCTCGCTTTCCAGCTCCAGCGTGCGTTCCTCTGCCAGCGCCTCCTCCAAGCGCTCATCCTCCGGCGCACCGTCAGAAGCGTCCGCCCAATCGGCAAAGCCATCCTCGGTCAGTTCCAGAGCGGCATCTTCGGGCAGATCTTCTAATTCTTCTTCCTCATCGGAAAAATCATCATCCCACAGCAGTTCATCCTCCCATGGTTCCACGACAGCTTCACCTCCTCGAAAAATATTTTTCTTTTTCTAAAAAAACAGTTCCGATTTACACCCCGTTTTTCTCCTATTAGTAGAAAGGTAATCTGCACACAAGTTACACAGGTTACTTTTTAAGCTATCAACAGAGAAAAAGGGGAAACTGAACATGGGAAACCAGCGCAAAGACACATTTGGCTTACAACCAACGGAACCAGATTTATTATACCAAAAACCAACAAATTACGCAAGGAGGAAGCCTATGGAGCAAACGAAGCAAGAACAGTTCATCATTCGGCGTATCGGCGGCACCACCTATAAGGTAAGGGTCGCATTCAGCGAAACAGCAGCGGAGACTATGGAGGAAAAGATTCTGCGGATGATCCGCAATGAAGGGGTTACAAATGACGGCACTTGTGGTATAATGAAGATGCCACAAATGAGCCGTCAGTCTGAAAGGAGCGCCGAATGCGCATGAAACAGACTGAGGAAAAGATCACCGCTCTGTATGAGCGGCTGAGCCGTGACGATGACAACGCAGGTGATAGCAATTCCATCGTCAATCAGAAAAAATACCTCGAAAGCTACGCCCAGCAGAGAGGCTACACCAACTGCCGCCATTACACCGACGACGGCTGGAGCGGCGGCAATTTCGAGCGTCCAGCATGGAAACAGCTGGTAGCGGACATTGAAGCAGGCAAGGTGGCCCATGTCATTGTCAAGGATATGAGCCGGGCGGGGCGTGACTATCTGCAAACCGGCTTTTACACAGAGGTATTCTTCCGGCAGCATGGCGTCCACTTTGTTGCCATTGCCAACGGCGTGGACAGTGATGACCAGAACAGCAACGAGTTTGCGCCCTTCCTCAACATCATGAACGAATGGTATCTTCGTGACCTGAGCCGCAAGCAGAAAACCGCCATTCGGGTCAAGGGGGAATCCGGCAAGCCAACCACCAACTGCGCCATCTACGGCTATAAGAAAGACCCGGAGAACAAATACCACTGGCTGATCGACGAGGAAGCGGCTGCCGTGGTGCGGCGTATCTTCCAGCTGACCATTGAGGGCAAAGGCCCCTACGACATCGCCCGTATTCTGTTCGATGACAAGATCGACACGCCTGCGGTCTACTTCGGCAAGCAGAACAAGGGTGTCTGGAAAAGCAAGGAGGAGTTCCCCAACCCGTATAACTGGAGCGGCTACATCGTTGGGCAGATTCTCTCCAAGCCGGAGTATATGGGGCATACTGTGAATTTCCGTTCCCACAAGCAGTCCTATAAGGACAAGAATGCGGTGATGAATCCCCCGGAGGATTGGCTGATTTTCGAGAACACCCATGAAGCCATCGTGGATGCAGAAACATGGGAGCTGGCACAGAAGCTGCGGAAAACGCCACGGCGGCATGACACGCTGGGTGAGGCGAATCCCCTGACAGGGCTTGTGTTCTGTGCTGACTGTGGAGCAAAGATGTATAACCATCGGTCACGAGGGACAGAAAGCAAACCTTATCCCTACGATGCGTTTGAATGCTCCACATACAAGTTGGCAGGTCAAAAGCGCTCCGCCGCTTGCTGTGGACATCATATCAGCACCAAAGCGCTGCGGGAGCTGATTCTGGAAACCATCCGGGCTGCCAGCACCTTTGCCATCTCCGACCGAGACGCTTTTCTGGAGAAGGTACGCTCCGCCTCCCAGCTGCGCCAGGCGGAAGCCGCCAAGGAAACCAAGCGGAAGCTGAACAAGGAGAAAAAGCGGATTTTTGAGCTGGATACCATCATCAAGAAGCTCTATGAATCCTTTGCTGTCGGGCGCATCACCGATGAACGCTTTGACAGTCTGCTGGCGGATTACGAAGCCGAGCAAAAAACGCTGCAAGCCTCTGTCACAGAAGCGGAAGAAAGGCTGTCCGCTTTCGCAGAGGACAGTGCCCGTGTGGAGCAGTTTCTGGAGCTGGCAAGGAAGTACACGGATTTCTCCGAGCTGACCACGCCCATGATCAACGAGTTTATTGAGAAAATCATCGTCCACGCCCCGGAAAAAATCGACGGCGACCGGGTACAGGAGGTGGAGATCCACCTTCGCTTTATCGGGCAGTTTGAGCTTCCCGCACCGGAGCTGACCGAGGAAGAGATCAAGCGGCAGGAATTTTTGAAGAAAGAGCGCATCCGCAGCCGGGAGCGCTATCAGAAAATCAAGGCCGGTGAACACGCTGTCGGACAGCCCTTCATGCTGACCTGCAAGTGCTGCGGGCAGGAATTTGCCTCCAAGCGGACAAACACCCTGTTTTGCGGCCCCAACTGCCGCGCAAAATTCTACCGGCAGGAGGCGGCCGAGAGCCGCAGCCGGGCGTGTACCTGCGAAAACTGCGGCAAGGTGTTTCCTACGACGCGAAGCAGCGTCAAATACTGCTCTGATGATTGCCGGTATGCAGCGCAGATCAAGCGGCAGGGCGCACGGAAGAAAGCCTTGCGAGAGGCAAAGATTGAACCGGCCTTGCCAGAGAAAGAAACAAAATCAGCATAAGATAAGACGCAAACGGCGGCTTGCCCCTAAACGGGCAGGCCGCCGTTTTTTGCGCAGAAATGGAGGAACAATGAATCTTTTTGAAATTGTCAAATATGGCGTGAGCTGCCGGGAGGCGGCGGAGCGGTACGGCGTGGAGGTCAACCGCTACAGTATGGCGCTCTGTCCGTTCCACAATGACCGGCATCCCAGCCTGTATGTGGCGGACGACCACTATTATTGCTTTGCCTGCAGGGAGCACGGAGATGTGATTGACTTTGTAGGCAGACTATTTCAGCTTTCGCCCTACGATGCAGCGCGGAAGCTGGCAGCGGACTTTCACCTCACCCCGGACAAGCCGCCCAGCGCAGCGGCGCTCCACGCAAAACGCATTCAGACGGAAGCACAGCAGCTCATGGAAAACGAGCGGCTGTGCTTTTCTGTTCTGTCCGATTATGCCCGTGTCCTGCGGGACTGGAAGGTAAGCTGTGCGCCGCAATCTTCGGCGGAAGCGCCGAATGAACGATTTGTAGAAGCCTGCCACAAGCTGGACGAGGCGGAGTATTACTTGGAGATTCTCACTTCCGGCGATTCCCACGAACGTACCGAGGTAATTCAGCAGCAGATGGCAGACAGCAAGCTGGACAGGCTGCGGCAGCGCTTAGAGAAAATTCATAAGGAGGAAACCGAAGATGGATATGACACCGCAGGCGTGGCCTGAGTGGTACGACGGCAGGCACATCAATGAGGTGTTGTTCTGCCAGCAGTTTTTGGACAAGCACCCCATGAAATGCGTGCGCGGGCGGCTGTTCACAGTGGACGGGCTGATCGAGGATGAGGGGCAGATCGGCAACCTGATTCTGGAAGAAATCTCAGGCTGCCTGACTTCCGGCTTGTCCAAGGTTGTGACAAACTTACTTGCCAGCATCAAGCTGCAAGCCTATTCGCCGCCGCTGCCCATTGAGACAGACCGCATCCATGTGGCCAATGGGACGTATTTCATGGACGGCAGCTTTACCGCCAATAAGAGCTACTGCAACAACCGGCTGGCGGTCGCCTACAACCCTGACGCACCCACTCCGAAAAAGTGGCTGCAATTCCTATCAGAGCTGCTGCAACCGGAGGACATTCCAACCTTGCAGGAATTTCTCGGTTACTGCCTGCTGCCTACCACCAAGGGGCAAAAAATGCTCATGCTCATCGGCAAGGGCGGCGAGGGCAAAAGCCGCATCGGTCTGGTCATGCGCTCCCTGCTGGGCGACAGCATGAACACCACCAGCATCCAGAAGGTGGAGAGCAACCGGTTCAGCCGTGCAGACTTGGAAAACAAGCTCCTGATGGTGGATGACGATATGGATATGAGCGCCCTGCCCAAGACCAATTATATCAAATCCATCGTGACCTCTGAGTGCAAGATGGACATGGAGCGCAAAGGCGTCCAGAGCTATCAGAGCCAGCTCTATGTGCGTTTTCTCTGCTTCGGAAACGGTGCGCTCACCGCCCTGCACGACAAGTCCGACGGCTTCTTTCGCCGCCAGATCGTGCTGACCACCAAAGACCGACCCGCAGGCAGAGCGGACGATCCGTTTTTGGTGGACAAGCTGCTGCGTGAAAAGGAGGGGATCTTCCTCTGGTGTCTGGAGGGTCTGCACCGGCTGATTGGAAACAACTATCAGTTCACAGTCAGCACCAAGGCCAGAGAGAATATGGAAACAGTCAAGCGCAGCAGCAACAATGTGATTGAGTTTCTGCAATCTGAGGGCTATATCCGCTTTCGGGCAGACAGCGAGGCCAGCTCCAAGGCGCTGTATGAGGCGTATCAGCGTTGGTGCGAGGACAATGCGCAAAAGCCCATGTCTGCCAACCGTCTCAGTTCCGAGCTTGCACAAAATGAGCGGCTTTACAATGTGGAGGCCACCAACAATGTTCATGTCGGCGGCAAGCGGGTGCGTGGTTTTGTGGGCATTGAAGTGGTCAATCCGCTGCCGTATTGAAAACGAGGAATGGACTTCAAAATTGCCGTACACGCCGTACACTCTGTACGGCTGTTTTTAACTTCATCCGCAAAATACGATTTTGCTTGTGTGTTTCGTGAAGCAATTCACGGCAGTGTGAAAAATTGACTGTTGAATCAACAGCTGGCACGCAAAACCGGCGTACAGAAGCGTACGGAAGCCGTTTTAGCCGTACACGGGCGGCTCAATTTTTCATCCCTGAAATCAATCCTTGTGAAATTCATGAAAATTTTCACCGCAAGCCGAATGCAATGCACCGCCCGGTGATTTACGGAAGTGAGAATCCACTGCACCGGAATGCGGTATATCCCACCGTTCCGCATGACCTCACGCAGAATGATGAAGCCGGTAGGGTGCTGTTGCGAACAGAGCATCACGAATGGAAATCTGAGCGGATTTGCGGCATGGCAGATTTTTCATCTCCCCACACACCAGCATCACCGATACGAAACTACACTACACGAAATAATGGAGGTAAATATTGAATGAAATCTAATCTGAGAAACGAAATCAAATCGTACATCGTCCGTCAGGGAATGACCATGCAGGAGGTGGTTGATCTGCTGCGGGACGAACACGGCTGGTCTGACAGCGTATCTAACCTGTCCAACAAGCTCCAGCGGGAGTCTTTGCGCTACACGGAGGCTGTCCAGCTTGCCGACGCGCTAGGGTACGAGATCATCTGGCAAAAACGAAGATAAGGAGGTTTTTCCACATGACGGATACGGAAAAGAAGCTGTTGCAGGCGCAGCACCGATTGGAGGAAGCGCAGGCGCGGGATCGTGTCAAGGAGCGCAAAGCCAGAACGCACAGGCTCATTCAGGAGGGTGCAATTCTGGAAAAGATGCTGCCAGAGGTACGGACGATGGAACTGTCTGTACTGGAGGATTACCTGATACAGAAGCTGCCGCAGCACGATTGAATTCCGCTGGGAGGTCTCCGGGAAACCGGGGGCCTTCCTCTTTTTTCTCCCGAAGGGCGCACTTACTCACCACCCTAAAGGGCAGTGGTATTTCCTGCGGAAATCGTGCGCTCTGCGAGGCGGATGTGGCTTCTGCGGAAGCCTCCAGACAATGCCGCAGCCCTTGCGGGTGCTGCTGTCATCGTCTGCGCAGGTCGCAGTTGTTTCTACTTTGGAAACAGTCTGCTCCCTGCCCGCACAAACCTGCCACCGGCAGCTTTGTTTGCGGCTATGACCCGAAGCTCAGCTTCGGGTCATTTTCTCTTTTGCGAAAGAGAAACAGAAAAAAGAAAGAACGAGGTGAAGAAGATATGGCGATTTATCATCTGGAAGCAAAGGTGGTCAGCCGGGGCGCAGGCCGCTCCGCCGTGGCCGCTTCCGCTTATCTGAGCTGCTCCCGTCTATATAACGATTACGACGGGATACAGCATGACTACACGAGAAAGCAAGGGCTTGTCTGGCAGCAGGTATTTCTGCCGGAATACGCCCCACAAGAATGGAAAGACCGTGAGCAGCTATGGAACGCCGTGGAGGAAGTCGAGACGGCAAAAGACAGCAGGCTTGCCCGTGAGTTCGTTGTTGCCCTGCCCATCGAGCTAAACCGGGAACAGCAGATCGAACTGCTGCAAGAGTTTATCCGGGAGCAGTTTGTGTCCAATGGAATGTGTGCTGACGCTGCCATCCACGACACCGACGGTCACAATCCCCACGCCCACATTCTCCTGACGGTGCGCCCGCTGGATGAGCAGGGCAAGTGGCAGTACAAAACCGAGAAGGAATACCTCTGCATGAGAAACGGCGAGGAATGCGGCTTTACCGCTGCTGAGTTCCGGACGGCACAGAACGAGGGTTGGGAGAAACAATACCCCTACAAGATCGGCAAAAAGAAGGTGTATATGACGCCATCTGCTGCCGAGGCGCAGGGACTTGTCCGAGCGGACAAGCATCCCAAAAGCACCCGCTACGGCAGGCAGAATCCCCTCGCCGAACGCTGGAACAGCGAAGAACAGCTTGTTGTATGGCGGGCGGCATGGGCGGATGTAACCAACCGCCAGTTGGAGATGTACGGACACGACGAGCGTATCGACCACCGCAGCAACGCCGCACGGGGTCTGGATGAGCAGCCCACCATCCATGAGGGCGTGACGGCACGGGCACTGGAGCGGAAAGGGATCATCGCTGACCGCTGCGAGATTAACCGGCAGATCAAGGCGGACAATGCCCTGCTGCGGGAGCTGAAAGCTGCCGTCAAAAAGCTGGGGCAGGCGGTGAAGAATACCCTCCCGGCCATTGCCGAGGCCATGGAGAATCTGCGTAAAAATCTGCTGCTGTTCTGCTATCAGCTGGGGTATCTCCGCAAGGGCAAGGAACGCCTAAACACTTCGCTAAATACGCTGCGCCCTGCCCTCACACAGTACAATCAGCTGGCAAAGGATATTCGGGATAAGGCGAAAGAGCGCCGCAGCCTGCTTTCCGAGAAAAAGGCTCTTTCCGCTGTCCATGTATTCCGACACCGGGAACTGGCGGCAAAGATTGCGGCACTGACAGAGGATTTGGAGGAACTGCGTTCGGAAAAGAATCTGCTTCTGGCGTCGCTGGCATATACCGAGGACGATGTCGCCGATAAATTTCCCAAAGACATTGCTACCATGAAGCAGAGCCTGAAACGGCTGGAAGAACAGGGGCAGAAATATTCCACCGAGCTGGACGCTGCCCTGAATGAGTATGCCGGGCTTCGGGAGCAGGCCCAGGGCTTCAACCCGGTGCAGTTGTATGAAACAAGGCAGGCCATCCGCCCCGGCAAGGAGCAGGAAGCGGAGAACCGAGCACAGCAGGTTTACGGCGAGAAGTACAACCTGCTGCTGATGTTTGACAGCAAAAAAGCGGTGTCCCGGATGCTGGACGAAGATGCTGAACGGCAGAATGTGCGGAGACTGGTACGGCTGGCGCATAAGGAGCAGCAGACTTTTCAAAAGGAAAAAAGTGCGCAGGAACGGTAACACACTGTTCCCGTTTTTGAAGATATTGCAAGTTGAATTAGCAAAATGGGGTTGACTTGAGAGAAAAATGAGGGTATAATTTTCTTGTTTTAGATATAGCTATAGGTTAGATATATCTAACCATGTGTCGTGTTGATTTATGCGACATTTTATTTACTGCGGCGGTTAGCGATTGCTAACTGTTGTGAAGAGAATCTAGGAGGAAAGATATGAGTACCAAAACCAACAAGCTGAAAACCAAAGACCTGATCGTTGCTGGAGCCTTCGCCGCCCTTTATGTGGTGGTACTGTTTGCGGTGGTGACTGTTATGGGGTTTGTCCCCATCCTTTATCTCATCGCTCCGTTTGTAAACTCGGTCATTTTAGGGTGCATTTACATGATGTATGTTATGAAAGTACCAAAAACCGGAGCAATTCTGATTCTTTCGGTGGCTGTAGGACTTCTCACTTCCACTGGCGGTGTGTGGGTATCTCTGATTTGGTGCCTCGCTCTTGGAATTGTAGCAGAGTTGATTGCCCGCGCAGGAAATCATAAGTCCAAGAAATCCTACATACTCAGCTATGTTGTTTTTGCCTGCTCCAGCATGTCTCCTTTCTGGATGCTGGCTTACGCCAAACCGGCTTTTCTTCAGTCCTGCGAAGCTTATTATGGGGCCGACTATGCCGCAACGCTGGATAAGTTCACCCCGAGCTGGATTATTCTGGTTCTGATTGGAATCGCCATGTTGGGCGGTCTGATTGGTGGACTGATTGGTTCCAAGCTTTTGAAAAAACATTTCCAAAAGGCGGGTGTGGTTTAATGCAGCTGATTGAAGCTGCCCAGCAGCCCATCCTTCGAATCGACGCCCGCACAAAATTTGCGCTGCTCTTCGGGGTGGGAATATCATCATTGATGTTCCCACCCCTGTGGCTGGAGGCAACCACTTTTGTTCTGATGGCGTTGCTTTTGACACTAAATAGGCGAATAAAAACCTCCGCAAAATTTACTGCTGCATTCCTCATTATGCTTCTGTTGGACTGGACACTGTCGTTAAAAGTCAGCGGCGGCTTTGCAGCACTGTTTTTTTCTCTTGTAAGACTGGGAAGACTTATGCTCCCGATTTTTATGGCAGGAATACTGCTGATGAAAACTACTTCTGTAAGCGAGTTTATGCTTTCTTTTGAGCGGATGCATCTGCCAAATAAACTGATCATACCCTTGTCAGTTATGTTCCGCTTCATCCCGACGATTTCCGAGGAGTGGCACAGTATCCGGGACGCCATGCGTTTTCGGGGGATTGGCATTTCTGTGCGTTCTGTGCTGACAAAGCCAATGATGACGCTGGAATATACGATGGTGCCGCTGCTGATGTCAACCGCTACGATTTCTGACGAGCTGGCGGCGGCTTCCCTCTCCCGTGGACTGGACGCTGATACCAAACGTACCTGCATTGAGGATATAAGGCTGCGGACGCAGGATTTCCTGTTGATCCTGTTTTCCTTTGTAATTGCTGCAACGGGAGGGATGGTATGATTGAATTAAAGCAAGTTACCTTCCAATATGATAATGCCCCCGAAAACGCACACAGCATCCGAAATATCAATTTAACTATACAAAACGGAGAGTGCGTTGTCCTTTGCGGACGAAGCGGCTGCGGAAAAACAACGATCACCCGATTGATTAACGGTCTCATTCCACATTACTACGAAGGAGTTTTGTCGGGTTACGTTTCCGTTGATGGAGCAGAAATCAAAAAACAGAAGCTTTCTAAAATTTCACAGCATGTTGGTTCGGTATTTCAAAATCCCCGCAGCCAGTTCTTTAATGTGGATACAACATCGGAGCTGGCGTTCGGATGTGAAAATCAGGGACTACCCAAGGAAGATGTGCTGGAACGAATCGCGGATGCGGCGAACCATTTTTGCTTGAACGGTTTGCTGAACCGGAGTATTTTTGAGCTTTCCGGCGGTGAGAAACAACGGATTGCATGCGCCAGCGTTTATGCGGTTCATCCGGATATTTTTGTTTTGGATGAGCCGTCTTCCAACTTGGACCCCGCTTCCATTCAGCAACTGAAAGATGTTTTGCTGAAGCTGAAAGCGGAAGGAAAAACACTGGTGATTTCCGAACACCGTCTGTATTACCTTCTGGATATTGCCGACCGCTTTATCTGGCTCGATCAGGGCGAAGTTCGCTCCGTATATACCAGAGAAGAGATTCTTGCATTCAGCCCGGCACAGATTTCGGCCATGGGACTGCGGGCGCTGGACTTGAAGCAGGTGGAAAGTGAAGCAGTGCATTTGAAACATCCTGAGCATGAATTTACGTTTCAAAAGCTGGAGTGTAAAGTATCCGGTCACAGCGTGCTGCATATCAAATCCCTACAAATCCCTGCTGGAGAGATTGTTGCGGTGATCGGTCACAACGGGGCTGGAAAATCAACGTTTGCCGGGTGCCTTTGCGGAATCCGGAAACATACTGGCAAGGTTTTTTATGACAGAACAGAACGAAACGCCAAAAAGCGCCTGAAAGAAAGCTATATGGTCATGCAGGATGTAAACCACCAGCTGTTTACGGAGAGTGTGCGGGATGAAGTGACTCTGAATCTTCCGGAGGAACAATCGGAACAGGCAGAAAACATCCTGAAACAGATGGGGATTGCCGAACTTGCGGAATGCCATCCTCTGGCACTGTCCGGAGGGCAGAAACAGCGGGTTGCCATTGCAAGTGCACTGTGTGCGGGAAAGAAAATCCTGATCTACGATGAACCTACCAGCGGGCTGGATTATGAAAGTATGCGCTGCGCATGTACTTTAATCCGGGATACTTCCCGGCAGGCGGAGTTATCTCTTGTGATTACCCATGATCTGGAATTTATCATGGCCTGCTGTACCTGTGTACTGCATATTGACCATGGAACAGTCAAAGCATTTTATCCCCTTGACAGCAGAGGAAAAGCAAGAGTAAAAAAAGAATTTCTATTACAGGAAGAAAGTGAGGAGGAATTATGAGCAAGCAGAAGCCCAAAACGGGGATGGGAAGGATGATGCAGCTGGCAATGACAAAAAAGCCTTTGGTGATTGCCTCTGTCATCTTGTCCTCACTGGCGGCGGTGGCCAGCTTTATCCCTTATATTGCAATTTATTTTATTATCCGGCAGATTTTAGCCGTATATCCGAACCTGAGCGCATTGGGACAGACCAGCCTGTTTTCCTATGGCTGGATGGCACTGGGCGGCGTTGCGGCGAATATTCTTCTGTATTTTGTAGCCCTTATGTGTTCCCATCTGGCGGCTTTCGGCACGCTATATGAGTTAAAGGTGAATTTCCTTTCCCATTTGGCAAAGGTGCCTCTTGGATTTCATGTGATGATCGGAAGCGGTAAACTGCGGAAAATTACGGATGAGAACATTGAAAATGTCGAGAAATTTATTGCGCATCAGCTTCCGGATATTGTAGCCGCATTTGTTTCTCCTGTTGTGATGGCTGTGATTCTGTTGAGTGTGGACTGGCGGCTCGGCCTGGCCTCAATTGTTGGAGTAATTATTGCTTTTATCATTCAGAGTATCGCCTACGGCCGGGAAGGCGCCAGAAAAATGATGGATGAGTACCAGCACTCGTTGGAAAACATGAACAACGCCGCAGTAGAGTACATCCGTGGAATTTCAGTCGTCAAAGCGTTCAAGCAGACTGTTTATTCCTTTCACCGGCTGCACGAGACCATCAAAGAATATACTTCTGTGGTCATTCCATATACGCTGAGCTGGGAAAACATGATGTCCGCTTTTATGACGATTATCAACCATATTTATCTTCTCCTTTTACCGGTAGGGATTTTGATCGGCATGAATACCGGGGATTTTAAGGATTTTGCTTCACGCTTTATTTTTTATCTGGTATTCGTACCGTCCATTGCGGGCATTCTTTCCAAAATCATGTATGTCAACTCCGATGCCATGCGGATTGCCAACGGTGTAGAGGCAATGGATCAGATTCTGGCTGAGCCGGAACTGAAACAGCCGCCGGTTCCTAAAACAACGGATCGCTATGATGTCAAGTTTGAAAATGTGTCATTCTCCTATGAGAAAGACAAAGAAAAACAGGCGATTTCCAATGTGAGCTTCCATGCACGGCAGGGCGAAGTAACAGCGATTGTAGGACCTTCCGGCGGCGGAAAAAGTACGATTGCCCATCTCATTCCACGATTCTTCGATGTGGATCAGGGTACTGTTTCCATTGGCTCGGTGGATATCCGGCAGATGGAAAGCCGATATCTGATGGAACAGGTCAGCTTCGTATTTCAGGATGTCTATCTGTTCAAACAGAGTATCCGTGATAATATCAGGCTTGGGAACCAGAATGCCAGCGATGAACAGATCCAGGCGGCCGCGAAAGCCGCCCAATGCCACGACTTTATCATGGCGCTGCCAAATGGCTATGATACGGTCATCGGAGAACAGGGTATCCATTTAAGCGGCGGCGAGCAGCAGCGGATTGCTATCGCCCGTGCCATTGTAAAGGATGCCCCTGTGATAGTGCTGGACGAGGCAACCGCCTTTGCCGATCCTGAAAATGAGCATTTGATTCAAAAGGCGTTTGAAAAATTGATGCAGGGGAAAACGGTAATCATCATCGCACACCGCCTTTCCACAGTTCGTAACGCCGATCATATCATTGTGATGGATAACGGGCGTGTAGCGGAAGAAGGCAGCCATGACGCCCTCCTGCAAAAAGGCGGACGGTACGCATCTATGTGGAAAACCTACAATGAAACAGCCAGTTGGACAATGGAAAAGGAGGTGCCGGTCAATGGGTAAGAAAAAATCAACCGTTCAGGATGCGCTGATGCTGACAGACAAAGGCTATCGGGACTTAAAAAAAGCGATTGCCGCCTGCACGCTGACAAATTTCTCCATGTTTATTCCAGCTATGGTGATGCTTCAGGTCGTCATGGAACTTCTAAAACCGTTTACCGGCGGGAGCATCTCATGGACAAATATGTGGATTTATTTCGGACTCGGCATCATCGGCGCAGTAATCGTATTTCTCTGCAACAAAAACGACTATAAAAAGACCTATGTAGCCTCTTACATGGAAAGCGAAAATACAAGGATTGCTTTGGCAGAACACATCCGCAAACTGCCTATGAGCGTGTTTAATTCCAAAAACCTTTCGGAGCTTACGACAAATCTCATGGGCGATGTAGCCACTTCCGAACATGTACTGAGTCATGTGTATCCGCAGATTATCTCCAATGTGATCACGATTACGGTTGTCTGCAGTATGTTTGCCTTCTATGACTGGCGTATGGCACTCGCTATTTTTATTTCCGTGCCGGTTGCTTTTCTCATTATTTTTGCGAGCAGACGGATTCAGGAGCGGCTTGGAAAAAAGCATGCGCAGGCAAAACTGGAAGCTTCCGAACAGGTTCAGGAATACATTGAGGGAATCAAGGTGGTGAAAGCCTGCAATCTGGACAGTCAGCAGTTTCAGGCTCTGGAAAAAGCGCTGCGCACCATGAAAAACCTTGCAATTAAATTTGAATTTGGTTCGGGGGTTTTTGTGACAGGCGCGCAGATGCTCGTGCAATCCGGCATCGGGCTTACCGTGTTTGCGGGAACTTCTCTGCTCCTGAACGGCAAAATTGAGCTTGTCCCAATGCTGCTTTGCCTGCTGATCGTCACCCGAATTTACGGGCCGATTATTACAGAACTGACTCTGCTGCCGGAGCTATTCTATCATCAGATTGCCATCCGCAGAATGAGAACCCTGATGAATATTCAGCCGATGGAAGGCGATACTGAAAAACCAGTAAAGGAATATGATATCGAACTGAAAAATATCAGCTTCCGCTATAATCCGCAGGGCGAGGAAACCATAAAAAATGTGAATGTTACGATTCCAGCAGGCGCAATCACGGCTCTGGTTGGCCCCAGCGGAAGCGGCAAGAGCACGCTTTCCCGTCTGATTGCACGCTTTTGGGATGTCAATAAAGGACAGGTGGAAATCGGCGGCATTGACGTGAAAGAGCTTGATCCGGAACACTTGATGGAATACATGTCCTTTGTATTTCAGGATGTGGTACTTTTCAACGACACTGTCTACAATAACATTAAAATAGGAAATATGAGCGCAACCGAAGAACAGGTGCTTGCGGCGGCAAAGGCTGCGCGCTGTGATGAGTTTATTGACAAAATGCCGGATGGTTATCAGACTGTTCTGGGAGAAAACGGAAGTACCCTTTCCGGCGGTGAACGGCAGCGCCTGTCCATTGCAAGAGCTTTACTAAAGGACGCTCCGATCGTACTTTTGGATGAAGCAACAGCCAGCCTTGATCCGGAAAGTGAATCCTGTATTCAGCAGGCGATCGGCCGCTTAATACAGGGGAAAACCGTTCTTGTTATTGCACACAGACTCCGTACCATTGCAAAGGCCGACAAAATCATCGTGCTGGACGATGGCAAAGTCATAGAGCAAGGAACACACAGTGAACTGATGGAGCAAAATGGGCTTTACAAAAGGCTGTATACCATTCAGCAGGAAAGCCTTGGCTGGAGCGTATAAATGTTTGCTATTATGTAAGCCGCCGATATTTTAATATTGAGTAACCTGCAAGCCGACTGCAATAATACAGTCGGCTTGCTTGGCGTTTCGCAGAATCATTAGCAAATTTATTTGTCTTTACAATATGGGTAAAATGCCCTTGACAAATCTCGTCTCAGAAGCGTATTCTTGAAACCTATGCGAAGCAGAACGGCTTTTCCAATCTGCAATGGTACACAGATGACGGTTATTCTGGGGCGAACTTCCAAAGACCCGGTTTTCAAGCCATGCTTGCGGACATTGAAGCCGGAAAAGTCGGCACCGTTATCGTCAAGGATATGTCACGGTTAGGGCGAAACTATCTGCAAGTGGGAATGTATACGGAAATGATTTTCCCACAGAAAGGCGTCCGCTTTATCGCTATCAATGACGGAGTGGACAGCGCACAGGGCGACAATGATTTTGCCCCTCTGCGGAACATTTTTAACGAATGGCTGGTGAGAGATACGAGCAAGAAAATCAAAGCAGTAAAACGGTCTAAGGGTATGAGCGGGAAGCCCGTCACGAGCAAACCCGTATACGGCTACTTTATGGACGAGGACGAAAATTTTATCATTGACGGGGAAGCCGCCCCTGTTGTGCGGCAGATTTACAGCTTGTGCCTTGCCGGGAACGGGCCGACCAAGATAGCCCGTATGCTCACAGAGCAGGAGATCCCCACGCCGGGAACGCTGGAATACCGTCGGACGGGAAGCACCCGCCGCTACCACCCCGGCTATGAGTGCAAGTGGGCGACCAATACCGTGGTACATATCCTTGAAAACAGGGAGTACACGGGCTGTCTGGTAAACTTCAAGACGGAGAAGCCGTCCTACAAGACCAAGCACAGCGTAGAGAACCCCATTGAGAAACAGGCGATTTTCGAGAACCACCATGAGCCTATCATTGACACCCAGATGTGGGAGCGTGTGCAGGAGTTACGCAAGCAGCGCAAACGCCCGAACCGCTATGATGAAGTGGGCTTATTCTCCGGCATACTCTTTTGTGCCGACTGCGGCAGCGTCCTTTACCAGCAGCGTTACCAGAACGCCACCCGCAAGCAGGATTGTTATATCTGCGGGAGCTACAAGAAGCGTACCCGTGACTGTACGGCGCACTTTATCCGCACCGACCTGTTGACCGCCGGAGTGACCGACAATCTGCGGAAAGTCACCAGCTATGCAGCGAAGCACGAAGCCCGGTTTATGAAGCTGCTGATCGAGCAGAACGAGGACGGGGGCAAGCGCAGGAACGCCGCAAGGAAAAAGGAGCTGGAAGCCGCCGAGAAGCGTATCAGCGAGTTATCCGCTATCTTCAAGCGGCTGTATGAGGACAGCGTGACCGGGCGCATTTCAGACGAGCGTTTCACGGAGCTGTCGGCAGACTATGAAGCCGAGCAGAAAGAACTGAAAGAGAGAGCCGCCGCTATCCGGGCAGAGCTTTCCAAAGCGCAGGAAGCCACGGTAAACGCAGAAAAGTTTATGAATGTTGTCCGCAAGTACACCAGCTTTGAAGAACTTACCCCTACCCTTTTGCGTGAGTTTGTGGAGAAAATCGTTGTGCATGAGTGCAGCTATGACGAGAACGGCACACGCAGACAGGACATTGATATTTATTACTCTTTCGTTGGCAAGGTAGACCTGCCCGAATGACCGCCCGACCTATCCGGCGCAATGCGCAAACGCCGGATAGGAACGGCAAAATTTTTTACACTTCTACTACTTCTTTATCACACATCAGCAAAGAGCCAGGGCATGAAGCAGCTTATGGCGGGCGGCGGCGTTGCCCTTATCGGCATGACCCTTGTACCGCTGCTTTCCGGCTTGTTCGGTTAAGAAGCGCGGGTAAAGGCTTATGCAGAGCATACTTGACGCGATTAACGAATGGATAAAGGAAATCCTCATAGGAGCCATAAACGGTAATCTGTCAACTATGTTCGGGGACGTAAACGAGAAAGTCGGCACTATCGCCGCAGAGGTAGGGCAGACCCCGCAAGGGTGGAACGCAAATATATTCTCCATGATACAGACCCTTAGTGAGAATGTAATCGTACCCATTGCGGGGCTTGTCATTACCTACGTCCTATGCTATGAGCTTATCAGCATGGTAACGGAAAAGAACAATATGCACGACGTTGACACTTCCATGTTCTTCAAGTGGGTGTTCAAGGCGTTTGTGGCAGTCTACCTTGTGACGCACACCTTTGACATCACTATGGCGGTGTTCGATATGGCGCAGCACGTTGTTTCCGGCGCGGCGGGGGTAATCGGCGGCAGCACAGAGATTGATGTTGCCGCCGCCCTTGCTTCCATGCAGGACGGGCTTGACGCTATGGAAATCCCCGAACTGCTCTTACTTGTCATGGAAACAAGCCTTGTGAGCTTGTGCATGAAAATCATGTCCGTACTGATAACCGTTATCCTCTACGGGCGCATGATAGAGATTTACCTTTACTGTTCGGTATCGCCTATCCCGTTTGCAACAATGACGAACCGGGAATGGGGGCAGATAGGAAACAACTACCTCAAATCCCTGTTCGCTATCGGTTTTCAAGGCTTCCTCATTATGATATGCGTCGGCATTTACGCGGTTCTGGTAAACAACATGATAATAGCGGACAATCTGCACAGCGCGATATTCTCCCTTGCAGCCTATACCGTTATCCTCTGTTTCTCCCTGTTCAAATCCGGCGCACTGGCGAAGTCGATATTCTCCGCGCATTAGCGGCGTGTCAAGGGCAGGGTGGAGATTTTCAGAGCGAAGCGGCGAAAATACGACCCGACCTTGACGCGGATAACCCCCATATAATACGGGCGGGCAAAGGGCATAGATTGACCTTTGCCTTGATTACCCTTATGGGAAGTTACAGCAACACCAAACCCAGAGAAAGGAGGTTTTCACTTGGCGTATGTACCCGTACCCAAAGACTTATCCAAAGTCAAGACAAAAGTAGCGTTCAACCTTACCAAACGGCAGATTGTATGTTTTGCGGCGGCTCTCCTGTTCGGCTTGCCGCTTTTCTTTCTGCTCAAAGACAGCACAGGCACAAGCCTTGCGTCTATGGCTATGATTGCCGTCATGCTGCCCTGTTTCCTCTTTGCCATGTATGAGAAGCATGGACAGCCCCTTGAAGTGGTGGTGAAGAACATCATTCAGACGAAATTCATAGCCCCCAAAGAACGACCATACAGGACAGACAACTTTTATTCCGTCTTAGAACGGCAGAGAAAACTTGAAAAGGAGGTATCAGCGATTGCAAAAGGAAACACGAAGAAACAGCGCGGCGGGAAGCGCAAAGCCTAACCCGCCCCGCAAGCTCACCCGCGCCGAGAAAAAGCAGATTGCGGAAATCATCAGACAGGCAAAGGGCGACGGGAAAGCGCACACCGCGCAGCAGACAATCCCTTATATCCAGATGTACCCGGACGGTATCTGCAAGGTTACGGGACGGAAATACTCAAAGACCGTCGCCTTTGAAGATATTAACTATCAGCTTGCACAGGCAGACGACAAGACCGCCATTTTTGAGAACTGGTGCGACTTCCTCAACTACTTTGACGCTTCCGTTTCGGTGCAGCTCTCTTTCATCAATCAGGGGACGCAGCGCGGCGAAGCGGAAAAGGCGGTCAATATCCCGGCACAGGAGGACGCTTTCAATTCTATCCGCACAGAATACCGGGATATGCTGAAAAACCAGCTTGCAAAGGGCAACAACGGGCTTGTCAAAGCAAAATATATCACCTTTGCCATTGAAGCCGACAGTCTGGGCGCGGCGAAATCCCGCCTTGCCCGTATCGAAACGGACGTACTCAACAACTTTAAGCTCTTGGGCGTGTCTGCCCGCCCCATGACAGGCTATGAACGCCTTAAAATGCTGCATGGCATTTTCCACCCGGAGGGCGGGCAGTTTGCCTTTGATTTTTCATGGCTTGCCCCGTCCGGGCTTTCCACAAAGGACTTTATCGCCCCGTCCTCTTTCCGTTTTGGCGAGGGGCGGTATTTCCGCATGGGGCGCAAAATCGGCGCGGTTTCATTCCTTGAAATCCTTGCGCCGGAATTAAACGACCGTATCTTATCTGACATTCTGGACTTGGAAACGGGCGTTATCGTCAATCTGCATATCCACAGTATCGACCAGACCGAAGCCATAAAGACAATCAAGCGGAAAATCACCGACCTTGACAAAATGAAAATCGAAGAACAGAAAAAAGCGGTACGCAGCGGCTACGACATGGATATAATCCCGTCCGACCTTGCCACTTTCGGCAGCGAAGCGAAGAACCTCTTACAGGACTTGCAGAGCCGGAATGAAAGAATGTTCCTCTTGACGTTCCTTGTGGTGAACATGGCAGACACAAAAAGGAAACTGGAAAATGACGTATTCGCGGCGGCGGGCATTGCACAGAAGAACAACTGCGCCTTAACCCGCCTTGACTACCAACAGGAAGCGGGGCTTATGTCCTCTGTACCGCTTGGGGAGAACCTTATCCCCATTCAAAGAGGGCTTACCACGTCAAGCACCGCTATCTTTATCCCCTTTATCACGCAGGAGCTTTTTCAGACGGGCGCGGCTTTGTATTACGGCTTAAACGCCCTGTCTAACAACATGATACTCTGCGACCGCAAGCAGCTAAAGAACCCCAACGGCTTAATCTTGGGTACGCCGGGAAGCGGGAAATCCTTTGCCGCCAAACGGGAAATGACAAACGCTTTCCTCATTACCGACGACGACATAATTATCTGCGACCCGGAAGCAGAGTATTTTTCCCTTGTGCAGCGGCTTGACGGGCAAGTGATACGGTTATCGCCTACGGGCAAGGGCATTGACGGGAAGCCCCAGTATGTGAACCCTATGGATATTAACCTCAATTACAGCGAGGACGACAGCCCCCTTGCGCTGAAATCCGACTTTATCCTCTCCCTCTGCGAGCTTGTCATAGGCGGCAAGGAGGGCTTGCAGCCCGTCGATAAGACCGTCATTGACCGCGCTGTTAGGAACGTGTACCGCCCTTTCCTTGCAGACCCCGACCCGGAGAAAATGCCTATCTTGGGCGACCTCTACAACGAGCTTTTGAAGCAGCCGGAGCCGGAAGCGGCGCGTATCGCGGCGGCGTTGGAGCTTTATGTTTCCGGGAGCCTTAACGTCTTTAACCACAGGACGAATGTAGAGCTTTCAAACCGCCTTGTCTGCTTTGACATCAAGCAGCTTGGGAAGCAGCTCAAAAAATTAGGTATGCTCATTGTGCAGGACCAGGTATGGAACCGCGTCACCGTCAACCGGGCAGAAAGGAAATCCACCCGGTATTTTATGGACGAATTTCATCTTCTCTTGAAAGAGGAACAGACCGCCGCCTATTCCGTTGAAATCTGGAAGCGTTTCAGAAAATGGGGCGGCATACCCACAGCAATCACGCAGAACGTCAAAGATTTGCTTGCTTCCCGCGAAGTGGAGAATATCTTTGAAAACTCTGATTTTGTCCTCATGCTCAATCAGGCGGCGGGCGACCGGGCTATCCTTGCAAAGCAGCTCAACATCTCCCCGCAGCAGATGAAGTATGTCACCCACACCGAAGCGGGCGAGGGGCTTATCTTCTACGGGAACGTGGTGCTGCCCTTTGTAGACCGCTTCCCGAAAGACACCGAGCTTTACCGGGTAATGACGACGAAGCCGGAGGAAGTGGGCGAAGCATGAACGGGCTGAAAACTGACACAATCATCAACCGGGACGCGCTCTATGCCTTGCGGGAGCTTCCAGAGGAAAGCGTACACTGTTGCGTCACAAGCCCGCCCTACTATGCGCTTAGGGATTACGGGCTTGATATGCAGATTGGGCGGGAGGACACGCCGGAGCAGTACATTGACAGGCTGACCGAGGTTTTCCGCGAGCTGCGCCGGGTACTGCGTTCTGACGGTACGCTCTGGCTGAATATCGCGGACACCTACTGCGGCACAGGAAATAAAGGCTACCATGCAGACCCGAAGAACCCGAAAGGCAGAAACGGACAGCAGATTGCAAGAAACAACCGCGTTTCCGGCTGCAAACAAAAGGACTTAATCGGTATCCCTTGGCTTTTAGCCTTTGCCCTACGCGCTGACGGGTGGTATTTACGGAGCGACATTATCTGGCAGAAAGAAAACCCCATGCCGGAGAGCGTGAAAGACCGCCCTACCCGCTGCTATGAACATATCTTTCTGCTTACGAAGTCAAAGAAGTATTTTTATGACGCAGCCGCCATAGCCGAGCCGTTAGCCCCCACAACGGCGGCGCGGTACCGCACCGGGCGCAGCGCGGGACAGAAATATGCGGACGAAGTACCCGGACAGGGGAACGTACAGGGGCTTAACCGGGCGCGAAGCGGCAGCTACTACGACGAAGCCCTCATGCCGACCATGCGGAACAGGCGGGACGTGTGGCTTATCAATACCGTTCCCTACAAGGGCGGGCATTTCGCCGCGTTCCCGCCAAAACTTGCCGAAACCTGTATCAAGGCGGGCTGTCCGAAAGGCGGCGTTGTGCTTGACCCCTTTTTCGGCAGCGGCACGACGGGGGCAGCCGCAAAGCAGCTTGACAGGCATTATATAGGCATTGAGATAAACGCCGAGTATTGCGCCCTTGCAAGGGCGCGGATTGGAGGGACAGACACATAAAACAATATAAGGCGCGTGAAAAAGTCACGCAGAAAATGACCCGCGAGGGGGCTGTCGAGGTAAACGCCGCTACCGGGAAAAAGAAACGTATCAGCAAGCGGATAAGGGACGCGGACTTTGCAAAGACCGAAGCCCCACCGCAGCCGGAACAGGCAGCGCAGCCCCTACCGGGCGGCGCAACTTCCCCGCCCTTAACCGACACGCCGCCGCTTCCCCATGCGCCGGGGGCAGAACGGGAACAGGACACCGCAGCAGCCGAGCGCGTCTTGGAACGTATCGACGGGGCGCGTACCAGAAAGGCGAGCAAAAAGGCGGCGAGGAAAGCACAGGCAGAAGCCACAGCAAAAGAAAAATCTTCCCGCTTGCAGTTTACCGACGAGGAACGGGCAACGCCGGAGCTTGAAAGGTATATCCGAAAATCGGACAAAGCAGCCGACCGTCTGGACGCGGCAAAGGCGGCTATCCCCAAAGAAAAGAAACTTGTACGGGAGCGCACCTTTGATGAAGCCACCGGGAAAGGCAAGACCCGCCTACATTTTGAGGAACAGGAAAAGCCCATAGGAAAGAATAAGCCCCACAATAACCCGCTATCCCGCCCCGCACAGGAAGCGGGTATTTTCGTCCACAACAAGATACATTCCGTTGAAAAGGACAATTCCGGCGTTGAGGGGGCGCACAAATCCGAAGAACTGGCAGAGCGCGGCGCAAAGTACGGGGCGCGGAAAGTCAAGGAGGGCTACCACAGCCACAAGCTCAAACCCTACCGGGCGGCGGCAAAGGCAGAGAAAGCGGCGTTCAAGGCGAATGTGGATTTTCAGTACCATAAAGCCCTGCATGACAATCCGCAGATTGCGGGCAATCCCCTTTCCCGCTTCATGCAGAAGCAGCAAATCAAGCGGCAGTATGCAAAGTCGGCAAGGAAAGGCGGCGCAAAAACGGCGCAGAAAGCCGCAGAGAACACCCGCAAGGCGGCAAAAAAGACCGCCGAGGAAACAAAAAAGGCAATCGCTTTTGTAGGGCGGCACCCGGCGGGCGTATGTATCGCCGTTGCCGCGCTACTCTTATTCATCATGGTATCGGCGGGGCTTTCCTCTTGCGGTTCCATGTTCTCCGGCTTGATGAACGGCATACTTGGGACTTCCTACACGTCGGAGGACAGCGACCTTGTGGCGACGGAGAACAATTACGCCGCAAAGGAAAACGAGCTTCAGCAGCAGATTGACAATATCGAAAGCACCCACCCCGGCTATGACGAATACCGCTATGACCTTGACAGTATCGGGCATAACCCCCATGAGTTAGCGTCCTACCTCACCGCCCTTTTACAGACCTACACCCCGCAGAGCGCACAGGCAGAGCTAAATCGCGTCTTTGCCATGCAGTACACTTTGACGCTGACAGAAGAAACGGAAATCCGCTACCGCACAGAAACAAGCACAGACCCGGAAACAGGGGAAACGACCACCGAGGAAGTACCCTACGAGTACCATATCCTCAACGTGAAGCTGACGAACAAGCCCATTTCCGAGATTGCGGAGGAACTTCTAACGCCACAGCAGCTTGAAATGTACCGCGTCTATCTGGAAACAAGCGGAAACAAACCGCTGATTTTCGGCGGCGGCTCCCCCGATATGGGCGCGTCCGAGGATTTAAGCGGCGTACAGCTTGTAAACGGCACACGCCCCGGCAACACCGCCGTTGTAGACCTTGCGAAGCGGCAAGTCGGCAACGTGGGCGGGCGACCCTTTTGGAGCTGGTACGGATTTAACAGCCGCGTGGAATGGTGCGCCTGTTTCGTTTCATGGTGCTACAATCAAGCCGGAAAGAGCGAGCCGCGCTTTGCCGGGTGCCAGTCACAGGGCGTACCCTGGTTCCAGTCACGCGGGCAATGGGGCGCGAGGGGCTATGAGAATATCGCCCCCGGCGACGCTATCTTTTTCGACTGGGACGGGGACGGGAGCGCAGACCATGTGGGGCTTGTTATCGGAACGGACGGGGAGCGCGTCTATACCGTCGAGGGCAATTCCGGCGACGCCTGCAAGATAAAGAGCTACCCCGTCAATTACTCCTGTATCAAAGGCTATGGGCTGATGAACTGGAATTAACATATTTTTGAGCAAAGAAAGGAGAAATTTATTGATGGCTATGAACAAAATTGAACGTATCGACAAAGAGATTGCAAAGACCCGCGAGAAAATCACCGAGTACCAGAACAGATTAAGGGGGCTTGAAGCGCAGAAAACCGAAGCGGAAAACCTGCAAATCGTACAGCTTGTGCGCTCCATGCGCCTTTCCCCGCATGAGCTTTCCGCTATGCTTTCCGGCGGCGGTATTCCGGGCATGGAAGCCGCGCCGGGCTACCCCGCAGAACCCGCAGACCACGACACCGAAGAAATGGAGGACACCGAGAATGAATAAGAAAATCCTTAGAACCTTGACCGCACTCTGCGCCGCCCTCATGCTGACGGGCGGCTTTTCCGTCACCGCCTTTGCACAGACCCCGGAGGGACAGGACGCGACCGACGACAGCGGCGTTGTCTATGAGGAACCCGAAAAGGAAGAACCCCTTACCCCGGACGGGAACGCGACCCTTGTAGACGATTTCGGCGGCAACAAGCAGCTTATCACAGTGACGACCAAAAACGGCAATTACTTTTATATCCTTATCGACCGGGACGACGAGGGCGAGGACACCGTACATTTCCTTAATCAAGTGGACGAAGCCGACCTTATGGCACTCATGGAGGACGGAAGCACCGAAGCAGCCCCGCCCGCCGTTTGCAGTTGCACCGATAAATGCGAAGCCGGAAAGGTAAATGTGAGCTGCCCTGTCTGCAAGGACAACATGACCGCTTGCAGCGGCAAGGAAGCGGAGCCGGAAACCGAGAAACCAACAGAGCAGCCCAAAGAGAAAGGCAATACAGGCGGGCTTGTGCTTTTCCTTGTCGTGGCACTTCTTGGCGGCGGGGGCGCGTTCTATTATTTTAAGTTTATGAAGCCAAAGCAGAACGTCAAGGGCGACACCGACCTTGAAGATTTCGATTTTGACGATTACGACGAGGACGAGGGGGACGGGCTTTCTGATGAAGAACAGGAGGACGAGGAAGCATGACGCTTTTTACCGAAAACCCTTTAGAAAAAATGATGGTACAAAGACCCACCGGGCGGCGTGACAGTGCGCCGCCCGTTCCAAAATCCCCGGCGTGTATGCGTTGCCCTTATAAGGCGCAATCCCCCTGTATCGGCTATTGTCTGAAACAGGCACAGGAGAAGAAGCACACCGCGCCGGAACGCTGAAAGGAGGATTTTTTCATGGCATTTAGACTTGTGATTGCAGAAAAGCCGAGCGTGGCGCAGACTATCGCCGCCGCGCTTGGCATTAAGGGGAAACAGGACGGGTATATCGAGGGCGGCGGCTACCTCATTTCATGGTGCGTCGGGCATTTGGTACAGCTTGCGGAAGCTGCCGCCTACGGGGAGCAATATAAAAAATGGAGTTTTGACAGCTTACCCATTCTGCCGGAGGAATGGCAGTACGCCGTTGACCCGGACAAGGGGAAGCAATTCAAAACCATTAAAGAGCTTATGCACCGCGCCGACGTTTCCGAAGTGGTAAATGCGTGTGACGCGGGGCGCGAGGGTGAATTGATTTTCCGCTTTGTCTACGAAGTGGCGGGCTGCAAGAAGCCCATGCGCCGCTTGTGGATTTCTTCAATGGAGGACGGGGCGATTAAGGCGGGCTTTGCTTCCCTCAAAGACGGGCGGGACTATGGCGCGCTCTTTGCGTCCGCCCTCTGCCGCGCAAAGGCTGACTGGCTTATCGGCATTAACGCCACCCGGCTTTTCTCCTGCCTGTATGGAAAGACCTTGAACGTGGGGCGCGTCCAGACCCCGACCTTAAAAATGCTCACCGACCGGGACGCGGCTATCTCCCATTTCCAGAAAGAAAAATATTATCATGTTCGCCTTGATTTATCCGGCGCGGACGCGGCAAGCGAAAGGATTTCGGACAAGGCAGAAGCCGACGCGCTGAAAGGGGCTTGCGAAGCGGGAAAGGCGGTATGCGTTTCCCTTACCAGAGAGAAGAAAACCGCAGCCCCGCCAAAGCTCTTTGACCTTACCTCTTTGCAGCGGGAAACGAACCGCATTTTCGGTTACACCGCAAAGCAGACCCTTGACCTTGCACAATCCCTTTATGAAAAGCGGCTCCTTACTTATCCGAGGACGGACAGCAGCTTTCTTACTGACGACATGGGCGGCACCGCAGCGGACATTATCGCGCTGCTTTGCGAAAAGCTCCCCTTTATGGCGGGCGCGGACTTCACGCCGGAGATTGCAAAGGTATTAGACAGCAAGAAAGTATCAGACCACCACGCAATCATTCCCACTATGGAGCTTGCAAAGGCTGACCCGGACGCGCTGCCGGAAAGCGAGAAGAATATCCTTACCCTTGCGGGGGCGCGTCTGCTTTTTGCCACCGCCGAGCCGCATATTTATGAAGCGGTTACGGCGGTTTTCTCATGCGCCGGGACAGACTTCACCGCAAGGGGAAAGACCGTACTTGCGGAGGGTTGGAAAGAGCTTGAACGCAGATACCGGGCGACGCTGAAAGATAAGCCCGAAGCAGAGGACGGGGAAAATGAGGGCGTGACGCTGCCGGAGCTTTCCGAGGGACAGAACTTTCCTAACCCCGCCGCAAAAGTAACGGAGCATACCACAACGCCGCCGAAGCCCCACAGCGAAGCGTCGCTTCTCTCTGCTATGGAGCGAGCCGGGAACGGGGACACCGACCCGGACGCGGAACGCCGGGGGCTTGGCACTCCCGCCACCCGCGCCGCCGTCATTGAAAAACTGGTAAAGGGCGGCTTTGCAGAGCGCAAGGGGAAGCAGCTTATCCCCACGCAGAACGGAGCCGCCCTTATATCAGTCTTGCCGGATATGCTCACTTCCCCGCAGCTTACCGCAGAATGGGAAAACAATCTGACGCAGATAGCAAAGGGAGCCGCAGACCCCGGCGAATTTCTGTCCGGCATTGAAGCTATGGCGCGGGAGCTTGTGCAGACACACGCCGCAGCACTGGACGGGAAAAAGGATTTGTTCCGGGAGGAAAAGCCCTCTGTCGGCAAATGCCCCCGTTGCGGTTCCCCCGTCCATGAGGGGAAGAAAAACTATTATTGCAGCAACAAAGAATGTGCCTTTGTCATGTGGAAGAATGACCGCTTTTTCGAGGAACGCAAGACCGCTTTTTCCGCGAAGATTGCCGCCGCGCTCCTTAAATCCGGCAAAGTGAATGTGAAGAAGCTCTATTCCCCGAAAACAGGCAAGACCTATGACGGAACTATCGTTCTGGCTGACACTGGCGGGAAATACGTCAACTACCGTATCGAAGTACAGAAGAACTAAAAACTTGAATAGTTATCACGACTTTTTTATTATCACGACCTTTGATGATAAAGCTGATAAACTCAAAGGTTTTCAATAAAAAAGTCGGGATAATATTTTGCAACAGACACCAATTTTTAGTTTTTGAAACCGACAATATTTCTTTAAAAGTCGGGATAACTTTTTTCAGCGAATGTGTAAAAAGTGCGATTTTACTTAAAAATGAGTTCTCCCATTTTGCATTCCTTAATAAATCAAGCATTTTGAATGGTTTATCAAAAACATTATCACGACTTTTTACTGCCATTGCATCGTTAGAAAAATTTATAAATGGACGAAAAGTCACCCATATTATCACGACCTTTTTTCGAGGAAATGGCGCAAATACAACATTCTTGGTAAAAAGTCATGATACCAAAAAAGTCGGGATAACTATTATTATCAAGAATTATTGACAATCGGAGCAAGCATAGGAAGCGGGTACCCACTTCCGTAAATCCCTGTCCTGCCGCTGACGCGCCGGACGGGGATTTTGCTTGTTGGGAAGTTTCCCAAACCCTCTAAAAAAATGAAAAAATTGTTGGCATAACGCACAGCCCACCGTAGTACGGGGCGAACCCCAAAAGCGCGGCGGTGCGCCGCCATTTCAGAAAGGAGCGAATGAATGGAAAAGAAAAAAGGTTACTCCATGTTTGAGCGTGACAAGTTAGACCCGGCTGACAGTATGCGGATAGAGCGAAATATTTATTTTGAGGAACAGACCGCTGACCTTTCCGGGCTTACCGCCCTGCCCTTAGAACAGTTACAGGCATTGCGGGAAGAATACGCGGCGGCTGAACAGGCAGCTTTTGAAGCCTTGCAAGAACAGGCGGCGGCATGGGACGAACAGGCGGGAAAGACCCTTGCCATTGACAAAGCCATTGAGTATGTGAGGACACCCGAAGCTACGCATACCGCGAACCAGTGGGAAGCTACGGACTACGGGAAGCACATCAGCAACCGCGTCTACCAAATGCGCTACCACATATCCGAGAATACCCGGTATGACAGGGAAAAAGAGAAATCCATTCCCTATTCGTGGACGCTTTCATGGAGTATTTACACCAACAGCCCCCACAATTACGGACAGGCAAAAATCGCCGGACAGGAAAGGAAAGTCTTTGCAGACAAGGCAGCTATGGAAAAATATCTGAATGGGCGTATCAAAGCCTATCAGCATTTATTCACCGAGGTATCGCCGCCTATCCCGCCAGAGTATGCAGAGCATTTCAAAGTAAACGGGCAGCTTTTACCGGGCTATGCTATCGAGGGCGAGGAACGGGCGCAGCCTACCGCTGAAAAAGCAGCCCCCACCACAGCAGAGCCGCCACAGGACACCGAACAGAGAAAGGAGCGTGAAACCATAAACGAGCAGTTTTCAATTCTTATCGACAGCCGCAGCCGCTTTGAAACAGGCAAACCGGGCGGCGTGTGGCTTCCCATGCCGACCACAACAGAGCAGCTTCATGCGGCTATGGAAAGCGTCGGCATTACCGCAGACAATCCGCAGGATTTTTTCATCAACGGGTATTCTTCTACGGAGGACTGCCCCTTTGACTTGCCGCTTTCCGTTATCCAAAGCGCAAGCATGGACGAGCTGAATTATTTTGGAAAACTTCTGGAAATGCAGAGTGACGGGGACAAGGATAAATTTGCGGCGGCGGTTACACATGGCGAGTATGCCGGAAGCATGAAAGACCTTATCAACCTTGCACAAAACCTTGACTGTTACTGGCTCTATCCCACTGTCCGCAGCGAAGAAGATTACGGTTATTATCTTATCGACGAACTGGACGAGCTGGAGCTTCCCGAAGAAGCAAAGAAATATTTCAAGTATGAAGAATACGGGCGGGACGCAGTTAGCAAGGATAAGGGGCAGTTTACCGAACAGGGCTATATCTATAACAATCAGAACACCTTTACCGAATGGTATCGGGGAACGGAAAACGAGATACCCAAAGAATACCGCGTTATGAGCTTCCCACAGCCGGAACGCGGCGGACAGGACAAGACCTTTATGGACGCAGCCGCCACAGAGCAGACCGCCCGAACCGCCGCAGAGCAGCCACAGGAGCCGCGCCCGGTTATCCCTATCGTGCTGACGAGCGAGAAGCCCGCCGAGAAATTAAAAGAGATTACCGACCGTCTGGAACAGGGTATTGCGGAACTCTTTGACAGCGAGCGTTACAAGGAATATCTGAAAGTCATGTCAAAATTCCATAATTACAGCTTCCGAAACACCGTCCTTATCGCCATGCAGAAGCCGGACGCTTCCCTTGTGGCGGGCTTTTCCGCTTGGAAGAACAACTTTGAGCGAAACGTGATGAAAGGGCAAAAGGGAATTAAAATCATTGCCCCGTCGCCCTATAAAATCAAACAGGAAATGCAGAAAATCGACCCGCACACGCAGAAGCCCATAATCGGCAAGGACGGGAAGCCCGTCACCGAGGAAAAGGAAGTCACCATACCCGCCTACAAGGTGGTATCCGTCTTTGACGTTTCCCAGACCGAGGGAAAGGAGCTGCCGGACATTGCCATTGACGAGCTGCCGGGCGACGTTGACCGCTACAAGGATTTTTTCGCAGCCCTTGAAAAGACTTCCCCCGTTCCTATCGCCTTTGAGAATATCGAGGGCGGCTCTCATGGCTACTACCACTTGGAGGACAAGCGCATTGCTATCAACGAGGGCATGAGCGAATTGCAGACCTTAAAGACCGCCATTCACGAAATCGCCCATGCGAAGCTGCACGACATTGACCTCAACGCGCCAAAGGACGAGCAGCAGCCCCACATTGACCGCCGCACCCGCGAAGTCGAAGCGGAAAGCGTCGCCTATACCGTCTGCCAACATTACGGGCTTGACACGTCGGACTACTCTTTCGGCTATGTCGCCGGGTGGAGTAGCGGGCGGGAATTGTCCGAGCTGAAAAGCTCCCTTGAAACGATACGCAGCGCAGCCGCCGAGATTATCAATTCAATAGACGAAAATCTTGCGGAGCTGCAAAAGGCACAGGACAAGGAGCAGACCGCCGGACAGGAGCAGCCCACCAGAGAGGAACAGGCAGCCCCGCCGGAGCAGCCGCAGCCGGAAGCCCCGGCAAAGGCAGATACAGCCGGGAAAGAGAAGCCGGAAGCAGCCGCACCGGGAAAATCCGGCGCACAGGAAAAGGCGGGTGCAGCCCCGAAAGAAGCCTTTACCCCGGAAACGATTTACAAGGTGCGCCGGAACCCTTACAGCGACAGCCGGGAAAACAGCTACCTCTTGCAAGCCTATGTGACACAGGAGAACGGGCGGGCGAAAATGGGCGACGTGCTTTATACGGGAACGCCGGAGAAATGCCGCGAGCTTATGGGGCAGCTCAAAAGCGGCGAGCTGACCGAGGGCGACGTAAAGCAGCTTTACGCAAAGGCACAGGAAACGGCGCAGACCGCCGGACAGGACAAAGACACCTTTTCCATTTACCAGATAAAAGGCGGGGACGAAACAAGGGATTTCCGCTTTGAGCCTTACGACCGCCTGCAGGCGGCGGGGAATGTGGTTGACAGGGCGAACTATGAGCTTGTCTATTCCGCGCCCCTTGCGCCGGAAACTTCCCTTGAAGATATTTACACCCGTTTCAATATCGACCACCCCAAAGATTTTAAGGGACACAGCCTTTCCGTTTCGGACGTGGTAGTGCTTCATCAGGACGGACAGGACGCGGCGCATTTCGTTGACAGTGTAGGTTTCCGGGAAGTGCCGGAGTTTTTACAGGAGCAGAAGCAGCTTACCCCGGACGACTTGGAAACGGGCGAAACTGTCAAAACACCGAGAGGGACTTTCCATGTAACCGCCATGAGCCGGGAGCAGATAGAAGCCGCCGGATATGGCTTTCACCACCAGTCGGACGACGGAAAGTATCTGATTATGGGGAATGGGACGCGGGCGTTTGCCGTTGCCGCAGAACAGGCGCAGCGGGACAATCCCTTGAAAACCGCCGAGCAGACCACAGAGCAGAACGGGAACATGATTGACGGTATCATCAACAACACCCCCACCGTTGACGAACTGGAAGCAAAGGTAAAGGCGGGCGAGCAGATTTCCCTTGTTGACCTGGCTAACGCTGTCAAAGCCGACAAGGAGCGCGGCAAGGGAGCGAAGCCGGAAAAGAAGCCCTCTATCCGGGCGCAGCTTAGAGCCGACAAGGAAAAGGCACAGAAGAAAAACGCAAAGCAGAAGTCACAGGACTTGGAAAGGAGCTGACCCATGCCGGAACAGAGCAAATTTGAAAACGTGGATTTGTTCGCTTCCCTTGAAGCGATTATGAAGCAGAACACAGGCTTTTACCAGAGCGACTTAGACATTGACAAAGAGATTATCGCAAAGGCGGCGGCAAGCCCCCACAGGGAGGACAAGACCCTTTTGTGGTTCTGCCGCCCGTCCGGGACGCACTGTTTCCGGGAGCGCGACGTTTTCCTCAAAGACACCGCGCCCCACAACACATGGCGTTTCTACATGGAGCAGACAAGCGACCGCGTTCTTGCCTATGCAATCGAGCTGACGGGAAAGGAGCGCGGGAAAATCAAGGGCAATCTGTACGAACTGGACTACTCTAAACATTATGAGCGCGTCAAGGAAAAGGAGCTGCCCGCCGATACGGTGAAGCTGATTTATGAGCGAGGGGAAAGGGAGATACCCGCCGGACGGTTCTTCAACGGCAACCCAGACCCGCAGCTTGGGAAGTTTGAACGCTTTGAAGCCCTACCCAACGACCCGGACGCGCTGCAATCGCTCTTACAGGAAGAACGGCGCAGCCGGGAGCAGCTTTCACCGGGGGACTTCAAGGCGCATATCACAGCCTTGCGGGACGGGCTGATTGAAACGGAAGCGCGGCGCATTGTGCGGGAAATGAAGCGGCATTACGAGCCGAACAGCCCGAACAAGACCCATTTCATGGCAGAGCTTTCCCCGGCGTTCATGCGGCTTGCAGCCACAAAGGACACTGACCGCCTTTTCTCCATGCTGCCCTACAAGACACTTTCCTTTTCCAAAATCGAGGGCAGACATGGGATGTATGCGCTGATTGACAAGGGGGAGAACCGGGACAGGGAGATAAGGAAGCCCCGCCCCTCTATCCGGGCGCAGATTAAAACGGACAAAGCAAAGACCGCCCCGAAAAAGGCGGCGGCGAAAACAAAAAATCACGATTTGGAGGTGTGAACATGACAAAACTGACCGTAGAGGAAACAAACCTTTTGAGCATTTACAAGACCGGGAGCCGACAGGGGCTTATCGTCGCCATGAACGCCGCGCTGCCCTTTATGGACGGGGAAATGCGGGACTTTGCAGCCCGTACCCTTGCCAAAGTGGAGCGCATGGGCGAAGCGGAGTTTGCGGTGCTTCCCATTTACGCCGCTGATGAAGCATGAGTGGGATTAAGCGGCTGACACCGCCCCAGAGCCGGAAAGTAAATGCGCTTGTGCGCCGGACGTGCTGCAACTGCGATAACGGGAACTGTATCTTACTGGACGACGGGGACGAGTGCGTATGTCCGCAGCTCATTTCCTATTCGCTTCTCTGCAAGTGGTTCCGGGTTGCGGTGCTTCCCGCCGACAAGCTGCTCTATGCGGAGCTTTACCAGACCGGGGACAGGAAGAAGTGTACCGAGTGCGGCGCGTTCTTTGCGTCAAGCTCTAACAGCGTCAAATACTGCCCCGACTGCCGGAAACGTATCACTCGCAGGCAGGCCGCCGAGCGCATGAGGAAAAGACGCGCCCCTGTTACGCAGTAGGCGCGGAAAATCCCTTGATTTACAGGGCTTTCCGGGCGTGAAAATCGGATAGGCGATACTTTATACCTTTACCCCCGAAAATGGCGTTCTACTGCGTAACATTCACGAAAACAGCACCCATAAAAAGACAGGGCGCGGAAGTCATATACTGGCTTCCGCGCCCTGTTCTTTTTTTGCCTATCTGACATTTCCCTTTTCCATTTCTTCAAGCGGGAACTGCGGGAGGGCTTCTATCAGCTTCTTTGTGATAGACTGGCGCATATCTTCGTTGATTTCCTGTTTCGTGCTTCCGTCTGGCTGTCTGACCGCTACCGTCGATAGCCTGTCGATTTCGTCCTTGTAGCAATCCACGACTTTCTCCACCGCCCATTTCTCCCCGGCAACGGCGGCGCGTATGGTTTCATATTCCGGCATTTTCTGGTTTTCCATGCTCAACGCTCCTCTGCTTTTTGATAGCCCTATCATAGCACAGCGGCGGGGATTTTGCTATCCTTATCCGCGTTCTGTTTCCTTTTCCCGTTCCGGCTGTCTGTCTGCCTGTAAAATGCTGTCAATGTTCTGCTTGATAATATCATATTCCCGGACTTTCTTTTTCAATTTTCCATAGTCGGCGTAAAGGGCTTCTTTCTGCGCTTGGAGGGCTTCATACTCCGATTGCAGCGCGGCGAGGTTCGGGAGCTTCGCAATGCCCGCCGCTTTCAGTGACCTTACGGCGGCTTCATGGAGGATAATTGCCTGTTCCTGTCCGGCGCGGTACTTCTCCCTGTTCCTTGCCTTGCGGTATGCGTCATAGACAGGCTTTGTCTTTTGATAGGTGGAAACATTCTTGATAAGCACCGCCATTTCCGCAAGCCGCTTTTCGGCGTTCTTCAATGCGTCTGCCGCCTGTCCGCTTTCCGCTGCCATTTCCTCAATCCGGCTGACTAAATCCGCGTACTGCTCAATCTTATGTTCCGTCAAGAAATTCATTGTTTTAGCTGCCTGTTTCAGATTGTGGATTTTCGCCCACTGTTCATAGCCCTTACTCTGCGCTGCCTTGATACTGTTCTCAATGTCGATAAGCAGCGACACGCCGCGCTGCTCTCTGGGAGCTTTCGCCACCTTTGTCCGTCTGCCCGCTATCCGTTCCCTTACGGCTTCCTCTGTATAGTCTGCGCCGAGGGTTTTAAGGCGGGTGAAGCGTTCCTGTCCGGGGGCGCGGCATGATACATATTTCCCCGGCTTTATCTCATAGCCCGCCGCCTGTAACCGCGTTAGCAATTCCTCAAAACTGGAAACTTGGGGGATAAGCGCGTCAACAGTGGTTTTCAGCTTGCCTTTCCAACTTGTACCCGTCTTTTCTGCCTGGTACTCCGCATAGCTCTTTCCCTTGCTGCCCTTGCCGGGGACGACAACGGACAAGCCATTTTCCCGGCACAGCTTGTCGCTCATGTTCCGTATGCCGTAATAGCTCCTTTTGTTGGAATTGTATTTATGGTGGTCTACAAAGTTCACCGCGCAAAAAATGATATGGTTATGGACGTGTCCTTTGTCAATGTGCGTCGTGAGTACATACTCATGCTGCCCCTTTGTTACCGCGTCGGCAAGCTGCTTTCCGATTTCATGGGCTTTCTGATAATCGACTTCCCCCGGCTCAAAGGACTGTATCAGATGAAAGGCTAAATTGTTCCCCTTTTGGAGTGCTTGCGACAGGGTATATTCAAACTCAATATCTGCCGTTTCATAGGAGCAACCGAAAGAGGACACAAGCATTTTCCCGTCCGTCTTGTCCGGGTTTTCGATATAGTCAAGGGCTTTGCTTAGAGTGCTTTTAATAGGCTTAATCTTTGTAACCGCCATATCTCCGCAAGCACCCCCTTTATTTCCTCTATGTCCTCTTGGTATGCGTTCCCCGTCGCGTTTACGCGGCGTGCTATCTGGTTGACGTTGACACCGATTTTCTGTATCTCTGCGGTCATAGCCTTTATATCGGCGTGGTCTATCTGAATGATATACCCGTCAATGGCAATCTTCCGCAGATACGCCGCCATGTTCCGGGTGGGTACGAGCTTCATTTTTTCCAGTATTAAATCCCGTTCCGCTTCCGTCACTCTGAATTTGATTTGCACTGTCCTTTTGCGTCCGTCCATGTGTTCGCTCCTTTCCTTTCCGTTCCGAGGGTTTGGGACACTTCCCAACAAGCAATTTTCAACCGACGCGCCGCAGCGCGGGAGGGCGAAAATACGGAAGTGGTACCCGCTTCCTATGCTTGCTACGAATGTTTTTATCCTTTAGGCTCTTATCACCTACTACGGAGAAAAAGCGATTTTGCCAAACTTACGCAAAAGAAAAACGCTGCAACCTCAAAAAAGATTACAACGCTTTCTAAATCCTGTTCAGTTTTAAGTCGGACATTCCTATTCGCCCTCTTTTTCGACTTCGGAAATCTCCTTTGCCGTTGCGGTTACAATCCGTATGCCTGTATCGCTCATACCGTCAAGAAGCGCGTCAAGCTGCCGCCGCTGCGTGTTCTTCTCCGGCGGCGTTTCTAAAAGGAATTGGTCTACGGATATATGGTAACGCTGTATCAGCTCAAAGAATATCTGTAAACTTGGGTGCTGCCCCTTGTTCTCAATGTTCGCAAGGTAGCGCGGCGAGATAAACATTTCGTCGCCTACTTTCTTGCGGCTCTCCTTGCATCCCTCACGCGCTGCCTTTATCGCTGCCCCAAAAGCCTTAAAGTCGTATCGTGGTACTGGTCTTTTTGCCATAGTTATTCACCCTATTACATTTTACTGTTCCCCTTT
The DNA here is from genome assembly GCF_051602715.1 of Pilosibacter sp. YYHA0881. Classification (GTDB taxonomy): domain Bacteria; phylum Bacillota; class Clostridia; order Lachnospirales; family Lachnospiraceae; genus Alitiscatomonas; species Alitiscatomonas aceti. The sequence continues at coordinate 3,364,407 of NZ_CP175657.1, forward strand.
CTTCTTGGATATGTCTACGTAGTTCTATCAGTTAGCCAAAATAATTCATATATATATGTTGACAACAAGCTGCTTTTGTATATAATATTATATAAAAGGGGGGAATGTTTATGTTACATAGCATGCGTATTCGATAAGCATTGAAATCAAAAAAGATTTTTCCCATTTTCAATATGGGCTTTTTTGTCATGCTTATTTTGCGTATGCTATACAACAAAACTAACGACGTATAGACATAGTATAAAAACTATGCCTTAATTTTGTTGTAGTATTATATGTATAAATGCAGGTCAATGCTCATGTTGAGAATTGACCTGCATTTTTTTGCGCAAAAGGAGAAATATTATGCTTGAAAAATATTGGATAAAATGTCCAATTTGTAACGGAAAGACGAGGGTTCAAGTATTTTATAATACGGTATTAAGAAATTTTCCTCTTTTCTGCCCTAAATGTAAATTAACGCATATCGTTGATGTTGAAAAACTAGAAATCATAATCAAAAACTCTGAAAAACAAACTTTTTAATTTTGAAAAGGAAGGATATTTAAATGAAACACTTACCTAAAAGTACACCTACGGAAATATTGAATGACCCATACGGATTTACTTACAAAGAAATGTCGGAAGTAATTGGAGAGGATAAAGCAAGAGCCTTATATACGGAATTGTATAAACAGCCATTTCACAAAGAAAATCTATCAATATCAACAAAAAAAGTCTATAAAAGTAGCGATACTGAAAAGTATGTTTATGAATTGAAAGATAACAGGTATATTGAAACGGTTTTTATTAAACGGCGAGATGGTGGGACTGTTTGCGTAAGTACGCAAGTTGGTTGTTCTGTTGGCTGTATTTTTTGTGAGTCCGGACGCAATGGTTTTGTTCGTAATCTAACACCGTCTGAAATTGTGCAGCAGGTTGTATTGATACGTCAAAAAGTAAATCGTATCGTTTTTATGGGAATGGGAGAACCTTTATTCAATTACGACAACTTGATTGCAGCAATCCATATTCTTCGAGATAGAAATGGACTTAACTTTCCAACCGACGGCATTACCGTATCAACAGTTGGTCCAGTTAATCAATTAAAAAAATTGCGCGAAGAACATCTAAAAATTCAGTTGACAATATCTTTACATGCAGCAACACAGGCTGCGAGAAACTGTATCATTCCTCATATGCACATGTACGCTATTGAAGATGTTGTTAAGCAAGCATTGTCCTATTCTCAAAGGCATAATCGAAAAGTGGTATTTGCGTATTTGCTTTTACCAGGTATAAATGACCGTTCCTCAGATATAAGGCAACTTGCAAAATGGTTTAAGGGCAAAAATGTTATGATTAACGTGCTGCAATACAACCCGACGAGTAATTCAAAAATTAGAGCACCACAAAAACAAGAAATGGTTGCGTTCAAACATCAATTAGAGCAAACAGGACTTGAAGTTACCATGAGAGTTTCTCATGGTAGAGAGATTAAAGCAGCTTGTGGACAGTTAGCTAATACATATAATAAAGCCAAAAAACAACAGAAATAATTTAATTAAAAGAGCCAGACGCACAGACGCAGAGCCGATAATATGCAGTTTGAAATACTGCTGTTATCGGCTCTTTTTTGATTTTAATTTGTGCCCCTAATAACCATATTGGAGCAAAATCAGAACTGTTGCTTGTCGTTCTTTGATTTCCGCAGCAGCTTTGAAAAATCAAAGCCGCCGTTTCTTTTTATCTTCTAATGAAATGACGCGGTATCACTGTTGAAATCGGCGGCTAAAGGAGGTAGCCGCCATGAAGCAAAAAGCATATCGACAAAATCCGACAGTTATTGACTTATCAAAAAAAGCCCGCCCACCACCGGGGGAAACTACGCTTATATATATGAACTGTCTAATCATCTGGATACTGCTTACAATGCCTATGCGCCCGTCCGGGCTTTTCGGACGGGCGCATTTTGTACGTTCAAAAAATTTTTGAAGAAATTTCAAAAAATCTTCGGCGTTTTTGAAAAACGCCGTATTGCCCCGCGAAAAGGGGGGAAGCACCACCAACTTTCCAACGAGAAAGGAGGTGAGAATGTGGAACCTAATAGCAGGGAGTTTTACAAACAGTGTGCTTTTCAGAAGTTTTGTAATACGGTATTGCACAATGAAGCTTGCGACACCCATAGAGAACTTCGCAGACACAAGGCAAAGGAAGTGACCTTTTCCGACATGACCTTAGACGAAGCGCGGCAGCTTCATACGTTTGATGAATATTTCAAACGTGAAGCCGCCGAAACCGTCTTTGAGAAAGCCGGGAAGAAAATCACGCCAAAGCTGCTTCTTGAAGCAATCCGTACTTTGCCGGAAGAAAAGCGCAAAGCCATATTGCTGTATTACTTCGAGGGAATGAACGATACCGAGATTGCGGAGCTGTTCAACACGTCGAGAAGCACGATACAGTACAGGCGGACAAGCTCTTTTGAGAAATTAAGAAAATATCTGGAGGAAAATGCTGATGAATGGGACGAATGGTAACGAACCCGGCTACCCGGAAAATGCCCTTGTTCCTTATCCTGTCATTGTGGCAGCGACAAAGGGCGACCCGGACGCCATGAAGATTGTCTTGCAGCATTTCAGCGGCTACATAGCCCGCCTCTCCATGCGGAAGCTGTACGACGAGCGCGGGAACGTCTATTTTGGCGTAGACCACGACATTCGGGAACGGCTGCAAGCAAAACTGATGATGGCTGTCCTCACCTTTAAGGCAGAGGAATAAACCGCAGCGGCGGCGGGACGCTTTCTCTCTCCCCCTTTTCCGTTCCGCTGCTGACGCGGCAGCAAAGCCATTCTGAACCTTGACAAAGAAAGCGGCGCAAGATAACGGCGGCGCAGCATAGGGCAAATCGGATACGTTCCTTTTGCGCCGAGCCATACGGCGGGTGCGCCATGACGCTATCCGGGTGAGGTTATCCCCGCCCGGACAGCCGAGCGACCAACACCGCGCCGGAAAGCAAGTGTAGCGGCTTGCGGGCGACGACACGCAGAATATACAATGATACTTCCTTACAGCCACAGTCCGAGCGTTAAGAGCGTCGCAGGCAATGGGTAGGGCGGCATGAGAACCATGCCGGGGTGAAATTCCCATGAGGTTATGCTAATAACCGTCCGATTAAAGCCTTTGTTTTATTGAATAGTGGACTTGCTGCTATTCATAGACTATATTATATGTTTGCGAAAGAAAGGGGGATTTTCTTTGACGCAAAACCAAACGCCCGTTACCACAACGGAGCATAAAATAGGAAAAGTTACTTACCTTGTATGTTCGTCCGCAAGTGAACGCGCAACGGACACACTGGATAAAAAGATAAAAAAACTCATTCGCAAAGACATGGAACTGAACCCCGCAAACGCCCGGAAATAGGGCGTTTCTTCACATTTTATACATGACACAGGCAGCGGTATGTGGTATAATATAGACAGTACAAATACCATGCTTGTCTGTCGTCGGAAAGGAGGACAAAATGTTACAGACAGACAAGATTACCGCTTTATATTGCAGATTGAGCCAGGAAGATATGCAAGCCGGGGAAAGCGAGAGCATACAGAACCAAGAGTTAATATGTAAAGGGTGGTTTCTGCCACCTAATACATATGACTGCGGCTCATTTGTGGTAAATTGAAAAGCAGTTGTAAGAAAGGAGTCAAAAAGCCTTATAACCGCTGGAAATCAACGCAAAAGGAGCTGAGCTTTATGAAATCTATCTTTGAAGAAATGGGCGGAACATACCGTCAAGTGGGCGATTATTTCATTCCCAACATTACTTTGCCGGATGACGGCGAATATCAGATAGGCAAATATGGGCGTATGCGCCGCAGCTATCTGAAAGAGTACCGTAAAATCCTCTACAACAACTATGTGCTGGAGGGAACGCTGTTCAAGCATTTAGCTGGACTCGATCAAGCCTGCAACGAGCGCATGAAAAACATCGTTTCCGCTATGGCAAAGCAGGAAGGTGTGACCGAAGCACTCAAAGCGGCTGATCAAATAGAATGGGTGCGCCGTATGAACAGTATCTGTAACCGTGCGGAAGAAATCGTTCTGCACGAATTGGTATATGATCTGTAAACCTGATACAAAAGCCCCACACTTCTGACAATAAAATCGGAAGCGTGGGGTTTCCTGATTTATTTTGTTTGTTTGCTGTTTTCTTCGATATTTGCCACAAGACAGTCGAAATCACTCTGATATGTTCTATCCTGCAAAACACGGAATTTTTCAAATTCACTTTCTGCAAACGCCTTTGCGATGGCAGCGGTCACTTTGCCTTTGTCATGTAAAATATCTTCTTCGTTGAACTGGAGGAACGCATCCAAACGATTAACCCAATCCTGCATATACATGATATTTCCCCGCCGTGCCTGTCTTTCGGCATAGTCCAGATACATTGTCACGATCTCATTCAGATTTATCATTTCTTCTTCGTTCAAGTAGTTTTTGGCGATTGAAACATCCGACTTGCGAATACGCCCCTGCGGAGCATTTTTCCAAGTTGTCAAGCCCATGTTTGGTTTTGTGCTATCGGCTCGTCCATAAACAATCTCAGCCGCCGTATGATGAGTGACAGCGTAATGAAGCTTATTCTGTACTGTGGCAAAAAACTCTTTTGTAACAGGACTGTTCACATCATAGTCAGCACTGCACTGGGAGTAAATGTCCGTGATTTTTTGATAAAAACGGCGTTCGCTGGAGCGAATATCACGAATACGCTCCAACTGTTCCTCAAAATAGTCCTTACCAAAGAGGTTTTCTGGTTCTCGCAGTCGTGCATCGTCCATCACATAGCCTTTAATAATAAATTCTTTTAATACTCGATTTGCCCAAATGCGGAACATCGTAGCCTTTTTAGAATTAACACGGTATCCGACAGCAATAATGGCATCCAGATTGTAATAGCTGGTATTGTACCGCTTGCCGTCTGCCGCAGTTGTTTCCATTTTGGAAACAACTGCTTCTTCCTGCAATTCGCCAGATGCAAAAATATTTTTCAAATGTTTTGAAATAGCCGCCTTTTGCACTTCAAATAATTCTGCCATCTTTGCCTGCGTCAGCCACAAGTTTTCCTGATATAAAAGGATTTCAACCCGAACTTCACCATTATCGGTTTTATAAAACAGGATTTCCCTTGTTTCATAAGGAGTTAGCCCATATTCTTCGTTCATATCCATTCCCTTCCTATTCTTCACTTTTGTTTCTCGCTCTGCTTTTGTAAACATTATGCTTATTCTTGCACTGCGGGCTGCAAAATACAGCACTTGGTCTGCTTGCGACAAAAGCTTTGGTACAATGCCTGCAAAGCTTAATCGGGTTTTCGCTGTCGGTCAGCATAAAGCTGAACATCATCTGAATCCCAAGCATAAGGGAGTGGAAATCCCAGATAATCGTCGGCTTGTCAAGCAGTGCAATCCGGTAAGTTGGTGCAATACCGCCAAAGGCTGTCATTCCTTCCTGCATCAGAAGCCTTTGATCTGGTGTCATATCATCGTAATCTTCGTAAAAAATAACAGAAGTCAGGAAAGTGAACGCCAAATCAATAAATTGCTGTTTCATCCATTCGTATGGCTCGGCATATTCCCGCTGAAAGCTCATATTGACTGCCATCGGCTTATCGCTCATGGTCATAGCAAGCGCCATCATCACACGGTCATTCTGTATGTTCCACATGGATTCTACACCACGCTTGACCACATCCGGATTGTGAAACGGAAAGAACAGATGCAGATAATCCTTAGTGGACATGGTTTCTTCTTTGATAAAGTGATTTTTCGGCAGATAAACTGCTTCATAGTCCATAAATGTTGGTGTGGTCGGCAAAGCTGTCATAAGACCAAGCAAACCATACTTTACTGCAAATTGTCCAATAGCTTTTTGTATCTCCTGTGGAGTTTTGCCCTGCGATTCCATTCGTCCGATATTGATAGCGTCTAAGACTATCTGCTGATACTCTGCCAGTGGATCATAAATACTCGGTTGTGCCGTCTTGGTGGGCGTGAGATACAGAGTTCCGTCCTCTGCCGCCCTCCATTCATATTCACTATACCGCACCCAATTAGAACTGGTTCGTTCAAAAAGGTTCTTCATTTTCTCACCCCTGTTTCCAATCACTGATACCATATTTAGACAAAAGCTCTTTTGCCTGCTCCATACCGCTTTCCGTAATATATACCGATTTGGAACGGGACGGATGATTTCCCTGCCGAATATAGTCTGCATCGTCCAATTCGTTCAGTATATCAAAATCATAGCCTTTCCACGCATAAAAATCGGTTGCTTCGTGAAACTTTTCTCCCTGTGTAAAGCGGGAGAGGTATAACAGCATCAGTGTTAATTCCTTCATTGCTTCTTCTGCTTTTATATTTCCCATATCAGTCTATTCCTCACTTCATATTGTAACCTGAATAACTCAGTTTTATATTATCAATTATATTATTTCTTTTCCCCTGAATCAATCTCCATTCCAGATTCTTCTAAAAAATCTTTCTCCAATAAGGTCATTGGCTGCTGCTTTTCTGCCTTGTCCAAAAGTGCAGGAAGCAGCTTTTTTCGTATCTTCTTTAGCATTGTGCCACGCACCTTGCGGATATTCCGGTCGCTTTGATTCCGTATTTTAGCGATTCTTGTTGAGCTAAACAGCCGGACAGCGCAGAGAAAGAGTAGCTCCTTGTGTTCCTCATTCAATTCCCAGAGGATTTTGGATAGGTATTCTTCCGTTACCAGTTCATGGATGTCGTAAGGACAGTAGAAAATGGCGTCAATAAAATCTCCCTTTCGGAGCTGCTTTTCCAGTACGTCGTTTAGCATATCCGGGAAAAAGAGTTCATTGGCAGATGCACCATAGTCAAGCGGAACATCGTCACCGCTGCGACTGAGTTCATGATAGCGTTCCCTACGCTCCCGATTGGCATCCAGCCTGTCCCACCATGCAATCACATTTTCAAACTCCCGTTGTGTTCTGGCGGAATCCTCCAATCGTGCAAGGGCTTCTGCCCGCAGTTCTCGTTTGAGCTTCTTACGCTCCGGTTCTCCCTCGTCAGTACCATCCTCAAAGGGATGTTCCTCGGCGTCGGCTTCCAGTTCTTCGATGAGCTGTTCTTCTTTTGCAATCTGCCACATGGCTTGTTCGGATAATTCGGTTTCTTCGGTATCCGTATCATTGTCAGCAAGAACAACTTGGTTCTTCCGCTTCCTTCGCTTCTTTTCGGGAAGATCGTCAGCGGCTTCTTCCTCATCGTCCCAAAGGGCATTTTCATCCTCTTCGTCATCGACTATGTAATCGAAATCGTCCGTTTCATATTCATCTTCATAGTCAGTATCTTCTTCATAAAAGCCGTCATGTTCATATCGTTCGGGATCGTCGAACACCGCAGACACCTCCCTTCAAAAATATTTTTGAAAATTTCTTGGATTCTCCGTAAAAACAGTTCCGCTAAGTACCCTGTATTTCTCCTATAAGTGAGGAGGTAATCTATTTTATCTGTTATTAGATTACTTTCGACACTGAATGAAAGGAGGAAACCGCCTATGTCAAACAATTATCGTGAGCTGACGGGCAGGGAGAAGCAGCGGATCAAAAAGCTGGTTACTTCTCTCTGCGCCAACTACGACAAAGAGTACGGCTGCCTGCCATTGGACTGTGACTGTCCAATGTTGGGAATCTGCTTTACCAACAGCGCACTATGCAGATATTTCCGCAAGTCTGTCCTGCCGGAAGATGCAGGGTTGGAAGCTGTATTCACGCAAATACCGACCACTCATTGCAAACAATGCGGCAAGCCGTTCCCAACTGACGGAAAACGGGTGTACTGCTCACAGCACTGCGCCGAAGAAGCTCGCCGTAAGCAGACCGCAGCACGGGTACGCAAGTACCGGGAGAAACAGCAGCAGATGTAACGCTTTTGCCCTCGGAAAGCCTTGTGCCGCAAGGCTTTTTTGAGGGCGTTTCTGCATTGGCAGGGTGTTAATACCTTTTGCTCGATTTTAACCATACAAATGGTTACATCATGCCGGAACTAAACCTATTATACGAAAAAACAATGAATATTTCAACACGGAGGTAACTGCCTATGGCAAAAAACGAGAACAGTAATTTTTCTTATGTGATTCGCCGCATTGGCGGCACCACCTATAAAGTTAAAGTAGTATTCAGCGATACAGAGAAAGAAACAATGGAGGATAAAATTTTACGGATGATTCGCAATGAAACGGTTACAACTGGCGGAACTTGTGGTATAATAGATTCACCACAAATGAGCTGACAGTCTGAAAGGAGCGCATCATGAGCGTAAAACAGACTGAAGGAAAAATCACAGCTTTATATGAAAGACTGTCCCGTGATGATGACCAAACTGGTGATAGCAACAGTATTGTCAATCAGAAAAAATACCTCGAAAGCTATGCCCATCAGAAAGGTTATACGAACTGTCAGCACTATACCGATGACGGTTGGAGTGGAGGAAATTTTGTTGAGGTAAGATAACGACACCTTTTTTGCAGAGGGTGTTATCTTACCTCTTTTTGATGTATGTTAGATAGCATAACTCTTTACGTCGGCTCCTATCTGTCTGAAATAGGAGATACTTTCGGTAGGCTTGTCACCTGTATCAACTCTGCCGACAAAGCTATAAAAGATTTCGATTTTGCGGGTGTTCGTTTCCTTATCCAGTTCGTGAATAAGAATACGGTCAATAAATTCATGGACGTTTTCGTAGGTCAGTTCTTCAATCGCTGTGTATCTGCGTACCAGTGCGACAAACCTTTTTACGTCCGCGCTGCGCTCGGTGGCGTTGTCGATTTCCTGTGACAGCTCCGCAATCCTCCGGGTCAGCGTCTTTTTTTCTTCATCATAGCCGGAAGTCAGAAAAGCAAATTGTTCATCTGAAAGTTTCCCTAAAGCGTTGTCCTCGTAGAGCTTGCGGAATAAGATGTTCAGCTCGTTAATACGGTTCTGCGCCTTGTCAAGCTCTTTCCGCTGCTGTGTCAGCGTCTTTTGTACTGCCTTTGCGCTGCACTCGTTGGCTGTTTCGATAAACTCCTGTTCATGCTCTTTCACATAAGACGTTACTCGCTGCAAGTCTGCAAGGACAAGTTCTTTCAATACGCTTTTGCGGATATAATGCGTAGTGCAGAGCATATCATTTCTTGCCCGGTTGCGGTAGTTGCCGCAAGTGTAGGCGTGTTTCCGTTCAAGCGTCCCGGCTCCGCGTACTGCATACATTTTGTAGCCGCAGTCCCCGCAAAAGAGCAGCCCGGAAAACAGGTCAATTTCATCAACCTTTGTCGGGCGTTGCCGGGTGGCAATCCGCTTCTGTGCAAGTTCAAAGGTTTCTTCATCAATCAAAGGTTCGTGAGTGTTGGGGAAGAAATACCTTTTTTCCTCCGGGTTCTTTTTCGTCTTTTTCGACTTATAAGATACCTTGTAGGTTTTCCCGGTTATGGTATGCCCTAAATATTCTTTCCTTGTCAGAATGTCGTACAGCGTCTTATCCGGCCAGTTGTACCATGCGTTGAGCTGTGGGCGGGGGTGGCGTTTGCTCCCTGTCCTGCGGTAGCGCAGTTCCCCGACGGTCAGTATTTCATTGTCCCGCAGCCAGTTCTGGATTTCACACATACGGTCGCCCCGTACATACATTGCAAAAATCTGTTTTACGACGTGCGCCGTTTCCGGGTCGGGTATCAGATGATTGCGGTTATCCGGGTCGATAAGGTAGCCGTAAGGAGCTTCGCCGTTGACGCGCTCGCCTTTCTGCGCCTTTGCCTGTTTGACAGCCCGGATTTTCTTTGAGGTGTCGCGGGCGTAAAACTCGTTGAACCAGTTCCGCAGAGGGGTAAACTCGTTATCTTCCCTTGCTGTGTCTACACCGTCGTTAATGGCAATGTAGCGCACTTCATATTCGGGAAAGACAATCTCTATCAGCTCCCCGGTTTTCAGATAATTACGTCCCAGACGGGAAAGGTCTTTTGTTATGACGGTCGCCACGTTCCCGGCTTCAACCTCATGCAGCATGGCTTGAAGCCCCTCACGCTCAAAGCTCACGCCGGAAAATCCGTCGTCTACGAAAAAGCGCGTGTTGAAAAAGTGGTGTTCGTCAGCATACTTTTGTAAAATCAGTTTTTGTGATGGAATTTTTGCAGATTCAGCCAGATACCCATGTATATGAAGGTGAGCTGGAACAGGCATTGATTGACCACCTCCAGCATTTTCTTCTGGAACTGGGACGAGGATTTTCTTTTGTAGCACGGCAAAAGCGGTTTACACTGGATGGACAGGATTTTTTCATCGACTTAGTATTTTACAATTACATTTTGAAATGCTTTGTTCTGATTGATTTGAAGATGGGAAAACTGACCCATCAGGATCTGGGACAAATGCAGATGTATGTGAACTATTATACCCGTGAAATGATGAATGAGGGAGATTCACAGCCTATCGGTATTGTCCTTTGTGCAGACAAGGGCGACTCTATTGTAAAGTACACGCTGCCGGAAGATAATCACCAGATATTTGCATCAAAATATTTTACTTATCTGCAGACAGAAGAAGAATTGAAGCATGAATTAAATTTGGACGATTTTTATAAGCTGGAAGAATGATATGGGTGCTAACAACAAAATCTGTCCGAATTGTGGCAGGAAAATGAAACAGCAGTTTATTGGTTTGGCTGCACAGAAAGTCGGGCGATCAGGCAAAGCCTTCTTGCCGGGAGCTGCTTCGTGTGGCGATTGACAACGCATGATCACAAAGTCCTGTTGACTTTGAGGAACTGCTGAAAGAGTCTGGCTGTGAGGTATCAAAGCGCGGAAAATCGTATCGCCTGAAGCTCCCAGGCTGGGAGAAAGCCGCCCGCCTGGACAGCCTGGGCGAAGGATATGGATTGGAGGATTTGCAGGCAGTTCTCTCCGGGAAGAAAGTGCATATCCCACGAAAGAAAACTGTTACACAGGCAGAGCCGCCGAAGGTCAATCTGCTGGTGGACATTCAGGCAAAATTGCAGGCAGGAAAAGGCTGCGGCTGCCACGGCACATCACAATGAGCTTTATCCTAAAATTCCTATGCGATAAAGTTTATATGAACCGAGAGCAACAGCATCTCGACCAACGCCTCCTTTTATGGTATAATTTAGCATTATGCAATCATGAATGGAGGCGCTTTTCATGGGCGGACAGAAGCCTGAAGGAATGAAAAAACATATTTGTACGGGTCTGTTGGCCCATGTGGATGCGGGAAAGACCACCCTTTCCGAGGCCATCCTATATACCACCGGCACCATACGGAAGCTGGGGAGAGTGGATAATAAGGACGCTTTTCTGGATACATATCAGCTGGAACGGGCCAGGGGGATCACGATCTTTTCCAAGCAGGCAGAGCTTACACTGGGAGATACGGCGGTGACTCTTCTGGATACGCCGGGCCATGTGGATTTCTCGGCAGAGATGGAACGGACGCTGCAGGTGCTGGACTATGCGGTCCTGGTGATCAACGGGGCGGACGGCGTCCAGGGCCATACGGAGACCCTTTGGCGTCTTCTGAAGCGGTACAGGATCCCGGTGTTCCTGTTCGTCAATAAAATGGACCAGCCGGGAACAGACCGGGAGGCGCTGCTTTCCGGATTAAAGCGCCGTCTGGACAGCGCGGTAACAGATTTTACGGGAGTGACGGCTGGAACGGATGGGATTCTTTCGTACAGCGGAGACAGAGAGAACGGAGAGGAGTTTTTTGAGGAGATCTCCATGGCCGGGGAGGAGCTTCTGGAGGAGTATCTGGAGCGGGGGATCCTGTCTGTGGACCCGGTCCGCCGGGCTGTGAAGGAGCGGCGGCTGTTTCCGTGTTATTTCGGGTCGGCCCTGAAGCTTACGGGCGTGGAGGAGTTTTTAAAGGGATTCGAGACCTTCACCGCCGGGACCGGGTATTCCCGGGAATTCGGCGCGCGGGTCTTTAAGATATCCCGGGACAGCCAGGGAAACCGGCTGACCCATTTAAAGATCACCGGAGGAAGCCTGAAGGTAAAGAGCTTTCTGGATCAGGAGCAGACGGAAAAGGTCAACCAGATCCGGATCTATTCGGGGGAAAAGTTCGAGTTGGCCAGTGAGGCGGAGGCGGGCTGTATCTGCGTGGTCACAGGTCCATCAGATACCCGCCCGGGACAGGGCTTCGGTGTGGAGAGATCGGGGAAGAGCCCGCTTCTGGAGCCGGTACTTACCTACCAGGTGATCCTTCCCGATGGGGCAGATGCCCATGTAATGCTGAAAAACCTCCGGCTTCTGGAGGAGGAGGATCCCCTGCTCCATATTGTCTGGGATGAGACTCTGGGAGAGATCCGGGCCCAGGTCATGGGGCAGGTGCAGATGGAGATCCTGAAAAGCCAGATCCTGGAACGGTTCGGCGTGGAGGTGGATTTCGGGACTGGAAATATCGTATATAAGGAAACCATCCAGCGGCCAGTGGAGGGAGTGGGGCATTTTGAGCCGCTGCGCCATTATGCGGAGGTCCATCTGCTGATGGAGCCTCTGGAGCCGGGAAGCGGCCTGGTGCTGGGGTGTGACTGCAGCGAGGATCTTCTGGACCGGAACTGGCAGAGATTGGTGCTGACCCACCTGGAAGAAAAAAAATACCGGGGGACTTTGACTGGCTCAGAAATCACGGATATGAGGATCACTCTGACGGCGGGCCGGGCCCATATTAAACACACAGAGGGCGGCGATTTCCGTCAGGCCACCTACCGGGCTGTGCGGCAGGGGCTTAAGGAGGCGGGATGCCGCTTGCTGGAGCCGTATTATGAATTTATTCTCGAGGTGCCGGAGGAGTCGGTGGGCCGGGCCATGGCAGACATTGACCGGATGTATGGGAAATTCCAGGCGCCGGAAACAGGAAACGGCATGGCGGTGCTGACCGGGAGCGCTCCGGCTGCCTGTATGCGGGATTACCAGCGGGAGGTGACCAATTATACCAGGGGAAGGGGACGGCTGTCCTTAAGCCTCAAGGGATATGAGCCCTGCCATAACCAGGACGAGGTGGTGGAGGCCATGGGCTATGATTTTGACGGGGATCTGGCAGATCCGGCAGGATCTGTATTCTGTTCCCACGGAGCCGGAGTGGTGGTGCCCTGGGATCAGGTGAAAAAGCATATGCATGTGCAGACGCCTCTGGATAAACGGAGGGCCGCCGGTGTGGATCTTCCGGACCGGAAAGAACGGGAGGACGAAAGCTCCGGAGCCGGAGTCCCGGAGGGACGGTCAGGTGCCGGGGCAGGCGGAGGCCGGAGCAGCGCAGCAGGCACTGGCGGAGGAGCCGGAAGGCTGTCGGCGTCGTATTATGAAGATAAAGAACTGGAGGAGATATTTAAGCGTACCTACGGGGAACCGAAGCGCAGCTATCCGCCGGGAAACGCCCTGGGTCAGAGAACGGCCGAAGCCCGGAGTACAGGCGGCCTGGGCCATGGAACCGGCAGCGGCCAGAGTACAGACGGCCCAGGCCAGAAAACGGCCGGGGGCCGGAGGGCGGGCAGCAGCCGTCCCGGGCCATGGGGGCCAGACCGCGCGGACCGGAAGAGCGGCCGGGGAACTGGAGCGGCAGATACCAGCTCCGGCACAGAGGAGGAATATCTTCTGGTGGACGGCTACAACATTATTTTCGCCTGGGAGGAGTTAAGCGAGCTGGCAAAGGTGAACATCGACGGCGCCAGATACCGGCTCATGGACATTCTGTGCAATTACCAGGGCTATAAAAAATGTACGCTGATCGTGGTCTTTGACGCATATAAGGTGGAAGGAAACACCGGAGAGGCCATAAAATATCACAACATCCATGTGGTATACACAAAGGAAGCAGAAACGGCAGACCAGTATATTGAAAAGCTGGCCCATAAGATCGGCCCCCGGTACCGGGTCACAGTGGCCACCTCAGACGGCCTGGAGCAGCTGATCATCCGGGGCCAGGGCTGTCTTCTCCTTTCAGCCAGGGATCTGAAGGAAGAGGTGGACTATGTGGAAAGCCAGATCGCAGATGAGCAGGGGCGGTTAAAATCCCAGCAGAGGAACGGGAAAAATTATCTGCTGTCCCATGCGGACGGCGAGCTGAGAGAATACCTGGAAACGGTACGGCTGGGAAATGCCGGGACGTCTGGCCGGATTGACAAAGAAAAACCGTGATGCTATACTGGAAACAGTTCATCGGAGGGCTTGTAAACGCATTTACAAAGCTGGATAAGATGCCAGGGGACCGCCTGGTATTTTATCCGGCTTTTTATGTTATAGGAAGGTTCTTGTTTGGGGGTCTCTGGTGGGATGCAGAAGATCAAGGAGGAAGATACAATGGAAAAAACAGCAGATTTTACAGAGGGGAGGATCCTTTCCAGGCTTTTGAGGTTTGCCCTGCCGGTGCTGGCAGCTCTGTTTCTACAGGCCATGTACGGCGCGGTGGATCTGATGGTGGTGGGGCAGTTCGGAGCGCCCACAGACGTGTCGGCGGTCTCCACCGGCAGCCAGATCATGCAGACGGTAACGTCACTGATCACGGGACTGGCCATGGGGATCACGATCCTGGTGGGCCAGAAGATCGGGGAAAAGCGGCCGGAGCAGGCTGGGGATGTGATCGGGAGCGGGATCTGCCTCTTTGGAGTCCTGGCGGCAGTCCTTACGGTCTTAATGATCCTGGGAGCAGGCTTTCTGGCAGGGCTTATGCATGCGCCGGATGAGGCCTTTTCCCAGACCGTGGATTATATCCGGATCTGCTCCGCCGGGGCCGTGTTCATCATCGCCTACAATGTCCTGGGCAGCATTTTTCGCGGCATAGGGGATTCCAGGATGCCTTTATTTACCGTGGCCGCCGCCTGCGTCTTTAACATCGGAGGAGACCTTCTCCTGGTGGCCGGCTTTCACATGGGGGCAGCCGGAGCGGCCCTGGCCACGGTGGCAGCCCAGGCGGCCAGCGTCCTTTTGTCCCTGGCAGTGATCCGGAGGAGGACCCTGCCCTTTACCATTGGAAAAAAGAACCTGCGGTTTGAGAGACGGCTGGTGGGAAGGATTCTGGCTCTGGGAACGCCCATTGCCCTCCAGGATCTGCTGGTCAGCATTTCCTTTCTGGTGATCCTGGCCATTGTCAATTCCATGGGCGTTATCGCCTCGGCCGGCGTTGGTGTGGCAGAAAAGCTCTGCGCCTTCATCATGCTGGTGGCGTCGGCCTACATGCAGTCCATGTCAGCCTTTGTGGCCCAGAATATGGGGGCGGGGAAGCCGGAGCGGGCGAAACGTGCCCTGCTTTACGGGATCGGAACCTCCCTTATGGCCGGGGTGACCCTCTTTTATTTTTCGTTTTTCCACGGAGATGCCATGGCGGGGATCTTTGCCAGGGACCCGCAGGTGGTGGCTGCGGCTGCCGATTATCTAAAGGCATACGCCATCGACTGTATCCTTACGTCGTTCCTGTTCTGCTTTGTGGGATATTTCAATGGATGCGGTAAGACCTTTTTCGTTATGGTCCAGGGGATCGTGGGAGCCTTCTGTGTGAGGATCCCTGTGTCCTGGTTCATGAGCCGCATGGCCGGAGTGACGCTTTTTAAGATCGGTCTGGCAACGCCCTGCTCTTCGGCGGTCCAGATCCTGCTCTGCGCGGCCTATTTTATCTGGCTGTCGGGACGGAGCAGGAAACACAGGACATCCGCGTAAGAACTTGGGGCAGAATGCATAAAAACGGAAAGAGAAAATGGACGGAAATAAATGAAAATGCCTATAAACGTCCATAAAAAAGAACGGATTGTAAAATATGCGCAAAATGTGAAAAACATATTGATATTTTTTGTGCGATATGATATGATGAATTTAAGTTAAAAAGGTGCTGAGAGATGAGAGCATAGTGCAAACGGTAAGAAAACCGGGTTGGTTGCTATGCTCTTTTTTTATCACCTGCCGGAAGCGGCAGACAGCGGGGGGAATCCAATGGAAATGAAATTTTATGATTATCTGGATGCGAATCCAGTGATCGCCGCCGTAAAGGATATGGACGGCGTAAAGAAATGCTGTGAACGGGAAGAGATAAAGATCGTATTTATCCTGTTTGGAGACGTCTGCAGCATCTGCCGGATCGTGGAGGAGTTAAAGGCCCACGGAAAGGTCGCCATGGTCCATATGGATCTTGTAAGCGGTCTCAGCGGAAAGGAAGTGGCCGTGGACTTTATTAAAAAGAATACCAGGGCCGACGGGATCATTTCCACAAAGCCTGCCCTCATCAAGCGGGCCAGGGAGCTGGATCTCTATACGACCCTCCGGGTGTTCGTCCTGGATTCCATGGCCTTTGAAAATATTGAAAAGCAGATGGGACTTGCAAGGCCCGACAGCATCGAGATCCTTCCGGGGCTGATGCCCAAGGTGATCCGCCGGGTGGCAAGGCTCGTAAAGGTTCCGGTGATCGCTGGGGGGCTGATCTCGGAAAAGGAGGACGTGATGGCCGCTCTGTCAGCCGGGGCGATCTCAGTGTCCAGCACAAACCAGTCTGTCTGGTCCGTATAGGGGTGAAAGAGTCCGCCGGAGGCGGATACAGGAAAGGGTATTGATAACGGATAGATACGGGGAGTATGTATCCAGGGTATATAAGGAGGAATTTTTATGGCAAAGTATGTAATGGCATTTGACGCGGGGACCACCAGCAACCGGTGTATCCTTTTCAATGAAAAGGGCGAGATCTGCAGTGTGGCCCAGAAGGAATTTACCCAGTATTTCCCGAAGCCGGGATGGGTCGAGCACGATGCAAATGAGATCTGGTCCACCCAGCTGGGCGTGGCCGTGGAGGCAATGTCCAAGATCGGTGCGTCCTCAGAGGACATCGCGGCCATCGGTATCACCAATCAGCGCGAGACCACCATCGTATGGGATAAAAATACGGGAGAGCCGGTCTACCACGCCATCGTATGGCAGTGCCGCAGGACCTCAGAATACTGCGATACCTTAAAGGAAAAGGGTCTGGTGGACACCTTCCGTGCCAAAACGGGACTGGTGATCGACGCATATTTCTCTGGAACCAAATTAAAATGGATCCTGGACAATGTGGAGGGCGTCAGAGAACGGGCAGAAAAAGGCGAGCTGTTATTCGGAACCGTGGAAACATGGCTGATCTGGAAACTGACTAAGGGAAGAGTCCATGTGACCGACTATTCCAACGCATCCCGTACCATGCTGTTCAATATCAACACTTTACAGTGGGATGACGAGATCTTACAGGAATTAAACATCCCGAAATGTATGCTTCCGGAGGCAAAGCCGTCCAGCTGCATTTATGGGGAATCCGATCCCCAGTATTTCGGCGGCCCGATCCCCATCGGCGGCGCGGCAGGAGACCAGCAGGCGGCTCTGTTCGGCCAGACCTGTTTTAATCCCGGCGAAGCGAAGAATACATACGGCACCGGCTGCTTCATGCTGATGAACACCGGAGAAAAGCCGGTATTTTCTAAGAACGGACTGGTAACGACCATTGCCTGGGGACTGGATGGAAAGGTGAATTACGCCCTTGAGGGCTCCATCTTCGTGGCGGGCGCAGCCATCCAGTGGCTCCGCGATGAGATGCGTCTCATCGATTCCTCACCGGATTCTGAGTATATGGCCAATAAGGTAAAGGATACCAACGGCTGCTATGTGGTTCCTGCCTTCACAGGCCTGGGTGCTCCCCACTGGGACCAGTACGCCAGAGGCACCATCGTGGGCATTACCCGCGGCGTCAATAAATACCATATCATCCGTGCCACACTGGATTCCCTGTGCTACCAGACCAACGATGTATTAAAGGCCATGGAGGCCGATTCCGGGATCCGCCTGGCAGCCCTTAAGGTGGACGGCGGAGCCAGCGCCAACAATTATCTGATGCAGACCCAGTCAGATATCATCAACGCGCCGGTACAGCGTCCCCAGTGCATTGAGACCACAGCCATGGGCGCCGCATACCTGGCGGGCCTGGCAGTGGGCTACTGGAAGAGCAAGGAGGACGTGATCAAGAACTGGGCCATCGACCGTACCTTTGAGCCTGCGATCTGTGACAAAAAGCGGAAGGAAATGGTGGACGGCTGGGATAAGGCAGTGAAGTATTCCTTTGGCTGGGCCAAATAAATGAATGGAGGCGGAAGAATATGATGGCATATATTGCAGAATTTATCGGGACCATGCTCCTGATCCTTTTGGGCGACGGCGTTGTCGCCAATGTGACCTTGAATAAATCCGGAATGAAGGGGGCCGGTTCCATCCAGATCACCTTTGCCTGGGGCCTTGCGGTCATGATCCCGGCCTTTATCTTCGGAGCGGCCTCCGGAGCGCACTTTAATCCGGCATTGACCATTGCCCTTGCTGTGGACGGAAGTCTTTCCTGGGGGCTGGTACCCGGCTACATCATCGCACAGTTTGCCGGTGCCTTCGTGGGCGCCTGCCTGGTATACGCCCTGTTTAAGGACCAGTTCGACGCCACAGAATCTGCGGCCACGAAGCTCGGCGTATTCTCCACAAGCCCGTCGGTCCCCAACATGGGCCGCAACATCTTAAGCGAAGCCATCGGGACCTTCGTTCTGGTATTTGCCATCAAGGGGATCGCACAGGTTCCCGGACTGGCAGCCGGACTTGACAAGTTCCTGGTATTCGGGATCATCGTATCCATCGGTATGTCCTTAGGCGGACTTACAGGCTATGCCATCAACCCGGCCCGTGACCTGGGACCCCGTCTGGCCCACGCCGTTCTTCCCATTAAGGGAAAAGGCGATTCCAACTGGGGCTACGCGCCGGTGGTCATCCTCGGACCGGTGATCGGAGCGGTGGCAGCCGTCCTGTTATACGGAGTCATTCCGTGGGCATAAAGGTCCAGCAAGCTCTCCCGCTGTGCGGATGGGGCTGCTGCAGGAGATCATCTTCAGCAGCCCCCGGAAGCCGGCTTACAAAAATAAAAGATAGATTTGCAGAGATAAGAGCAGAGCAAATAAAGCATGGAGACATGTTTTGTTTGCTCTGCTCGTTTAGGAGATGAGAAGTCATGTATGATGTGATCATTATCGGCGCAGGCGTATCCGGAGCGGCGGCAGCCAGGGAGCTGTCCCGGTATAAGGGAAGGATCTGCGTCCTTGAAAAAGAAGAGGATGTGTGCTGCGGCACCTCCAAGGCCAACAGCGCCATCGTCCACGCGGGGTATGACGCTCCGGAGGGCTCCCTGATGGCGAAGCTCAACGTGGAGGGAAACCGCATGATGGCGGAGCTTTCCAGAGAGCTGGATTTTCCGTTCCGTCCCTGCGGCTCCTTTGTGGTATGCCTGGACCGGGAGATGCTCCCGGATCTTCAGGCCCTGTATGAGAGAGGCGTAAGAAACGGCGTTCCGGGGCTGGAGATCATTACCGATAAGGAGCGGATCCGGGAGATGGAGCCAAACCTTTCGGACCAGACTGAGGCAGTGCTTTATGCTCCCACAGCCGGGATCGTCTGTCCCTTCTTATTAAATATCGCTATGGCGGAGAACGCCTGCACCAACGGCGTGGAATTCCGGTTCAATACAACGGTCACCGGCTTTACCAGGACAGAAGAGGGATGGCTGGTCCACACAAATAAAGGCGATGTGGAAACCAGGACCGTGGTCAATGCGGCGGGAGTTTATGCAGATGAGCTGCATAATATGGTCTGTGAGGAGAAGATCCATATCACTCCGCGCCGTGGAGATTACTGTCTCCTGGACAAGAGCGCCGGAGCCCATGTGAACCGCACGATCTTCGCCCTGCCGGGGAAATACGGAAAAGGCGTTCTGGTGTCGCCCACGGTCCATGGGAACCTCATCGTCGGCCCCACAGCCATTGACATCGGGGATAAGGAAGCCACCGCCACCACCAGAGAGGGGCTGGATCAGGTGATCGAAAAGGCGGGGATGAATGTGAAGAATCTTCCCATGCGGCAGGTGATCACCTCCTTTGCCGGTCTCCGGGCCCATGAGGACGGCCACGAATTCATCATCCGGGAGCTTCCCGGAGCGCCGGGCTTTGTGGACTGCGCCGGGATCGAATCCCCAGGCCTTACCAGCTCCCCGGCCATTGGGAAAATGGTGGCGGAGATCGTAGAGGGGATCTTACACCTTCCGGAAAATCCGGACTTTAACGGCGTCAGAAAGGGGATCCTGGACCCGGATACACTTTCAAAGGAAGAGCGGGCAGCGCTCATTAAAGAAAATCCGGCTTACGGAAACATCATCTGCCGGTGCGAGATGGTCACGGAGGGCGAGATCCTGGATGCCATCCACAGGCCCCTGGGAGCCAGATCCCTGGACGGGGTCAAGAGAAGGACCAGGGCCGGCATGGGACGGTGCCAGGCGGGCTTCTGTACGCCCAGGACCATGGAGCTGCTCCACAGAGAGCTTGGCATTCCCATGACGGAGATCACAAAATCCGGCGGGGAGTCCAGACTCCTTGTGGGAACCAGTAAAGATACCCTTGGAAAGGAGGATGCTTAAGATGAGAGAATACGATCTGGTCATCGTCGGCGGCGGCCCCGCGGGGCTTGCGGCAGCAGCGGCGGCAAAGGACAGCGGCATCGACAGCATCCTGATCCTGGAACGGGACCGGGAGCTGGGCGGGATCCTGAACCAGTGCATCCATAACGGCTTCGGACTCCATACCTTCAAGGAGGAGCTGACAGGACCGGAATATGCGGCCAGGTTCATTGAAAGGGTCCGGGAACGGAAGATCGAATATAAGCTGAACACCATGGTCATGGAGATCAGTCCCCAGAAGGCAGTGACGGCCATGAACCGGGAGGAAGGTCTGTTTGAGATCAAAGCCAGGGCTGTGATCCTGGCCATGGGCTGCCGGGAAAGATCCAGAGGCGCACTCAATATCCCCGGCTATCGTCCGGCTGGTATCTACTCTGCGGGAACGGCCCAGCGGCTGGTCAATATGGAAGGCTTCATGCCTGGCCGGGAGGTGGTGATCTTAGGATCCGGCGATATCGGACTCATCATGGCCCGGCGTATGACCCTGGAGGGCGCAAAGGTGAAGGTGGTGGCAGAGCTGATGCCTTATTCCGGCGGCCTTAAGAGGAACATCGTCCAGTGCCTGAACGATTACGGGATCCCATTGAAGCTGAGCCATACGGTGGTGGAGATCCGGGGAAAGGAACGGCTGACGGGGATCACCCTGGCAGAGGTGGACAAAAACGGAAAGCCCATTCCCGGCACAGAGGAGGACTATTCCTGTGATACTCTGCTCCTTTCTGTGGGACTGATCCCGGAAAATGAGCTGTCTGGCGGCATGGGCGTGGCCATGAACCGGGTCACCTCCGGCCCCAGGGTCAACGAGAGCCTGGAGACCAGCGTGGAAGGCGTGTTCGCCTGCGGAAATGTGCTCCATGTCCACGATCTGGTGGACTTTGTGTCAGAGGAGGCGGCGGCGGCCGGAAGACATGCGGCTTCCTATATAAAAGAGGGCCGGAAGGAAAATGCCCGGGAGATCGTCATAAACGCTGTGGAAGGTGTCCGGTATACGGTTCCCTGTACGATCTCGCCTGAACGGATGGAGGATACCCAGGTGGTGCGGTTCCGTGTGGGGAATGTTTATAAAAACTGCTGCATCGGCGTATACTTTGACGGGGAGCAGGTGATCCGGCGGAAACGGCCGGTGATGGCTCCCGGAGAGATGGAAGAGATCCGGCTGGAAAAGGAAAAGCTTCTCTTGCATCCGGAACTGAAAACCATTACAATTAAGGTGGAGGAGGCGTAGAAAATGGAGAGACGGGAACTGATCTGTATCGGCTGTCCCCTGGGATGCTCCCTTACGGTGTCCATGGAAGGGGCAGAGGTGGTCTCGGTCACAGGAAATACCTGCAAGCGGGGCGACGTGTACGCCAGAAAAGAAGTGACCAACCCAACCAGGATCGTGACCTCCACCGTGAAGGTCTCCAACGGAACGGCAGATATGGTGTCTGTAAAGACGAAGGAGGACGTGCCGAAGGAGAAGATCTTTGACTGTATGAGAGCGTTAAAGGATGTGACGGTCCAGGCGCCGGTCCATATCGGAGACGTGGTCCTTAAAAACGTGGCAGGAACCGGCGTGGACATGGTGGCCACAAAAAATGTGGACTGAAGGGAGCCGGGACAGAAGAAAGGAGAGGCTTATGACCATGGAGAAAAAGAACCTGGGGCTGGGAAACATGAACGGGATGACCGATCAGGATCACAGGACCTGCGGGATCAACGACATGAACTGCCTGGGAGGAGAGGAGAAGGAGCAGACTCTGAACGACATGAACGGGGTGAGCCGGGAGGACGAGACGAGCTGCAGTCTCAACGATATGAACTGTTCGAAAAAAAAATAAAACTATTGCAATTGCTTCTTGAGTGTGATATGATGTAAACGATAACATAAGTAACTGGCTGAAAAGAGTGGACGAAACAAAGTCCACTCTTTCGTTTTGTATCTTCTTTCCGGTCCGGAAAAGACACGCACGGACGCGGGGGAACAGCCGGTGCTGATAAAAAGAAAGGTGGTGGGATCGTGTCAAAACGGGAAGACTATGAGGCAAGGGTGGAAGCATTCTTACTGCCTGTCATGGAAGAAAATCATTTTGAGCTGGTGGATGTGGAATATGTAAAGGAAGCCGGAACCTGGTATCTCAGGGCCTATATTGATAAAGAGGGCGGCTTTACGGTGGATGACTGCGAGATGGTGTCCAGACGTCTGGGCGACTGGCTGGATAAGGAGGACTTCATCGACGAAAGCTATATTTTAGAGGTCAGCTCTCCGGGACTTGGAAGACCCTTAAAAAAGGAAAAGGACTTTAAGAGGAGCATGGGCGAGCAGGTGGAGATCAAGCTCTACCGGGCCGTGGACCGTCAGAAGGACTTTACAGGGGCTCTTGCAGCCTATGATGAAAATACGGTCACCATCCGCTATGAGGATGGGTCAGAAAGTACATTCGACAGAAAAGATATTGCCTTAATCCGTCTGGCATTTGATTTTTAAAAGGAGGATAAAAGATGAACAAGGAACTGATGGAAGCAATGACGGTGCTGGAAAAGGAATATAACATCAGCAAAGACACATTGCTGGAGGCCATCGAGAATTCCCTTCTTACGGCATGTAAGAACCATTTCGGGAAAGCGGACAATGTGAAGGTGATCATTGACCGCGAGGGCTGCGACTATTCTGTTTATGCAGAAAAAGAGGTTGTGGAAAATGTGGAAGACCCGGTGACCCAGATTAGCCTTGCAGACGCGAGAATGAAGGGCGCGAAGTTCGACCTGGGCGATATCGTCCAGATCCCCATCGATTCCCATGATTTCGGCCGGATCGCCACCCAGAACGCCAAAAACGTGATCCTCCAGAAGATCCGTGAGGAGAGCCGGAAATCCCAGTTAAACGAGTGGCAGTGCCGGGAGAAGGAGGTAGTGACCGGTATCGTGCAGCGCTATATCGGACGGAACGTCAGCGTGGATCTTGGAAAGATCGACGCCATCCTGCCGGAATCCGAACAGGTAAAGGGCGAGGTATTCCAGCGCACGGAGAGGATCAAGGTCTATATCCTGGAGGTAAAGGATAATCCCAAGGGACCCAGGATCTCCGTATCCCGTACCCATCCGGACCTGGTGAGACGCCTGTTTGAGGCGGAGATCGCCGAGGTGCGGGACGGAACGGTCGAGATCCGCGCCATTGCCAGAGAGGCCGGTTCCAGAACGAAGATCGCAGTGAGCACCACAGACCCCAACGTGGATCCGGTGGGCGCATGCGTCGGCTTAAACGGAGCCAGAGTCAACGCCATTGTCAATGAGTTAAGAGGCGAGAAGATCGACATCATCAACTGGGACGACAACCCGGCCTTCCTGATCGAAAATGCCCTGAGTCCTGCCAAGGTGATCTCCGTTGTGGCCGATGAGGATGCGAAGGAGGCACAGGTCATCGTTCCGGATTATCAGTTATCTCTGGCCATCGGCAAGGAAGGACAGAACGCAAGGCTGGCGGCGAGACTGACCACCTATAAGATCGATATTAAGAGCGAGACCCAGGCAAGGGAAATGGGCCTGTTTGATGCCCTGGAGTCCGGCGAATATGAAGACGGATTTGAAGGCGAGTTTGAAACTGAAGGCAGCTATGAGGTTCCCGCAGAGGAAGACTACCAGGAGGAATCCGAAGAATAGGAGAGAAGTGATCTTACAGTGAGTACGGAAAAAAAAGTTCCGCAGAGACAGTGCATCGGCTGCGGAGAAATGAAGAACAAACGGGATCTGATCCGGGTTTTAAAGACAACGGACGGTCAGATCACCATCGACGCCACTGGAAGGAAGAATGGGCGGGGTGCATATCTCTGTCCGTCCATGGACTGCTTTAAAAAGGCCGTGAAGGGAAAAGGGCTGGAGCGCTCCTTTAAGATGGCGATCCCCAAAGAGGTATATGAAAGTCTGGAAAAGGAGATGGAGCAGCTTGATCAATAAAAGCAGGGTTTTTGGCCTTCTGGGCCTGGCCGCCAAGGCGGGAAAGGTGCAGAGCGGAGAGTTTTCCACGGAGAAGTCCGTGAAATCCGGGAGAGCATACCTGGTCATTGTCTCGGAAGAGGCGTCGGAAAATACAAAGAAGAAGTTCCGGAATATGTGTACTTACTATGAGGTCCCCTATTTTGAATTCGGAAGCAAGGAGGAGCTGGGCCACGCCACCGGCAGGGAGATGCGTGCTTCCCTGGCTGTGCAGGACGCAGGCTTTTCCGAGGCCATGAAGAAACAGCTTTGTATGAACGGAGGTAGTGAGTGTGAGGGATAACGATTTAGCTAAGAACTTAGGAAAGACGAATAAAGAGGTTACAGATACGTTGCAGAAGAATAATATGGAAGAAAACAGCAGTATGACAAACGGAGCCGGAACCCAGCCCGCCGGCGAGAATAAGGAAGGGGCAGCTCCGGCCAAGAAGCGGATCGCAGCCGTATACCGTCCCCAGAACAGCACCCAGAAGGGCCGCGGCGGCAGAAGCCAGGGACAGGGAGCCAGAAACCAGAGATCCACAGGACCAGGCATGCAGGTGCGTCCCACAACCTCTGCTCCGGCCCAGAAGCCCAAGGCAGCTCCGGCGGAAGAGGTGAAGGAACAGACCACAGCTCCCGTCCAGGAGACAGAGACGGCTCCGGTGCAGGCCGCTTCCCAGGCAGAGGCAAGGCCCCAGGGAAGCCGCCAGGGAGGCTATAACCGCGACGGCCAGAGAGATGGAAATCGTCAGGGAGGCTACAACCGTGACGGCCAGAGAGACGGAAACCGCCAGGGAGGCTATAACCGCGACGGTCAGAGAGACGGAAACCGCCAGGGCGGGTTTAACCGTGACGGCCAGAGAGATGGAAACCGTCAGGGTGGGTTTAACCGCGACGGCCAGAGAGACGGGAACCGTCAGGGAGGGTTTAACCGCGACGGCCAGAGAGATGGAAACCGTCAGGGCGGGTTTAACCGTGACGGCCAGAGAGATGGGAACCGCCAGGGAGGCTATAACCGCGACGGCCAGAGAGACGGAAACCGCCAGGGCGGATATAACCGTGACGGCCAGAGAGATGGAAACCGCCAGGGAGGCTATAACCGCGACGGCCAGAGAGACGGGAACCGCCAGGGTGGGTTTAACCGCGACGGTCAGAGAGACGGAAACCGCCAGGGAGGCTATAACCGTGACGGCGGCCGTCAGGGAGGCTATGGCCGCGATGGCCAGAGAGACGGAAACCGTCAGGGAGGCTATGGCCGCGATGGCCAGAGAGACGGGAACCGTCAGGGAGGCCGTGACGGTCGCGGCGGACTGAACATCCCCAAGCCGTCCTTCGATACCCCCATGGCCCAGAAGCAGCAGAACACCAAGGCCAGCAAGAATGCTTATAAGAAAGAGCATGATGCCAGAAAGGACCGGGACGAGGAGTTAAGAGGCAAGAACGCCAAGGGCGGAAAGGGCGTTAAGGCTCCCGTGATGCAGCAGCCCAAGAAGGCTGAGGCCAAGGTGGAGGAGATCAAGACCATCGTGATCCCGGAGACCATCACCATTAAGGAGCTGGCTGAAAAGATGAAATTACAGCCCTCCGCCATCGTGAAAAAACTGTTCTTACAGGGGACCATCGTGACCATCAACCAGGAGATCGACTTTGAGAAGGCTGAGGAGATCGCCATGGAGTACGACGTTCTCTGTGAGAAGGAAAAGAAGATCAACGTGATCGAGGAGCTCTTAAGAGAGGAAGAGGAGGACGAGAAGGACATGGTTTCCAGACCGCCGGTCATCTGCGTCATGGGTCACGTTGACCATGGTAAGACCTCTCTTCTGGACGCCATCCGCCAGAGCAATGTGACTTCCAGGGAGGCAGGCGGCATCACCCAGCACATCGGTGCATATGTGGTAGAGGCCAACGGCCAGAGGATCACCTTCTTAGATACCCCGGGCCATGAGGCATTCACCGCCATGCGTATGAGGGGAGCCCAGGCTACGGACATCGCAATTCTTGTGGTGGCAGCCGACGACGGCGTAATGCCCCAGACCGTGGAGGCCATCAACCATGCCAAGGCCGCAGGGGTGGAGATCATTGTTGCAGTCAACAAGATCGATAAGCCCAGCGCCAATGTGGAGCGTGTAAAACAGGAGCTTTCCGAATATGAGCTGATCCCCGAGGACTGGGGCGGCAGCACCGTATTCGTTCCCGTATCCGCCCATACAAAGGAGGGCATCCCGGAGCTTCTGGAGATGATCCTCTTAACGGCAGAGGTGAAGGAATTAAAGGCCAACCCCAACCGGAAGGCCAGAGGTCTTGTGATCGAGGCACAGTTAGACAAGGGCAGAGGTCCCGTGGCTACGGTCCTTGTACAGAAGGGAACCTTAAAGGTGGGCGACTCCATCGCCGCAGGCTCCTGTTACGGAAGGGTCCGCGCCATGATGGACGATAAGGGCAACCGTGTGAAGGAAGCCGGCCCGTCCACTCCGGTGGAGATCCTGGGTCTCAACGACGTTCCCAACGCCGGCGAGGTATTTGTGGCTCTCCAGAACGAGAAGGAGGCCAGAAGCTTTGCTGAGACCTTCATCACAGAAGGAAAGAACAAGTTAATTGAAGATACAAAGGCAAAATTATCCCTGGACGATCTGTTCTCCCAGATCAAGGCAGGAAATGTGAAAGAGCTGCCCATCATCGTAAAGGCAGACGTACAGGGATCGGTAGAGGCAGTAAAGCAGAGTCTTGTGAAGCTCTCCAACGAAGAGGTAGTGGTAAAGGTGATCCACGGCGGCGTCGGCACCATCAACGAATCCGACGTGACCCTGGCTTCCGCTTCCAACGCCATCATCATCGGCTTCAACGTGCGTCCTGACGCCACCGCCAAGTCCATTGCGGACCGGGAGAAGGTGGATATGCGTCTGTACCGCGTGATCTACCAGGCCATCGAGGATGTGGAGGCTGCCATGAAGGGCATGCTGGATCCCATCTACGAAGAGCAGGTGACCGGCCATGCCGTTGTGCGCCAGACCTTCAAGGCCTCCGGCGTGGGCACCATTGCCGGTTCTTATGTCCTGGACGGAAAGATCACCCGCGGCTCCAAGGCCCGCATCACCCGCGAGGGCGAGCAGATCTTCGAGGGACCGTTAGCTTCCTTAAAGCGTTTCAAGGACGATGTGAAGGAGGTCAACGCAGGCTACGAGTGCGGCCTTGTATTTGAAGGCTTCAACGACCTGAAGGAAGACGATATGATCGAAATCTATATCATGGTAGAGGTTCCGAGATAGTAAAGAAGGAGTATCATGAGAAAGAACAGCATTAAAAATACACGAATCAACGGGGAGGTCCAGAAGGCTCTGAGCGATATCATTCGCTCAGAGCTCAAGGATCCCAGGATCCATCCAATGACCAGCGTGGTCTTAGTCCAGGTGACGCCGGATCTGAAATACTGCAAGGCGTATATCAGCGTTCTTGCAGACGAGGAGCAGGCTAAGGACACCATCCGCGGCTTAAAGAGCGCCGAGGGCTTTATCCGGAGCCAGCTGGCAAAGGCGGTGAACCTTAGGAATACGCCGGAGATCTCCTTTATCCTGGACCAGTCCATCGAATACGGAGTCCGCATGTCGAAGCTCATCGACGATGTGACAAAGGATCTGACGGACCGGGATGAGGAAAACGGCGAGGAGACAGAGGACGGCAGGTAAGGTCCTGCCCCAGGAAAGGAGTCTGCCCAGTGGGAATTCTGACAGATGTGCTGAAAGATAAAAAAACAGTGGCCATTTTAGGCCATGTGAATCCGGACGGGGACTGCATCGGTTCCTGTCTGGCCATGTATAATTACCTGACGGAAAACTACGGGGAGCTTAGGGTATCTGTATATCTGGAGCCCATGGGCGCAAAATTCGGATATTTAAAGGGCTACGGCCAGGTGAAACACGGATTTGAGCCGGAACGGACCTTCGATCTCTGCATTACCCTGGACGCCAGCGACGAAAAGCGCCTGGGAGAATTTGCTCCCTATCTGAAAACGGCGGCGGACAGCCTGTGCATCGACCATCACATCACCAACCAGGGCCTGGCCCGGGTCAATGTGATCGCCGGAAGTGCCAGCTCCACCTGCGAGGTCCTTTACGGCCTCCTGGACCAGGATAAGATCGGGAAGGCCGTGGCAGAGTGCCTGTACACCGGCATCGTCCATGATACGGGCGTGTTCAAATATTCCAACACCTCCCGGAGGACCATGGAGATCGCCGGATATCTGATGGACCAGGGGATCGATTTCCCGAAGATCATTGACGGAAGCTTTTACCAGAAGAGCTACGGTCAGACCAGGGTCCACGGCCAGGCCATGCTGGACAGCGTCCTTTTTGAGGACGGCCGCTGCATCTACACGGTGGTGACCCAGGAGGAGCTTAAGAAAAACGGCTGTACGGTGAAGTCCACCGACGGCATCGTGGATCTTCTCCGGTCTGTGACCGGAGTGGAGTGCGCCATCCTCCTTTATGAGACAGGGAATCCGTCGGAGTATAAGGTGAGCCTCCGGACTAATACGGAGCTGGATCTGAGCCGGATCGCCCTGGCCTTTGGCGGCGGCGGCCACAAAAAGGCCGCGGGCTGTACCATGACCGGTACAGTGGAGGAGATCATCCGCCAGGTGGACGGACAGATCCGGATCCAGTGGGACGAAGAAAAAGAACAGACTGGGGTTTAAAATGTACGACGGCATCATAAACGTATATAAGGAAAAGGGCTTCACGTCCTTTGATGTGGTGGCTAAAATGCGGGGGATCCTGGGCCAGAAAAAGGTGGGCCATACGGGGACCCTGGACCCGGAGGCCGAAGGCGTCCTGCCGGTATGCGTGGGAAAGGGCACCAGGCTCTGCGACATGCTGACAGACCGGGACAAGACGTATGAGGCCACCCTGCTCCTGGGTATGGAGACCGATACCCAGGATACCACAGGGACGGTCCTTTCAGAAACGGACGCTTCCGGACTGACGGAGGAGGCCGTGCGGGAGGCCGTCTTATGCTTTGTGGGGGATTATGACCAGATCCCTCCCATGTACTCGGCCTTGAAGGTCAACGGAAGGAAGCTCTGCGATCTGGCCCGCCAGGGCGTGGAGGTGGAGCGGAAGCCCAGACCGGTGAAGATCTACGACATCACCATCCGTTCCATCCGGCTGCCGGAGGTGGTCATGACCGTTTCCTGCTCCAAGGGAACGTATATCCGGACCCTCTGCCATGACATCGGAGAAAGGCTGGCTGTGGGCGGGTGCATGAAAAAGCTCCTGCGCACCAGGGCCGCCGGATTCCGGATGGAGGACAGCCGGACCCTGGATGAGCTCCAGGCCCTGAAGGATACGGGCCGGCTGGAGGAGGCGGTGCTGCCGGTGGAAACTGTGTTTTCCGGTTATAAAGAGATACGGTCCGGGGATGCGTCCATGGACCGTCTTTTGAGAAACGGAAATCCCTTCCGCTTCCAGATGGACGGGGAAGCCAGTCTTGAAGATCCCTTCCGGGTCTACGACAGCACGGGGCTGTTCATTGGTATTTACAGATTTTCTGAGGAAAAACGCATGTTTTATCCGGTAAAAATCTTTTTGTCATAAGGAGACGGCATGCAGTATATTGCAGAAACAAAAGAATTTCAGATCACAGAACCGACGGTGGTCAGCATCGGAAAGTTCGACGGTCTCCATGTGGGCCACCAGAAGCTGGTGAGGGAAATGGTCCGCTGGAAGGAAAAGGGCTTAAAGGTGGCGATGTTCACGTTTTCCACGCCGCCCCTGAGCCTGGTGGGCGGCCGGAAGCAGACTGTCCTCATGACCAACCGGGAGCGGATGGAGCTCCTGCGCTCGGCCGGGGTGGATTATCTGGTGGAATATCCCTTTGACCAGGAAGTATGCCACATGGCCCCGGAGCAGTTTGTAAAGGAGATCCTGGCGGGAAAGATGAACGCCAGGGTCATCATCACCGGGCCGGACTGTCATTTTGGCTACAAGGCCGCAGGAGACAGGGCTCTTTTGGAAAAACTGGCGCCGGAATATGGCTACCAGTTTTTTGTGGTAGAAAAGGAACGGGACACAGACGGAGCCATCATCAGCAGCACCTATGTGAGGAAGATGCTGGAGGAGGGCGATGTGAAAAAAGCGGACCGGCTCCTGGGCTATGATTATTTCATCACAGGGACCGTGACCCACGGAAGATCCATCGGCCATAAAAAGCTCTACCCCACAGCCAATCTGCTTCCGCCGCCGGAAAAGCATCTGCCCAGATTCGGCGTCTATGTGACCCGGGTGACGGCAGACGGGAAGACCTACGGCGGTCTTACGAACATTGGGAAAAAGCCCACGATCCAGGGAGAGAATCCTGTGGGAGTGGAGACGTATCTCTATGATTTTGATGGAGATCTTTACGGAAAGGAGATCCGGGTGGAGCTTCTGGATTTTATACGGCCGGAGATGCGGTTTGATTCCATCGGCCAGCTAAAGGCCCAGCTGGATCATGATATAGGAAAATGCCGGGAGATCTTCCGGGATTCCTGGATTGTCCAGGAGAAAGGAAAGGCGGATGGGTAAAAAACAGATCGGAACGTATTGTGTGATCGGGCTCATTGCTGCGGCGGTGTGCCTGTTTTTGAAGAATGCGGACAGGATCGCATCTGTGTTCTCCCTGGCATTTTCGGCGGCAGCTCCCCTGCTGGTGGGCTGCGTCATCGCCTACGTGCTCAATATCCTGTTAAAAAGGATCGAGCGATTCTGGTTTCCGGGCACAAAGCGGAAGTTCCTCATAAAGCTCAGACGGCCGGTCTGCATCCTGTTATCATTCCTGGCCCTGGTGCTTATCATGGCCGGAGTGGTGTATCTGGTGGTTCCGGAGCTGGTTTCCAGTATCCGGCTGGTGACAGATGAGATCCCGCCGGTGATCGAGGAGATCCGGCTGTGGGCCATCGCCCATCTGGAGGAAATGCCAGAGATCCAGACGTACCTGGAAAATGCAGATATCGACTGGAAGAACATGATGGAGAAGGCTGTGAACATCCTGCTTACAGGAGCCGGAGGGATCTTCAATTCCGTTGTGCTGGTATTTTCCAAGGTCATCGGAACGGCAGCCCGGTTTATGATCGGTTCCATTTTTGCCGTTTACCTGTTAAGTTCCAAGGAAAAGCTGGCATCCCAGGGCGACCGGATCATGCGGG
This sequence comes from Pilosibacter sp. YYHA0881, assembly GCF_051602715.1. GTDB lineage: Bacteria > Bacillota > Clostridia > Lachnospirales > Lachnospiraceae > Alitiscatomonas > Alitiscatomonas aceti. Next base: position 3,396,065 of record NZ_CP175657.1, read on the forward strand.
CCTATCTGCCGGACCGGGTGCGGAATACAGTCTGCTACGCCCTTAAGACGCTTCATGAGGTGTTCACCAGCTTTATCGTCGGCCAGTGCATGGAGGCAGTGATCATCGGAACCCTCTGTGCCCTGGGAATGACTCTGCTCCGGTTCCCCTATGCGGTGATGACCGGCGCTGTGGTGGGCGTTACAGCCCTGATCCCGGTGGTGGGCGCATATATCGGCGCGGCTGTGGGTGCATTTATGGTATTTACGGTGAATCCCATCCAGGCGGTGGGCTTTATCATCTTCCTGGTACTGCTCCAGCAGCTCGAAGGAAACCTGATCTACCCAAGAGTGGTGGGCTCGTCCATCGGCCTTCCGGGCATGTGGGTCCTGGCGGCTGTGACCATTGGCGGCGGCGTGCTGGGCGTAGGAGGAATGCTCCTGGGAGTACCTCTGGCGGCAGCGGCGTACCGCTTCCTGGGCGACGGTGTCCAGAAACGGCTGAGATCCTAGGGAACCGGGAAGTTTAGGAAGGAAATTATGGAAGAAAAGAAGGAAAGAGAAGGAGAGGCGGAAAGCCTTTCCCCGGAAACGCCCCAGACCGGAAGGCTCCGGGGAAGGAGCCGGAAACGGACGGACGCTCCGGAAGGGAAGAAAAAGGCCGGCCGGATCGCTCTGGCAGCCGTCATTGGGACCGCCGTCCTGGCGGCGGCCGGGGCCGGATATTACTTCCTGGAAACGGGAAAGTATAAAACGGCGTTTTTCCCCAACACGACCATCAATGGCATAAACGCCTCCGGAAAGACCGTGGAGGAGGTCAAAAGCCTGATCGAGGCCGGGCTTTCCGGCTATACGCTGACGGTCCAGGCCCGGGACGGGGCCAGCGGGACCATTGGAACCGAGGAGATCGGCCTTCATTCAGAATTTGACGGCAGTCTGGAAAAGCTTCTGGAGGAGCAGGAGCCAGGCCAGTGGATCCGGTATCTGAAGGAGGGGCCGGCTCATGAGATCCGTACCATGATCGCCTTTGACGGCGAAAAGCTGAAGGAAGCGGTCCGGGAATTTCCGTTTATGGATCCGGATCAGATGAGGGAACCGGAAAATGCCCGGATCTCCGAGTATGACAGCGGGACCAGGAGCTACTCGGTGGTTCCGGCAGTCCAGGGAACGGAGCTGGTGGAGGAACAGGTGGAGAAGGCAGTGGCCGCGGCCATCGTAAGTCTCTCAGATCAGGTGGACCTGGATGCAGAGGGCTGTTATACAAAACCGGCGGTGGATGAGACAGACGAGGGGCTCAACGCGGCCGCAGCAGAGATGAACCGGTATGTGGGCGCGGTGGTGACCCATACCTTTGGGGATGCCAGGGAAGTGCTGGACGGAGATACCATCAGCCAGTGGATCACAGTGGACGGAGGAAACGTCACCCTGGATGAAAGCCAGGCGGCCGCTTACGTAAAGGAACTGGCGGGAAAGTATGACACAGCCTATAAAACAAAGACCCTGAAAACGTCCTACGGAAAGGATGTGACCATCTCCAGAGGCCATTACGGCTGGAAGATCAGCCAGGCGGCGGAGACGGCGGCGGTGCTCTCCATCATAAAAAACGGAGAGCAGCAGACCAGGGAGCCGGAATACAGCCAGAAGGCTGCCAGCCGCGGGGCCAATGATTACGGCAGTACATATGTGGAGATCAATCTGACTGCCCAGCATCTGTATTTTTATAAAAACGGAGAGCTCCTGGTGGAAACAGACTTTGTATCCGGCAATGAATCCAGAGGCTGGGCCACACCGGGCGGCGCGTATCCGCTGACCTATAAGCAGAGGAACGCCACGCTGCGGGGAGAGGGCTATGCCACGCCTGTATCCTACTGGATGCCCTTCAACGGCGGGATCGGCCTTCATGACGCCAGCTGGAGAGGAAGCTTCGGCGGGACGATCTATAAGACCGGCGGCTCCCACGGCTGCATCAACCTTCCGCCTAAGGCGGCCAAGACGATCTTTGAAAACATCTCCCAGGGAGATCCGGTGCTCTGCTACCACCTGGCCGGTACAGAGTCCAAAAAAACGGCTCCGGCGGAAAAACCGGCAGCAACCACTGCGGCCTCCACAGCCGCCTCCACGGCTGCGCCGGAGACCACGGCCGCACCGGCACCGGAGCAGACCCAGCCGCCGACAGAGCAGCCGGTGGGTCCCAGCGTGGAGCTTCCGGAGGGAAATACGGATGGTCCGGGAGGCGGAGCGTCTCCGGAGGAATCCAGTCCCCAGGAAACTCCGGCGTCTCCAGTGGAAACGGCCCCGGCTGTGCCAGGCCCTGTGGGTCCGTCTGTGACGGCCGGAGGGGACGAGGAGAGCTTTGGTCCCGGATTTGCGGATCCGGCGCCAGAGCCGATGCCGGGACCTGGAGGCCCTGGAGCTTAAGAGAAAAACTCCCGCAGAAGCCAGCGGATGTCCAAAGCTGGCTTTCTGCGGGAGTTTTTTATTTGATAGGAATTTGATAGGAAATTCCTAAGAACCGGGACTCTGTTCCTTACCGGGTCTGTACCACGCCGTCAATCACCCAGGCCCCGTCGGTGTTTAAAAGATTTCCATCCACAACGGTGCCAGAGAGCATTTTTCCTCTGGTGCCGTCGGAGGCGGGGTTGAAATAATAGCATTTTCTGAGGCCCGAGCCATCCGGGATCCAGTGCCATCCGGTCAGCATTTTTCCTCTGGTGCCGTCCGAGGCGCTGTTGAGGTAGTAGTAGCTTCCATCCGGATCCTGGAACCATCCGGTCCTCATGCTCCCGTTTTCGTCAAAGCAGAACCAGTCAAAGGAGGACTGGCCCTGGGCAGGATCGGCGTATGGATTGTAGATGGCGGCCCAGCAGTTTTTATAGAATCTTCCAGAATCATCCAGGAAGGTCCAGCTTCCCTCTGCGTTGAGCCCCCAGGTGCCGTGGACCACATAGGAGGGAAGACCGGAGACTTCGGAGCCGCCAGAGGTCTCGGTGCGGTCAGAGCTTCCGAAGCCATTGGAGCTTCCGGAACCGCCGGAGGTTCCAGAATTGCCGGAGCCTCCGTCCTCCTCTTCACCATCAGTGTCCTCATCACCGGAATCCTCGGTGCTGTCGTACTCGTCGGATGACAGGGAGAAGAAATGGACCGTATACTGGAGCCCGTCGTAGCCGCTGTCGTTCCGGAGACCTGTGATCTTTACGGTCACATTATCACCGGCGGAAAACCGTACATTGGGGGTGAAGATCAGAGCCGGTCCATAGCCGTAGTTGCTGGTCTCCACGTTCATATAGGTCCCGGCCCGGTTGGTATCTTTGCCGGAGATCGTATACTGCTTTCCGGTCTTTTCACTGGTCATGGTGATCTTGATCCTGGATTGGTCGCTGGAGCGCAGCGGATATTGGGAGGAATCGAAGCTGATGCTCCAGGGGCCGGTGAAATACTCCACAGGCATGTTCAGGGCCGGCCACAGCACCATTTCCGGCACATCCTCGTATCCGTTGTCCGTGCCGTCAAAGCTGTACATGGCCGTATAGGAGCCCGCATGGCCGAAGCCGGTGGCCTGCATACGCGGATCCAGGCACCATCTTCTGTGGCCGATCCTGTCAATATTGGAGGTATCCCCGTCGTCGATCCAGCCATCGGTGATGGCGGTGGAGAGATTGCGGTAGCCCTGGCCCAGGTTGGAGGATGAGGTGCCCTCATAGGCCAGCTGGTAAAATTCCTGGGAAACGCCGGCGGGTTTTTTGGGCTTATGCTCCATTCCGGTCTTTGTCATAAGGGCAGCACCTGCCATAGCCATATTTTCATAATAGTCGCTGGTTTCCACGTCAGCGGAGATCCCCGCGATATAGCGGATGAAATTCAGGGTATTCAGGGCATTTTCCACGGATTCTCCGCTGAGCTTCCCAGCCGTTTCGCTTTCCAGATCCGGTTCCTCATCAAATGTATCCGGCTGGGTCCTGGAGAAGGGGCGGCTGTGGAAAAAGTCCCGGATTTCTTCGGGAGAGTAGTATTCCACAGGGGAGTCGTCTTCGCTGATGTGATAGATCTCCTGGGAAGCCTGGGCCGGAAAGGCCGGGATCGCCAGGCAGGCCGTCATGGCAAGACAGCCGGAAAGCACGAGCGCAGGAATTGTCTTTCTGTACATCTTTTTTTCTCCTTTGTGATAAATTTTTCCATTTATAATGGATCGTTTATTAAAAGTTTAAACAATATGGAGGGATCTGTCAAGATTCCCGGGCTGATTCCTGCCGGAAACCAGGAGGAACCGGGAGTTCCAGAGCGGCTGTCCCTCAGACGGGGAACAGGACCCCATCCTGGGTGCGGACCGACGCCTGGATCCGGTCTCCGGGGGCCAGGTCCACGGGCCCGGAGAAGGCCTTTTTCCACAGGGCCCCATCATCAGACCGGAGGGATACAAGGACAGAGCCGCCCCGGAAGGAGACCTGCTCCACAGTGAGAAAATATCCTCCCGTCCGGTCAGGCTCCAGGCTTCCGGGCCGGAGCATCAGCCGGCAGGGGCCATCGGGAACAGACGGACCAGGCACTGGAGAATCAAAAGAGGAGGGGATGGCCTGGGAGATGAATTCCTGGGAGAGGAAGGGAACCGGACAATCAAGCCCACCGCCGGTGAACCTTCCCCCGGAAATGGTTCCGTTTATATACACGCAGTCCCCGAAATAATCGGCTGCCAGTCTGCTTTCCGGCCGGAGGTATACCTCCTTTGGCGTCCCGGTCTGGACCAGACGGCCGGAAAACATCAGGGCGATCCGGTCGGACATGGACAGGGCCTCCTCCCGGTCATGGGTCACCAGGATCACAGTCATATGGAATTCCCGCTGTAACTGAAGGACAAGATTCCGCATATCCTCTCTGAGATTTTCGTCCAGGGCAGAAAAGGGCTCGTCCAGGAGCAGGAGCCGGGGCCTGGCCGCCAGGGCCCTGGCAAGGGCGGCCCGCTGCTGCTGTCCGCCGGAAAGCTCCGCGGGCCTCCGGTCCCGGAACCCGCCCATCTGGACTTTTTCCAGCAGATCCCTGGCCTGTTCCAGCCGCCCGGACCGGGAAACTCCCTGCATTTTTAAAGGAAAGGCCACATTTTCCTCCACGGTCATGTGGGGGAACAGGCGCATATCCTGGAAGACGATGACAGTGCCGCGTTTGTGGATGGGAAGGCCGGTGATATCCTCACCGTCCAAAAGAATGCGCCCTCCCTGGGCCGGAAGGATCCCGGCCACGGCCTTCATCAGCGTGGTCTTTCCGCAGCCCGAGGGACCCAGGAGGGATAAAAACTCCCCCTGGTTCACGGACAGGGAAAGGTCCTTTATTACAAAATCCTTATCATATCCAGCCGAAAGGCCTTCGATCTTCAGCTTCACGGTTTTCTTTCTCCTTTCTGGATCCAGTGGATGATCCCCTCAAAAATAAAAAAGACCAGGAGCGCCGAGCCCACAAAGGCAGTGGAGTACACCGAGGACAGGGAGCGGTCGCCGCTCTGGATGTAGGGGACCAGCACCAGGGCGATGGTCTTTACCCGGCCCCCGCCCACCATCAGAGTCGTAAAATACTGGCTGTAAGACAGGATAAAGCCCATGCTCATGGACGACAGGATCCCGGGAAGAAGGGAGGGGAAGGTGGTCAGGAAGAAGGCCTTTACAGGTCCGGCTCCCAGTACCATGGCCTGTTCCTCAAGTCCTGTCCCCACAGCCCTGGTCACATCAGTCATGATGGTGATACAGTAGGGGACAGCGGCCACCAGATGGACCAGCACCACCCCGGCCACCGTATCAGAAAGCCCCAGGCGGATCAGGGTGATCTGGATCCCCATGGCAAACACGGTCCCGGGCACCAAAAGCGGCAGAAGGGAGCCGAACCGGACCAGGGAACGGCCTGGAAAGCCGTAGTTTTCTGTGGCCCTGGCAGTCATGACGCCCACTGCCGTGCCGAGAACGGCCACGGTGAGGGCCAGGAGGATGCTGCTGGACAGAAGCCTGGGAAGGCTGGCAGAGCCGGTCAGGAGCTCCTTTATAGTGCGGAGCGAGTAGGTTTCCGGCAGAAGTCCCGGCCAGGGCCAGCGGCCGGCCACGCTCCACAGCAGCATCAGCGCCATGGGGAGGAAGATGCTGAACAGGGCGGCGGAAAGGACCAGCCCCATGAGACGATGTTTTTTCATTGGATCCCTCCGATCTTTCTGCTGACCCGGTCCATGACAGCGCTGTAAAGGATGGTCATGACAATGGACAGCAGGAGCATGATGCCGTTCATGGCCATGGCCAGGGGACGGTCCAGGAGATCCGGCCGGGTATAGGCCAGATACGTTTCCACCGACAGCGCCCTGGGCAGGGTGGAGCCCAGGAGCAGGGGAAGCTCATAGCCTCCGAAGGCGAAGATAAAAATAATGAGGAAGGCCCGGGAGATCACAGGAACGCTTAAGGGAAGAGTGATCTGGAAAAAGCTCTTCACCGGAGACGCTCCCAGATTTTCCGCCGCTTCCCCCAGAGAGCTACGGATGCCGCCCATGAAGGCCAGTACGAAGTACGCCACAAAGGGGGCCTCCTTCCAGATATAGGCCAGGATGGTCCCTCCATAGGACGGCGTAAATAAAAGCTGCGGAAAAGCCGTTGGTTCTTCAATAAGGCCCAGGACGAAGGCCAGACGGGCCAGGAGCCCGGTCTGGGAAAAGATCTGGATCATGAACACCGCCGCCACTGCATGGGGCACCAGCACGGGGATACGGACGGCAAAAACGTGGCCGCCGCGCTGTTTCCCGCACTGGATGAGGGCCATGGACAGCAGGACCCCCAGGACCGTGGAGATCACCGCCGACCAGACGGAGATCTTAAGGCTCACCAGCACAGAGCTTAAAAATCCCGGGTCCTTTAACACCCGGGCGTAGTATCCAAACGTCGGCTCTCTGAGACCAAAGGCCGGAATATAACCCAGGCTCTGGGTCAGTACGTTCCAGATGGACGCCAGCACCAGAGCCATGAGCAGAAAAAAAGGAATTAACAGAAAAAAAGGTTTTTTCATTTATTTAAACATGCCGTTGCGGCATGCCCTCCTTGCGTCGTTCCTGCCTTCGGCACAAACAATGCATCTTTGTTTACGGGTTACTTTTTATTTCATTTTGTGTTAAAATCCAGTTAGAGATATCAGTATACTACAGAGCACGACTGAGGGAGTGGTGAAAGACCATCTTATCCCGCATTTATATATGTGCCGTCATCCTCTTGTAAGCACAAACAATTGGGACTTCGAGCCCGTACACTTATCATTTTAGACGTTGGCACTTGATGCCTCTGGAAACCCCGTTTCCATGATAAGTCTTTTCGCTTGGATGACAGTCAATGCTGATGTCTCTTTTTGCTCTCTTTGAAAGGAGGTATCACATGGATTTTGAAGTGAAACACCTTATCTGTGCTGGGCTGGATGTTCACAAAAAAACGGTTGTTGCTGCTGTCTGCATTACGGATCCTGTCACTTTGGAAGCAACTTATAAAGTGAAATCCTTCTCCACCAACAATTCACAGATTGCAGCTATGCGTGACTGGCTTCTCTCGTATAACTGTCTGCATGTCTGCATGGAATCCACCGGTAAATACTGGATCCCTGTTTTTAACATCCTTGAGCCGCATATGCACGTTATCCTTACTCATCCCAAGTATGTCAAAGCCATAAAGGGTAAGAAAACTGACAAACGTGATGCAAAATGGATTGCCAATCTTTTTCGCTTTGATATCGTTAAAGCTTCTTTTATTCCACCTGCTGATATCAGGGCTCTCCGTGAGCTTTCCAGATATCGTCTCAAACTTTCCTATATGCGTTCCGCTGAGAAAAACCGCTACCAGAATAGTATGACTATTTCACGTATCCGTATTGACTGTGTCCTCACTGATCCATTTGGAAAAACCGCCTCATCCATTATGAATTATCTTCTTTCAGACGTTCCTTTTGACGAAAAGGAATGTGCAAAACTGATTCATGGTGGCATCAAAGTTTCTAATGAAGAGATTTTTGACAGCATACGCGGTTTTGAGATATTATCGGAACAACGCTTTAAGATGTCCCACGCAAAACAGCACATGGAACTTCTCAGCTCCTATATGGATGAAATTGAAACCGAATTATTCCGCCTCAGCCGCCCGTACGATGAAGTAATCAAACGTATTTCAAGGATCGCTGGTTTTACTGAGCGTTCTGCTTTGTTTGTCATTTCAGAAATCGGTGCTGATATGGGGGTTTTTGAATCGGATAAACATCTTTGTTCCTGGGCTGGTCTTACCCCTGCGAATAATGAGAGTGCCAACAAAAAGAAATCTACCCGTTGTTCAAAAGCCGGTCAATATCTAAAGCCTTTACTCATCCAGTGTGCACTTGCTGCTGTAAAAAGCAGGAAAAATCCTTATTACGCCATCAAATATAATCGACTGGCGAAACGGCGTGGCCGGAAAAAAGCAATCATTGCCATAGCCCGAATGATGCTTACAAGCATTTATCACATGATTCTTAATAATGAAGAATGGAAACCAGATGATTACGAAGCCATCATCCATCCATCAAAACCTGAAAAAGTTGCGCTTACACTTGATAACGTAATTCAGTTCCTCGGAGAGCAGGGAGCTGATCCGGAAACACTAAAACTCCTTCAACAGCAATGTGCTGTTCATTCTGGATAAATCTTAAAAACCAGATTTTCCACACAAGGGACGTTTATGGTCTATTTTCGGCTCATTGCTTCACACTTTACCTACAACTTCATTGAGCCAGATCTCCTCGATCACAGGAACAAGGCTGGCAGGCATTTCCGGCAGACGGTGGGACAGAAGCTCCGCCTGGGTAAGGATCCCCTGGCCCAGCTCCACTGCGTCAAAGGCGGCCTTTTCTTCGGCTGAAAGCTTATCCTGATCCACCACAGGCAGCTCCTTTAGCTGGGCATACTGGGTGAGCTGGATCTCTCCGCTTAAGATGGCGTTGATGACCACCATAGCCCCGGCTTTATTGGGGGAGTTGAAGGCAATACCCATGTAGTTGGTGTTTCCGATGGTGCCGTTATCAAAGACAAAGGTCTGGGTGGTATCTGTGTAGATCCCCTCCTCAATTCCAGAGGCCACGGAGAAGGGGCCGTAGCTCATATCCAGTACCAGCTCTCCGTCGGCAAACATGGCGTCCACTGTGGTGGAGGAGTCGGGGAAGGTCTTTCCCTGGTTCCACAGATAGGGGTTCAGCTCCCTTAAATAGGAGAGGGCCGGTTCAATGGCGGTTTTTACTGTATCGTAATCGGCCTCCATATCCTGGAACTGCTCCCAACCGCAGGTCTCGTAGATCAGACAGCGGACAAAGGCGCTGCCGGTGAAGTCCGGAAGAGCCGGATAGGTGACCTTTCCCGGATATTTTTTACAGAATTCCATGAATTCAGCGGCGTTTTCTGGAAGCTCCGGGGTCACGGCCGTATCGGCGTACAGGACCATCTGGGCCTTGGCGTAGGGGGCCTCATAGCCCTCGATGGGCATGCAGAAGTCGTTTAAGGTCTCGGGATCCTCCAGATCGACGTAGGCCTCCATATTGGGGAGCTTATGGGTAAAGGGGCCGTATAACAGGCCGTTATCCTTGGCGGAGTAAAAATTCTCGCCGTTGATCCAGATCATGTCGATGCTGCCCTTTTCTGATCCAGCCTGTTTTTCTCCGGAAAGCTTGGTGAGGATATCATTGATATCCATGCCCACCACCTCCAGGGTGATGCCATAGTTTTCTTTTACATGATCGGCCACCGTAGTGTTTAACCAGTTATTCCTGTTTTCGTCGCCGCCCCAGCCGTAGAAGGTGACGGTGGTATCCCTGGCGGCCTCGGTGATCTGGTCCCAGGAAGCGGCCTCCAGATCGGGGCCCTCCAGGGCTTTTTTTCCGCAGCCGGTCAGAAGGACTGCTGCTCCGGCGGCTGCCAGGCCTAAGGTCAGGAGCTTTTGTAGCTTTTTCATAGGAAGTATTTCTCTTTCTGCCTTGGGGGAGGAAGGACTTTTTTGTTTTTTCGGATTTTCCCCCGGAACCATTCTAAAGGCTGGGGCTTGGAATGTCAACGACTGCCGGCGGCCTATGGAGAATAACTATCTGAAACGGAGCTTGTATCGATGGAATGAATACGGGCGGTCTGGACAGGAGCAGAAACGCCGTGGTATAGTTAAGGAAAAACCAAAGAAGGAGCCATAGATGAAGCAGATTATTTTTGATTGTGACAGCACTGCGGGGATCCCTGGTTATCCCATGGATGACGCCCTGGCGCTGTTTTATTTACTGGGACGGCCCCAGGAGGCAGAGGTCCTGGCCGTAACCTGTACCTTTGGAAATGGGACGACAGAGCAGGTATACAGGGCTTCCAGGGACCTGCTTTCGGAGGCTGGCTGGGAACGCCTTCCGGTGATCTGTGGGTCTTCCCAGGGAGAGGAGCCTGTGAGCGATGCGGCACGGTTTATTGTGGAGGAGACCAGAAAAAAGCCGGGAGAGCTTTCTTTTGTGGGCATTGGCTCTCTGACGAATCTGTATGGGGCCAGCCTCCTGGACCCGGGGATCTTTGACCGGTTAAAGGAGATTGTTCTCATGGGCGGCTATACAGCGCCTCTATTGTACCATGGAAGCCATCTGGACGAGCTGAATTTTTCTGTGAATCCAGAGGCGGCGGCCTGGGTCCTGAACCATGGAAAAAATATATCCATTCTGACAGGGAACAATACCCTGGAGCCCTCTTATCTTCCAAAAGAGGAATTTTATACGGCCATGGGCCAGAACGAAGCTGGCCGGTATCTGGCAGAGAAGCTGGGATACCGGTTTGATGTGAAGGCAGAGCGGAATGGAGAGGCGTCCTCCTACTGCTGGGATGTGGTGGCATCGGTGTATCTTCTGCACCCGGAGCTGTTTGAGGATTCGCCTTCCTTCTGCTATGTGACGGAAAAGGGGATGCAGAGCGGCTGGCTGGGAGTCACGGAGCAGGCGCCGGATACATGTCTTTTAAACCTGCCCAGAGTAAAAGACCTGGAGGCTTACCGGAAGGAGATGTACGGAGGCTGGCTGGATCTTAAGCTGGGGAAGCGGCCATGAGACGGGCAGTCATCTGCTTTACCAGGGTCCCCAGACCCGGAGTTACAAAAACCAGGCTCCTTCCGGTGCTTTCGCCAAAGCAGTGCGCAGCGCTCCACACGGCCTTTTTAAAGGATCTGGCCAGGGTGTACCGGGAACTGGACGCGGCACTTTTTGTGGCCTATGCGCCGGATCCGGACTGGGCGCTTTTGAAGGACATCTTTCCCATGGCTTCTGCGCTTTTTCCCCAGACCGGAGAGAGCCTGGGAGAACGGATGGATGCGGCCATGCGCCGTGTGCTGTCCCTGGGCTTTGAACGGGTGATCCTCACGGGAACAGACCTTCCTATGATGGGACGGAAGCACCTGGAAAGCGGCTTTTCTGCCCTGGATCTTTCTGATGTGGTCCTGGGGCCTACGCCCGACGGAGGCTATTATCTGGTGGGGGCAAAGGCTCCCTGTACCGCTGTTTTTGAGGAACAGCAGTATGGCGGAGGAAATGTGTATGAAAATACGGTAAGGGCAGCGGAGGAAGCCGGGCTCTCTCTGGGCCAGGCTCTGTCCTGCGGCGACGTGGACACGCCGGAGGATCTTAGAAGGCTGATCCTCCAGGCGGACCCGGACAGCCATACGGGCCGGTTTCTGGCTGCATTAAAAAAGGAGGGGCATCTGTTATGATCCATAAGGAACCGTTGGCTTCTTATTTAAAAAGACGCGTGTTTTTAGGCGCATTGGGGCTTTCGGAGGGGGAACCGGTTGTGTTTTCCCCCCTGGGCCAGGGAGAATATAATGTGAATTACAGTTTTATCCATCCGCGGACGGGGAAAAAGCTGGTGCTCCGGATCAATACGGGCAGCCAGATGCACCTGGAGGACCAGATCGGCTATGAGTTTACGGCCCTCCAGTACCTGGTCCCCAGCGGGCGGACGCCAAAGCCCCTGTTCTGTGACCGGGAACAGGGGCTCCTGGTGATGGAGTGGCTTCCGGGAAGGACGCTTGACTATAAGACGGACATGGATGAGGCGGCCGGGATCCTGGCTGATATCCACAGCGTTCCGGTGCCGGAGGGCTGCCGTCTGATCCGGCCGTCCTGTCCGGCCCAGGCCATTTATGAGGAATGCCTGGATATGGTGCAGCATTATTATGACTGGGAAAAAAGAGATCCAGAAGTGGAAGCGCTCCTGCGGCAGCTGGTAAAGGAGACGGGAAACCTTCCTCTGACGGAAAAGGCAGGGGAGGGAGTTCCCTTATGTATGGTGAATACGGAGCTGAATTCAGGGAATTTTCTCATCGATCCCCAGGGCGTCAGCTCTCTGGTGGACTGGGAAAAGCCCCTGGTTTCGGAGCCTGCCCAGGATCTGGGCCATTTCCTGGCCCCTACCACCACTTTCTGGAAGACGGATGTGATCCTGAGTCCCGATGAGGTGCGCCGGTTCGTGGAGACGTACAGGACCCTTGTGGGGGACCGCATGGACTGCCGCCTGCTTCCGGAGCGGGTCTCCCTGTTTTTGCGGGTCACCTGTCTGCGGGGAGTGACCTGGTGCGCCATGGCCTTCCGGGAATATTCGGAGCCTGGAAGAGCCCTTGTAAACCAGGATACCTTCCGGAAGCTGAAGGCCTATATGGAGCCAGAGTTTCTGGCCTATATCCTGGATACATATGTGAGAAAGGACTTTCTGGCATGAAGATATCCATGATCCTTCCTATTTACAATGAAAGCTCCACCATCGACGGGATGATGGACCAGTTAAGGGCGCTTCCCGGGGACTGGGAGATCCTGTTTGCAGACGGAGGCAGCAGAGACGGCACGGTCCAGAGGATCGGGACAGAGTTTCCTGTATTAAAAAGCCCCAAAGGCCGGGCTGCCCAGATGAATGATGGGGCTGCCCGGGCTTCGGGGGAGATCTTATGGTTTGTCCACTGTGACAGCCGGCTGCCGGAGGACGCCCACAGCCAGATCCAGGCGGCGGCGGAAGCGGGAGCCGCCTGGGGGTGCTTCCACATTGGCTTTGATTATAACGGGCCGTTCATGGGCTGCAATACGTTTTTTTCCAACCGGCGGGCCAGACGGGGCATTGCCTTTGGGGACCAGGGCATATGGATCCGCAGGGAGCTGTTCCTGTCCCTGGGAGGTTTTCCGGAGCTTCCTATTATGGAGGACTATGAGTTTTCCTTACGGATGAAGGAGAGAGGCATCCCCATCCGGCTCCTTCCAGGCCGTATCATCACCTCCGGCCGCCGGTACCGGAAGGGGTTTCCTCTTTTTACCATGTGGAACATGTACCGGCTGCGTCAGATGTACCGGGCCGGAGTGGATATCAGCGAGATCGCAGAACGATACCGGGACATAAGGTAACGAAGATCCTGTTTTTCCAACCCTGTTTCCTGCTTTTCCCAAAGAGCAGTTCCAGCAGATGGAGGGTCTCCCGGCCCTGGCCTTTAAAGGAGCCAAGGCAGCCCTGGCAGCTGCTCAGTATGATCCGGTCCGCCGGAAATTCTTCCAGCCGCCGCGCCCGCATCCGGGCGCTTTTTTCCGGCTCCAGGGTGTGCAGCATATGGAAATTCCCGCAGCACAGGGTCCGGGGGCCGGTATGCTCCGGCTCCATGACCGGGATACCGGAAAGACGTAAAAGGGCCCGGACCGCCTGCTGACCGGCCGGATCGTTCCGGGTGGGACAGGGATCGTGCCAGATAAAGCGCGGCGCTGTTTCTCCAGCTTCCGGGCATGCCTTCCCTGGTCCGCAGAGGTCCTTCCGGGTCATGGTCCCGGCCAGGACGGACCAGATGGGGATCACCTGGATCCCGCAGATCCCATGAAGCTGGCGGGTACAGTTGGGACAGGCGGTGTAGATCCTTTTTACCCCGCTTTTTTTCAGCCGGTGTTCCAGCTTTTTCCTGTATGCCGGATATTTTTCCGGAAACAGGAAAAAAGAGGGCTGGCCGCAGCAGCCGGCTGCCAGCCGGATCTCTGGCTCCGTCCGAGCAAGGATCTCCAGCGTTTTTTTCAGTATGGATGGATCCAGGTTCAAAAGGGCACAGCCGGGCCAGAAAACGGCCGGCGTTTCTGGAACCGACATCATGGGCGAAAAGAAGGAGATGGCCTGATGAAGGGCCATCCCCGGAATACCAGAGCTATTCATGGGCGTTTCCTGCTTTCTTTGCCTGGCGGTCGTTATAGAGCTGCTTAAAGATGGTTCCCAGGATCCCCAGGGAGAAGATGCATAAAAGGCCGGTCACCAGGTATTTGACGCCGCCGGTGAGCATGCCGCCCACATAGGAATAGACCACAGTGGCAGGAAGCTGTCCGATGCCGGTGGCCACAAAAAAGGCGGTGAAGCGGATGGGGGTCAGGCCTGCAAAATAGCTGACTGCATCGAAGGAGACAAAGGGCAGGAGACGGCATACCAGGACGGTCCTGGAGCCGTATTTTTCAAAATAGGTTTCCACACTGGCCAGGGCGCCTTTTCCGGCGAAGCGTTCCACCATGTCGCGGCCCAGTCCCCTGGAGATGAAGAAGCAGAGGGCGGCTCCGGCCATGGCGCTGGACCAGGACAGGATGGCTCCCTGCCACCAGCCGAAGATGGCGGCGTTGGACAGGGTGATAAGGAAGGCCGGCAGCGGCGCAGCCACCGACGAGAACACCATGAGGAAGAAGGAAAATACCATGGCGTAGGCGCCGAAGGACCGGATGTATTCCACCACCGCGTCCACGTTGGCAGAGCCCAGGACCGCCGCTGCCCGATTGATGGGGCGGCTTACAGCCGGAAGGGTCAGATAGGCGATCAGAAACAGCGCCAGGGCCAGAAGGATCAGAAGCCGGGGTATGCCGGAGCGTTTTTTTTGTGTATTATTTTGTTTCATTTTTTTCTCCATTCGTGTTTATTTTTATTTTTGCATCATTCGGAAATAAAAGCTTTCCCAGGGCGGCCGTCATAAAAAGCAGCAGGGCCATGAGCCCCAGGGAGGTCCAGAATCCTGGTGAGGAGAGATCCAGCATGTGGTCTCCGATGTTGATAAAAGCAAAGGTACCGGGAATAATGCCGATGGCTGAGGCCAGGATATACGTTTTGTAATCCATGGCAGAAAGGCCATAGGCATAATTGATGAGGTTATAGGGGAATGCCGGGATCAGCCGCAGAAGGACCAGGAACAAAAAGCCCCTCCGTCCCTCCAGAAAGGAAAATATGCGGTCTGCCCGTTCCCCCAGCCGGCTGCGCAGCATCCGCTCCACCTGTTTTTTTCCCAGCCGCCTTGCCAGGAAGAACATAAGGGTGCAGTTTAAGACAGCTCCCAGGAAGGTGTATGCTGCTCCGGCCCAGAAGCCGAATAACAGGCCGCCCGCCAGGGCCAGCACCGCCACGGGAAAGAAAAAAGCCGGGAGAACGGTGAAGGCAGCCACATAGGCCAGAGGGGCCCAGGGGCCGAAGCCGCGGATAAACGTGTCCAGCTCATCTGCGGAAATCCCGGAAAAAAGCAGCCAGTACGCCAGTACCGCTGCCACAGTGATCGATACGAGAATCCATTTCTTTTTCATGGAATCCAGTATAGCGGCAGCAAAAATGTTTGTCAATCCGGCAGGAGAAAGATGGTATAGGTTTTTTATAATGGAAGAAGCGGTTGTATTCAAATAATCTTTAGGAGACAGGCAGACATTGACTTTCCTTTTTTTTGATGGTACGATAGCGGCGTTCTTAAATATAGGGAACAAAATGCATAAAATTTTATTTTTTGGAGGATACGTATTATGAGAAAAATGACTTCCCTGCTCCTGGCAGCCGGAATGACCATGGCCCTGTTAAGCGGCTGCGGCGGCGGTACAGAAGCAAAAGAAACCACAGCAGCCCAGACAACGGCAGCAGAGACCAAGGCGGAGGAGACCACCGCAGCAGAGTCCAAAGAAGCTGAGACAAAGGCAGCAGAGGTAAAGGCTCCGGAAAAGGATGTGGAGATGCAGTATATGTCCGTGGAGGACGCCCACAGCAATTTAGGAAAGGACGGTTATACCTTCCTGGATGTCCGCAAGGCAGAGGATCATAAGACCTCCTGCGTTCCCGGCTCCGTAGGCGTGGACATGGACGCAGCCAAGGGAGGCGACTTCCAGGCCGGTGTGACAGCTATGCAGCCCATCGTGGACGAGCACGACGACAACCTGGTGATCATCTGCTATTCTGGAAAATCCTATGCTCAGGCTACCACCAACGTGCTGTCTGCACTGGGATATGATATGAGCAAGGTATACACCCTGGAGGGCGGCTACAAGGCATGGACCAAAGCTTATGCTGACGAGGTAGAGGTTGCCCAGGAGATCAAGGCTCCGGAAAAAGACGTGGAGATGCAGTACATGACCGTTGAAGAGGCCGCTGAGAAGGCAGGCGCTGACGGCTACACCTTCTTTGATGTCCGCAAGGCTGCCGACTACGCTGAGGGCCACATTCCGGGAGCCGTTTCCGCCGATATGGATGCTGCTAAAGAGGGCGACTTCAACGCCGGCGTTTCCACCATGCAGGTGGCTACCCGCGATATGGACGATACCCTGGTACTGGTATGCTACTCCGGTAAGAGATACGCCCAGGCTACCACCAACGTGCTGTCTGCACTGGGCTACGACATGAGCAAGGTATACACCCTGGAGGGCGGCTTTACAAAATGGAGCGAGACCTATCCGGACCAGATCGAGAAATAAACAGGCAGAAACCGTATTGACAAATACCCGGAAATATGCCATAATCAGATGGTATGTGAGCGCCGGCACCCAGTCTTTGGACGACTCCAGCCAGGACTTAGTGACCGGTAAGAATATCATCTATATTTTAAGGAGGAACTTTCAATGATTTCCAAGGAAAAGAAAGCAGCTATCATTGCTGAGTACGGCAGAAAAGAAGGAGATACCGGTTCACCGGAGGTACAGATCGCGATCCTTACTGCCAGAATCGCAGAGCTTACAGAGCATTTAAAGGACAACCCGAAGGATCATCACTCCAGACGCGGCCTTCTTATGATGGTAGGTCAGAGACGTGGTCTCCTTGCTTACCTGAAGAAGAAAGACCTGGAAGGTTACCGTGCTCTTATCGAAAAGTTAGGCATCAGAAAGTAATCACAGACCTAAGGGTGGGGGCCAGGAATGGACTCCGCCCTTCTTTTTACACGTGCTTTCCATTATCTGACCAGGCAGGAGAAACATCCGAGACCGCTAAAGGACGCAGGAGCGGATCCTGTGCCGTTTAGTAGTTTCGGCTTCTTCTGCCAGACTATATTTTATTGAGAAAAGGAGACGAAGCCATGTTTAAAAGTTTTTCCATGGACTTAGCCGGACGTACCTTAACCGTTGAGGTGGGCCGTGTGGCAAAGCAGGCCAACGGTGCAGCGTTCATGCACTACGGCGATACAGTCGTTCTTTCTACGGCAACTGCATCCGATAAACCCAGGGACGGGATCGATTTCTTCCCCTTAAGCGTTGAATTTGAAGAGAAATTATACGCAGTCGGAAAGATCCCGGGAGGCTTTACAAAGAGAGAAGGAAAGGCGTCTGAGAACGCAGTCCTTACTGCCCGTGTCATCGACCGCCCCATGCGTCCTCTGTTCCCCAAGGATTACAGAAACGACGTGACCCTTGACAACATCGTTATGTCTGTGGATCCGGAGTGCAGCCCGGAGCTGACCGCAATGCTGGGCTCTGCCATTGCCACCAGCATTTCCGATATCCCCTTTGACGGTCCCTGCGCCACCACCCAGGTGGGCCTCATCGACGGTGAGTTCATCATCAACCCCACTGCGGCGCAGAAGAAGGTTTCCGATCTGGCCCTGACCGTGGCTTCAACCAGGGAAAAGGTCATCATGATCGAAGCCGGAGCCAACGAGGTTCCCGAGGATACGATGATCGAAGCCATCTTCAAGGCTGACGAGGTAAATAAAGAGATCATCGCCTTCATTGACAAGATCGTTGCCGAGTGCGGAAAAGAAAAGCATTCCTACGAGAGCTGTGCGATCCCGGAAGAGCTGTTTGCCGCCATCCGGGAGATCGTTCCGCCGGAGGAGATGGAAGAGGCCGTATTTACAGACGATAAGCAGACCCGTGAGGAGAACATCCGCCAGATCACAGAGCGTCTGGAGGAAGCGTTTGCAGAAAATGAAGAGTGGCTTCCGCTGGTGGGAGACGCCGTTTACCAGTACCAGAAGAAGACAGTCAGAAAGATGATCTTAAAGGATCACAAGAGACCGGACGGCCGTAAGATCGACGAGATCCGTCCCCTGGCTGCGGAAGTGGATCTTTTACCGAGAGTCCACGGCTCCGGTATGTTCACCCGCGGACAGACCCAGATCTTAAACGCATGTACACTGGCTCCCCTTTCCGAGGCCCAGCGCCTGGATGGTCTGGATGAAAATGAGACCACCAAGAGATATATGCACCACTATAACTTCCCGTCCTTCTCGGTTGGCGAGACAAAGCCGTCCAGAGGACCGGGACGCCGTGAGATCGGCCATGGCGCTTTAGCAGAGCGCGCTCTTCTGCCGGTACTTCCCAGCGAAGAGGAGTTCCCCTACGCCATCCGTACTGTATCTGAGACCATGGAATCCAACGGATCCACCTCCCAGGCCAGCATCTGTGCTTCCTCCCTGTCCTTAATGGCAGCAGGCGTACCGATCCGATCCATGGTAGCCGGTATCTCCTGCGGTCTTGTGACCGGAGAGACCGACGACGACTACCTGGTGCTTACAGATATCCAGGGCCTTGAGGACTTCTTTGGAGACATGGACTTTAAGGTGGGCGGTACCCATAAGGGAATCACAGCCATCCAGATGGATATCAAGATCCACGGCCTGACCCGCCAGATCATCGAAGAGGCCATCCGCCGCTGCCGTGAGGCCCGCCTTTACATCATGGACAATGTAATGGCTCCGGTGATCTCCGAGCCCAGAAAGCAGCTTTCCCAGTATGCGCCCAAGATCTCCCAGATCATGATCGATCCCCAGAAGATTGGCGATGTGGTAGGAAAGCAGGGCAAGGTGATCAATGGCATCATCGCTGAGACCGGCGTAAAGATCGATATCACCGACGACGGAGCTGTAAATGTATGCGGCACGGATCAGGAGATGATCGACAAAGCGATTTCCATTATTAAAAACATCGTTACCGAGGTAGAGGCAGGCATGATCTTTACCGGTAAGGTAGTCCGGATCATGGAATTCGGTGCCTTCGTGGAGTTGGCTCCCAACAAGGACGGCATGGTCCACATTTCCAAGCTGTCCGATAAGAGAGTAGCCAAGGTGGAGGATGTTGTGAACATCGGCGACGTGGTAACCGTCCGCGTGACCGAGGTGGACCGCATGGGAAGGATCAACCTGACCATGAGACCGGAGGACATGACTGCGGATCTTGAAAAGCTGACCCGTCCGGAGAAACGCGAGGAAAGACGCGACCGCGGGGACAGAAGAGGCGGAGACAGAGAACGCCGCGGCGACAGAGAGCGCAGGGATGACAGAAGAGAGAAAAGAGAAGAGAACGAATAAATAAGCAAAAAGCGGAGAGCTGCCGGGAACGGCGGCGTCTCCGCTTTTTAAGAATACGTTTTAATGATCTCCCCGGCGATGGTCTGTCTGGTAACGCAGCGGTCCATGGCCTGTTTTTCGATGTAGCGGTGGGCTTCAGGCTCGCTCATGGAGAGCTGGCTGATCAGAAGCCACTTGGCCTTATTGACCAGACGGATCTCAGCCATTTTTTCTTCAATGGACAGGGATTTTTTTTCAAATTGTCTCAGACGCTCTCTGGCACTTTCAAGCCAGCTGAGCGCATAGGTCATGGTTGTTTTCGATATGGGCTTTGACAGGGTGAACACGCCGTATTCGGTGACCTGTTCATGGATCCCGTTATGCAGGTCGCTTTTTACCAGAAGGAGGACCACCGACTGCCGGCTGCTGCACAGATCAATGGCAAAACGGACGCCCATGTCGTCGGGCAGAGGGGAATTGATGATAACAAAGTCATACGCCTTTGCCGCAGCCGCCCGTCTGGCGGCGCTGATGCTTGATACCGTCCGGACGGGGGAATATCTTGCCTCGGGCAGCAGGTCCGCGAAGGCGGAGGTGAGGGAGCCGGCTGCGGAAACGATGAGAATGCTGTATGAACGTCCTCTTAAGCTCATGGTTCACCCTCCTTCTGGGAATCCGGTCTACTGGCCGCAGTATATTTTTAAAATGGCCTCCGGGATATATTTTCTGATAAAGGCGCTGCCTGCGGCGGCGGCGCGGGCAGCCTCAAGATCCTCTGGAAGCTGCCTAAAAGC
Organism: Pilosibacter sp. YYHA0881; assembly: GCF_051602715.1. Classification (GTDB taxonomy): domain Bacteria; phylum Bacillota; class Clostridia; order Lachnospirales; family Lachnospiraceae; genus Alitiscatomonas; species Alitiscatomonas aceti. The sequence goes on from NZ_CP175657.1 coordinate 3,416,384, forward strand.
CGCAAGGGCAGAGGCATCTGCCCGGTACAGATTGAAATCCGCAGGCGGCGGCGGCACCAGCCTGCCCTGAAGGCCCTCGAGGACCGCATAGATCATAAGGGCAAAGGCCAGATAGGGATTTGCGGACGGGTCCGGGGAGCGGAGCTCCACACGCCGGTACGCACCCACGGCCGCCGGGACACGGATCAGCTGGGAGCGGTTTTCACTGGACCAGGAGATGTACCTGGGAGCCTTATTGCTGCCAAAGCGCTTGTAGGAATTGGCGGTTGGATTTAAAAATACGGTCATATCTGAAATTTTATCCAGGATGCCGGCGATCATGGGATCCATATGGTCGGCGCCGTCGGAGGACTTTACAGACATGTTGATATGGAAGCCGTTTCCTGCCTTGTTTTCCAATGGCTTGGGACTGAAATCAGCAAAGATGCCGTTCAGCCCGGCAATGGTCTTTACTACGGTCTGAAAGGTCATGGAGTTGTCGGCAGCAGTCAGAGGGTCAGAATAGCGGAAGTCGATCTCATTCTGCCCAGGCCCCTCCTCATGGTGCGAGCTTTCCGGCAGGATCCCCATCTGGTCCAGCATAAGGCAGACCTCGCGGCGTATATCCTCGCCCTTGTCTTCGGGGGCGATATCCATATAGGCCGCGTGGTCATGGGGGATCTTGGTGGGCGTTCCGTTGTCGTCCAGCCGGAACAGATAAAATTCCTGCTCCGCTCCAAAGAAAAACTGGTATCCGGCCCTGTCCGCGTCCTGGACGGCCCTCCTTAACAGGGAGCGGGTATCACATTCGAAGATTTTTCCATCCAGACCGGTGATGCTGCAGAACATCCGTACCACGCGTCCGTGCTCCGGCCGCCAGGGCAGGGCCGTCAGCGTATCCGTGTCAGGATGAAGGAACAGGTCCGAATGGCTTTCATCGCCAAAGCCGGTGATGGCAGATGCGTCAATGGCGATGCCGTACTCAAAAGCCCTGGGCAGCTCCTGCGGCATGATGGAAATATTTTTCTGCCTTCCAAATACATCGCAGAACGCCAGACGGATGAATTTCACGTCCTCCTCCCGCATATACTGGAGAACTTCTTCTTTCGAATATTTCATAATCTTACCTGCTTTCTTTACGATTGCTGCTGAAAACGTAAGAGGCGTCCATTTTTAAGGCAGAAATATACTGCTGTAAAAATGAACGCCCTTGCTCATATTTAATATATATACTGTGGATCTGAGCGTTTGTCAAGAGACAAAAAGTTTTTTTCAGCCGGGCCGGCGGGAAATGGGCAGAGAAAAAAATAAAAAAGGGATTGACAATTTTTTTTCCGGGGTGTATGATGCAACCCATAAAGGCAAAGGCGTCTTTGAGACAGGATCTCAGAGGCGCCTTTGCCTTTGCATTTTTTTAACAACAGGCGAGGAGCGATAGTATGAAAAATGTACCGGATTTTTTTGGATGCAGCGTATTCGATGACCGGGTGATGAAGGCAAAGCTTCCCTCAAAGGTATATCTGTCATTGAGAAGGACCATTGAGGAAGGCGAAAAGCTGGACATCAGCGTAGCCAATGCCGTTGCGGATGCCATGAAGGACTGGGCCGCCGCCAAAGGGGCCACCCACTATACACACTGGTTCCAGCCTCTGACCGGCGTGACGGCGGAAAAGCACGACGGATTTATTTCCCCGTCGCCGGACGGCGGGGTGATCATGGAATTTTCGGGGAAGGAGCTGATCAAGGGGGAACCGGACGCGTCCTCGTTCCCGTCCGGCGGACTCCGGGCGACCTTTGAGGCAAGAGGCTATACGGCGTGGGATCCCACCTCATACGCGTTTATCAAGGGAAAAACCCTGTATATTCCCACGGCATTCTGCTCCTATGGAGGCGAGGCGCTGGATAAGAAGACACCGCTGCTCAGATCCATGGAGGCCTTAAATAAGCAGGCCCTGCGCATTCTCCGTCTGTTTGGAAATGACGATGTAAAATATGTCCGCACAGCCGTGGGACCGGAGCAGGAATATTTTCTTATTACAAGGGAAATGTATGAGCAGAGAAAGGACCTGCGGTTCACGGGACGGACTCTTTTTGGAGCGAAGCCTCCCAAGGGACAGGAAATGGACGATCATTATTTTGGAGTGATCAAGCCAAGGGTGGCCGCATATATGGAGGATCTGAATAAGGAGCTCTGGAAGCTGGGGGTCCTGGCGAAAACAGAGCATAACGAGGTGGCCCCGGCCCAGCATGAGCTGGCGCCCATTTACACCACCACCAATATCGCGACGGACCATAACCAGCTGACCATGGAAATGATGCAGAAGGTGGCGGCAAAGCACGGCCTGGTATGCCTTCTCCACGAGAAGCCGTTTGCCGGAGTAAACGGAAGCGGCAAGCATAATAACTGGTCGATGGCGACGGATAAGGGGATCAACCTTCTGTCTCCGGGGGAAACGCCCTATGAAAATGCCCAGTTCCTGCTGTTTTTGTGCGCTGTGATCCAGGCAGTGGACGACTATCAGGATCTGCTCCGCATTTCTGTGGCAACAGCTGGAAACGACCACAGGCTTGGCGCCAATGAAGCGCCTCCGGCGGTGGTGTCCATCTTTCTGGGAGACGAACTGAACGGGGTCCTGGAGGCCATCGAAACCGGTACGCCGTATGCGGGAGCAGAAAAGACACAGATGAAGCTGGGGGTCAATGTTCTTCCCAAATTTAACCGGGATACGACGGACCGCAACCGCACGTCGCCTTTTGCGTTTACTGGGAATAAATTTGAATTCCGTATGCTGGGCTCTTCCAACAGCATTGCCTGTGCCAACATCATGCTGAACAGTGCAGTGGCAGAATGCCTGAAGCTCTATGCGGACCGGCTGGAGAAGGCGGGGGATTTTGAGACTGCGCTTCATGAAACGCTCCGTGAGACCATCCGGGATCACAAACGGATCATTTTTAATGGGAATGGCTATGACGACGCATGGCTGAAGGAGGCTGTGGAAAAAAGAGGGCTTCTGAATTACCGGACAACGCCGGACTGCATCCCCCATCTTCTGGATGAAAAAAATGTGAGGATGCTGACGTCCCATAAGGTATTTTCTGAGGCGGAGCTGAGATCCAGATGCGAGATCCTGCTGGACAACTATTGCAAGACGGTCCTGATCGAAGCAAACACCATGATCGATATGGCGAGAAGGGAGATCGCTCCGGCGGTGAGCGGGTACGCAGCGGAGCTGGCCCATACGGCAGCGGCCAAGAAAGCTGTGGACAGCTCGTTATCCTGCGGCTATGAGACGGAACTGCTGAAGAAGCTGGCAATGCTGGAGGATCAGATCATGATCCGGTCTGAGGAACTGCAGGAGGCTGTGCTGGAGGTCCAGGACATTGGGGATATTGCAGAGGAATCCCGCAGGATCCGGGATACTGTTTTAGGAAAAATGGGGCAGCTCCGGGTCGCCTGCGACAGTGCGGAAACCATGACGGCAAAGAAATACTGGCCGTTCCCCACCTATGAGGACCTGTTATTCAGCGTAAGATAAAACGGGGAAAGGAAATTGATAATGAAACAATACAGATTTGAAACGCTCCAGATCCATGTGGGCCAGGAAATGCCGGATCCGGCCACAGATGCGCGCGCAGTACCGATTTACGCCACTGCGTCATATGTTTTTCATGACTGCGCCCATGCGGCGGCCCGATTTGGGCTAGAGGATCCCGGAAATATTTACGGCCGTCTGACCAATTCCACTCAGGAGGTGCTGGAAAAGCGGGCTGCCGCCCTGGAGGGAGGCACTGCAGCGCTGGCGCTGGCTTCGGGGGCTGCCGCCATTGCGTATACCCTGCAGGCCCTGGGACAGAACGGCGGCCACTTTGTGGCCCAGAAAACAATCTATGGAGGCAGCTACAACCTGATGGAGCATACGCTTCCCGGCTTTGGGATCACGGCCTCTTTTGTGAATATCCATGATCTTGACGAGGTGGAGGCTGCGATCCAGGAAAATACAAGGGCAGTCTACATCGAAACCCTGGGAAATCCCAACAGCGACATCCCCGATATCGACGCGCTGGCGGCCCTTGCCCACAGACATGGCATTCCTCTTGTTGTGGACAATACCTTCGGCACACCGTATTTCATCCGTCCCATCGAGCACGGAGCGGATATTGTGGTACATTCCGCTACAAAATTTCTTGGGGGCCATGGCACGACCCTTGGAGGCCTCATTGTGGATTCGGGAAATTTCGACTGGGCTGTCTCGGGGAAGTATCCGGCCATTGCAGAGCCGAACCCAAGCTATCACGGTGTTTCCTTCGTAAAGGCCGCCGGTCCGGCCGCCTTTGTCACCTATATCCGCGCGATCCTGCTCCGGGACACGGGAGCGTCCATTTCTCCATTTGCGGCGTTTTTGCTGCTGCAGGGGATCGAAACGCTGTCGCTCCGTCTGGAACGCCATGCGGAAAACACGAAACGGGTGGTGGAATTTTTAAATGGCCATCCACAGGTCGAAAGGGTGAACCATCCGTCGCTCCCGTCCCATCCGGATCACGCACTTTACCAGAAATTTTTTCCCAATGGGGGAGCATCTGTTTTTACGTTTGATATTAAGGGAGGAGCAGAGGCTGCGTATAAATTTATCGATAATCTGCAGGTGTTTTCACTGCTTGCCAATGTGGCGGATGTGAAAAGCCTGGTGATCCATCCGGCAACCACGACCCACAGCCAGCTTTCTCCCGAAGAACTGGCGGACCAGGAGATCCGGCCCAATACGATCCGGCTTTCCATAGGGACCGAGCATATTGAGGATATCCTTGAGGATCTGCAGATGGGATTTCATGCGGCGGAGCAGATGGGCCTGGATGCTGCCGGGGCGGAAATGCCGGAGAAAATGGAGGAACGGTCATGACAAAATATATATTTGTGACCGGAGGTGTAGTCTCTGGTCTGGGAAAGGGGATCACAGCCGCCTCTCTTGGCAGGCTTTTAAAGGCCAGGGGCCTGAAGGTGGCGGCCCAGAAGCTGGATCCGTATATCAATGTCGATCCGGGGACCATGAGTCCGTACCAGCACGGAGAGGTATATGTGACCGAGGACGGGGCGGAAACCGACCTGGATCTGGGCCACTATGAGCGGTTCATTGACGAGGACCTGAACCAGTACTCCAATCTGACAACCGGAAAGGTCTACTGGAACGTTCTCAACAAAGAGCGGAGAGGAGAATACCTGGGCTCCACGGTCCAGGTGATCCCTCATATTACCAATGAGATCAAGGAATTCGTGTACCGCGTGGGAAAAAAGACAGATGCGGACGTGGTGATCACAGAGATCGGAGGGACCATCGGGGATATTGAATCCCAGCCGTTTTTGGAGGCTGTGCGCCAGATCGCTCTGGAGGTGGGAGATGAGAACAGCCTGTTCATCCATGTGACCCTGGTCCCCTATCTGAGCGGGTCTGAGGAGCATAAATCAAAGCCGACCCAGCATTCTGTCAAGGAGCTCCGGGGCATGGGGATCAATCCCGATCTCATCGTTCTCCGGACAGACAGACCGCTGGAGGAGGCCATTTTCCGGAAGATCTCCCTGTTCTGCAACGTAAAGGAGGACTGTGTGATCGAAAACAGGACTCTGGCGAATCTGTACGAAGCGCCTCTGATGCTGGAATGCTCCGGCTTTTCGGATGTGGTATGCAGAGAGCTCCGCATTGACGCGCCGGAGCCGGATCTGGCCGAGTGGGAAGCCATGGTGGAGCGGATCCGGAGCCGGTCAGAGGAGGTACATATCGGCCTGGTGGGCAAATACGTAAAGCTCCATGACGCGTATCTGTCTGTGGCGGAGGCAATGAACCATGCGGGCTATGGACTGAATGCGTTTGTGAGGATCCACTGGATCGATTCTGAAACGATCAAAAGGGAAACGGCAGCCGGGGTCCTGGGCGGACTGGACGGGATCATCGTTCCAGGCGGGTTTGGAAACCGCGGGATCGAGGGAATGATCCTGGCCGCAGAATACGCCCGTGAAAACCAGATCCCCTACCTGGGGATCTGTCTGGGGATGCAGATCGCGGTCATTGAATTTGCCAGGAATGTTCTGGGGCTGGCAGACGCCAATTCGGGAGAATTCGACGAACAGTGCGCGCACAAGGTGATCGATTTTATGCCGGGACAGAGCGGGGAGATCCATAAGGGCGGCACCCTGCGCCTGGGAAGCTATCCCTGCCGCATAAAGGAAGGAAGCAGAATGGAAGAGTGCTATGGCGCCGGACTGATCCATGAGCGCCACCGTCACCGCTATGAGCTTAACAATCAGTACCGCAGGGAACTGGAGCAGGCGGGACTTGTGATTAGCGGCGTCTCTCCGGACGACCGGCTGGCAGAGGCCGTAGAACTGCCGGACCATCCGTTTTTTGTGGGAGTGCAGTTCCATCCGGAATTTAAGAGCCGGCCCAACCAGCCCCATCCACTGTTTAAAGGCTTTATTTCAGCCGCATTGCAGCAGGCGAAGGGAAAAGAGGTGTAGGACTATGTGCGGGATCATTGGATTTGCGGGAAATACAGAGGCAGTTCCCATTCTGCTGGACGGGCTGGAGCGGCTGGAATACAGAGGATATGACTCAGCCGGAGTCGCGGTGGCATCGCCGGAGGGAAGGCTCCAGGTAAAAAAATGCAAAGGCCGCCTTGGCGTTCTCCGGGAGGCCCTGGCCGCCCAGAAGCCTCTGACCGGGCAGGTGGGCATCGGCCATACCAGATGGGCGACCCATGGGGAGCCGAACGATGTAAACGCCCATCCCCATGTGAGCCAGAGCGGGAAGCTTGCAGTGGTCCACAATGGGATCATAGAAAATTATCTGGAGATCAAACAGTCTCTGCTCCATAAAGGCGTTGTGTTTGCCTCTGATACGGATACAGAGGTCATTGTCCAGCTTCTGGAGTATTATTATAAGAAGAGCTCCAACCTGATGGACGCGGTGTATGAGGTTTTAAACCGCATCAAGGGCGCTTACGCCATGGGGATCCTCTGCTCGGATTTCCCGGAGCAGCTGATCGCCGTACGAAAGGACGCGCCGCTGCTCATCGGCTACGGAGCAGACGGAAATTATATTGCCTCTGACGTGACCGCGCTGCTTGCCCACACAAGGACGGTCACCTATATGGAGGATGACGAGGTGGCAGTGGTCACGGCAGACCATGTGCAGATCCTTGGAAGGGACGGCTGCTTTCTGGAAAAGGAAAAGCATCAGATCCAATGGGACGTTTCAGCAGCGGAAAAAGGCGGGTACGCCCACTTTATGTTAAAAGAGATCATGGAGCAGCCGGAGGCCGTCCGCAGGACCATCCAGCCGAGACTGGCAGATGGGGAGATCGTGTTTGAGGAACTGGAGGATGAAAGGGACCTGATGAAGGGGATCTCCAGGATCTATCTTGTGGCCTGCGGCTCCGCATACCATGTGGGAATGATCGGAAAGTACGCCCTGGAAAGACTCCTGGGAATTCCTGTGGAGGCCTGCCTCGCGTCTGAGTTCCGGTACAGCGCGCCGCTCTTGGGCGAGTCGGCGCTGGTGATCGTGATCAGCCAGTCGGGAGAAACGCTGGATTCCATGGCGGCGCTCCGGGAAGCGAAGCGGAGGGGCTCGAAGGTCCTTTCCATCGTAAACGTCATGGGAAGCTCCATTGCCAGGGAATCGGATCATGTGCTTTATACGTGGGCGGGGCCGGAGATCGCCGTGGCGACCACAAAGGCATATACCACACAGACTGTTCTTCTTCTCATGCTGGGCGTTTATCTGGCCAGGCGGCTGGACCGGATCGGAAACGGAGAGTACCAGGAGATCGTCCGGGAGCTTCATGGCCTGCATGAAAGGATCGGTATGGTCTTAAAAAACCTGGAGCTTTACCAGAAAACGGCAGCCAGGTATTTTAACCATGACAGCGTCTTTTACATCGGACGGAACCAGGACTACGCCCTGGGGATGGAGGGCTCCCTGAAATTAAAGGAGATCTCCTACATCCACTCGGAATCCTATGCGGCGGGAGAGCTGAAGCATGGGACCATTTCCCTGATCGAGCCGGGAACGCTGGTGGTTGCCCTGGCGGCCTATGAGCCGCTGGTGGAAAAAATGCGGTCCAATATCGTGGAGGTAAGGTCCAGAGGCGCGGAGGTGGTCGCAATGACCACGGAAGAGACCAGGGACATGATCGGCAGCCAGGCATCGGAGGTATTTGTGATCCCAAAGATCCATACGCTCCTGCAGCCGGTGCTGGGAGTGGTCCCGCTGCAGCTGTTTGCCTATTATATCGCGCTGAACAGGGGCTGCGATATTGATAAGCCAAGAAATCTTGCAAAATCGGTTACGGTAGAATAGGGAATGGAGGCAGGAGAAAGGAGCAGGATGGGAATTCACGAAGAATGCGGCGTGTTTGGAGTGCTCAGCGCCAAAAAAGAAAATGTGGCGGAGCTGGTCTATTACGGGCTCTATGCCCTGCAGCACAGAGGGCAGGAAAGCTGTGGGATCGTGGTCAATGACGATGGGGTCTTTTCCTCTTACAAGGACCTGGGACTGGTGAGCGAGGTGTTTTCAAAGGATACCCTGGCTCATTTTCCCGAAGGGACCATGGCGGTGGGCCATGTGAGATATGGGACCACCGGAGGAAACACAAGGAGCAACTGCCAGCCCATTGAGGTCAGCCACCAGAAGGGGAAAATGGCCCTGGCCCACAACGGGAACCTGACCAACGCCTTAACGCTCCGCGACAGGCTGGAGCTGTCAGGCGCTATTTTCCATACGACCAGCGATACGGAAACCATTGCGTATATGATCACCAGAGAACGGCTGGGAGCGTCCAGCATCGAGGAGGCCGTCAGCCGCGCCATGGAGTCTCTGGAGGGAGCGTATTCCCTGGTACTGATGTCCTCTGCGAAAATGGTCGCCGCGCGGGATCCATATGGATTCAGGCCCCTGTGCTATGGCAGGATGCCGGACGGCGCCTATGTGGCCGCGTCGGAGAGCTGCGCGCTGTCTGCGGTGGGGGCGGAGTATGTGAGGGATGTTCTGCCTGGGGAGATCGTGGTCTTCCGTCCGGACGGTGTGGAATCCAGAAGAGAGCACTGCGGAACCCAGAGGCAGAAGACCTGTATTTTTGAATATATCTATTTTGCCAGGCCGGATTCTGTGATCGACGGCATATCGGTCCACGAATCGAGAAGAAGGGCGGGAGAGCTGCTGGCAGAGCGGTATCCGGTGGACGCGGACCTGGTGACCGGGGTTCCGGACAGCGGGCTGGACGCGGCCCTGGGATTTTCGGAGCGGTCCGGGATCCCCTATGGGATCGGGCTGATCAAAAATAAATATATCGGAAGGACCTTTATCTCTCCGGGACAGAGGGAGCGGCTGGATCAGGTCAGGATCAAGCTCTCTCCTGTAAGGAGTGTCATTGAAGGGAAACGGGTGGTTTTGATCGACGATTCCATTGTCCGCGGAACCACCAGCAGGCGCATTGTAAAGCTTCTGCGGGACGCGGGAGCCAGAGAGATCCATATGAGGATCTCTGCTCCGCCGTTTCTGCATCCCTGCTATTATGGGACCGATATTGATTCAGAGGAAAATCTGATCGCCTGCCATCACACCACAGAGGAGATCGCGAAGCTCATAGGAGTGGATTCCCTGGGCTATCTGGAGGTGGAAAGCCTGGGCAGGCTGACAGGCAGCAAAAATTACTGCGCTGCCTGTTTCCAGGGAGATTATCCGACAAAGATACCGGCCGACCTCCGGAAGGACCGTTTTGAAAGAAGGCTGTCAGAGGAGATCGGAGGAAGAAAGGAAGGAACGGAATGATACCAAATACCAACTATAAGAATTTAAAGGATTCCTATCTGTTTTACCATATCGCACAGAAGACAAAGGCGTATCTGGAGCAGCATCCCGGGGCCTATCTGTACCGCATGGGCATCGGCGACGTGTCCCTGCCCCTTTGCGACGCGGTGATCCAGGCCCTTCACAAGGCCGTAGACGACCAGGCGGTCAAAGCCTCTTTCCATGGGTATATGCCGGAATGCGGTGATCCGGAGCTCCGCAGGACCATTGCCGGATACTATAAAAAGAGGAACGCGGACCTTTCGCCGGAGGAGGTATTTATTTCCAGCGGCGCCAGCGATGAGCTGGGAGATATCCTCGATCTGTTCGGCAGGGACAAGAAGGTTATGATCATGGAGCCAGCCTATCCGGCTTATGTGGATGCCAATATCATCGCAGGCAATACGATCATACATATCCCATCGGGAGAGGCAGAGGGCTTTGTGCCGCAGCCCGGTGAAAGGGATCGGGCGGATGTGATCTATATCTGTTCCCCCAACAATCCGACGGGGGCGGTCTTCAGCCGCGAGAGATTAAAGCAATGGGTGGATTACGCCAACCGGACCGACGCGGTTCTTCTGTTTGATGCCGCCTATGAGGCATTTATTGAGGACGAGGATATCCCCCATAGTATTTTTGAAATAGAGGGGGCAAAAACCTGTGCCATTGAGATCTGTTCCTTGTCGAAGACAGCCGGATTCACAGGGACCAGGCTGGGCTATACGGTGATCCCCAGGGAGCTGGAGCGGAATGGGATGCGCTTAAATGAAATGTGGATCCGGAACCGCACAACCAAAACCAATGGGGTCTCCTACATCATCCAGAAAGGCGGAGCAGCTGTGTTCACTGAGGAAGGACAAAAGCAGGTCCGTGAAAGGATCCAGGTTTATAAAAAGAATGCGAAGGTGCTCATGGAGGCCCTGGACCGGCTGGGGATCTGGTACTGCGGCGGAAAAAACGCGCCCTACATCTGGATGAGGTGCCCTGGGGGAATGGGAAGCTGGGAGTTTTTCGACTACCTGCTCCAGGAGATCCAGGTAGTGGGAACGCCGGGAGAAGGCTTTGGAGCATGCGGGGAAGGATATTTCCGGTTTTCCACCTTCGGCTCGCCGGAGGATACAAAGGAGGCGGCAGAACGGCTGGTGAAGCTGCTGGGCTGACGATTCCTTTCCCGCCCTGCGGGGCCAGTCCACTGGCTGCTTCATTCGTTCTTGTTTTGTCAATATCAACTAAAATTCAAGGAATGCCCAGTCATAGAATCGTCCTTTTTACAAGTTGCATATAACTAACTGATGTGCTATACTCTGCGGGTAACGCAAGATAGGATTGCTTTTGCGTCAAAAATATCTGCGTTTTTTATTTATACATAGGTTAGTTAAAACTAATTAAAGGAGGCAATACTATCAGACAATATCGCTCAACAGTATTACTTGTGGTCCTGCTGCTGGTCGCGTCCGTTATTTCACTTTTTATAGGCGTGATTGAACTGCCGCTGCAGGAGCTTCTGTCAGGAAATCTGCATTTATGGGAGATCTTTTTGGTATCCCGTCTTCCGCGCCTGCTGGCGATCCTTTGTACCGGTGTGGGAATGAGCGTGGCCGGACTCATTATGCAGCAGCTGTGCAGCAACAAATTCGTGTCACCCACAACTGGCGCCACCATTTCTTCGGCCCAGCTTGGCATTCTGCTGGCGCTGCTGTTCATGCCGTCGTCTACTTTGTGGACCCGGGCGCTCTTTGCCTTTGCGGCAGCGATCCTGGGCACCTGGATCTTCGTCTGGTTCATCCAGCGCATCCAGTTTAAGGATGCGGTGATGGTCCCGCTGGTGGGTATCATGTGCGGCAATGTCATCGGCGGCATTACCAGTTATCTGGCCTATAAATACGAAATGACCCAGGCCCTGTCCTCGTGGCTGGTGGGCCATTTCTCTCTGGTGCTGAAGGGGCGGTATGAGATCGTCGGGCTGACAGTGCCGCTGGTGGCGCTGGCTTTTGTATTCGCCAACCATTTCAATATTGTGGGGCTGGGAAAGGATTTTTCCAGGAACCTGGGGGTTCCCTATAACCTGGTCCTCTTTTCCGGACTTACCATCTCTGCCATGATCACTGCCAGCATCGTGGTGGTTGTCGGCTCCATCTCCTACATTGGTCTCATCGTGCCCAATGTGGTGGCCATGTATAAAGGGGACAGGATCCGGGGCACGTTGGCGGATACTGCCCTGTTCGGCGCCATTTTCGTACTGGTGTGCGACATGATCGGCCGGGTGGTGATCTTTCCTTATGAACTGCCCATCGAACTGATCGTTGGCATACTGGGCAGCCTCATCTTCATTGCCCTGTTGTTTTGCCGGCTTAAATATGGACGCAGGGCCATCCGGCTGGGCGGTACAGGGACAGGCTGCTGCTCCGCCATGCCCGGTCTGAAAGGAGGTGCGGAACAGTGAATACTGCTGCTATACGCGCCAACCGGCGCAGGTTGCTGATCCTGACCGTAATAGTCCTTTTCTGCGCAGCAGCCTATATGCTGGTGGAAGTGGACTTTTCCAACCCCAGGCTGTTTGCGTATGCCATGAAGCTCCGGGCCCCAAAGCTCATCGTCATGCTCATTACCGCCTTTTCCATCGGAGGGGCTTCACTGGTGTTCCAGTCCATCATCAACAACACCATTGTGACACCCTGTCTGCTGGGGATGAATTCCCTCTATACCCTCATCCATACGGCAGTGGTATTTTTCCTGGGATCGGCCAGTGCGGCAGCCTCCAATGCGAATTTGTCCTTTGCAGTGGATGTGGTGCTCATGGGCATTGCGGCCACAGTTATTTACAGCTGGATCTTTAAAAAGACAAAGCACAATGTACTGTACGTGCTGCTGGTGGGTACAGTGCTGACCTCCTTCTTCGGCAGCATCCAGACAACGCTGACCCGGGTCATGGATCCCAATGAGTATGACAGTCTGATGAACACCCTGGTGGCCAGCTTCAGCAATATAAACTCTGAGATCATTGTTTTTTCCCTGATCCTTCTGGCAGCCGTAATCTTTGCCCTGCGAAAAGAGCTGGCCCTGTTGGACGTACTGACCCTTGGAAAGGAGCAGGCCATCAATCTGGGCGTGGATTATGACCGCTGCATCCGCCGCCTGCTGCTGGGCGTAGCCCTCTGCATTGCTGTGGCCACCGCCATGGTGGGACCCATCTCTTTTTTGGGACTCATCATCGCGAACCTGTCCAGACAGCTGCTCAAGACCTACCGGCATACCCATCTGGTGCTTGGCTCAGCTCTGTTTGGTATGATCGTACTGGTGGGCGGGCAGCTCATTGTGGAGCACATATATTCCTATTCCGTTCCGGTGAGTGTATTCATTACCGTGGGCGGCGGTCTTTACTTCCTTTATCTCCTATTGACAAGAAAGAAGGTGTGATTATGAATGTGCAGGAATTGAAGAAACAATATGACGGAAAAACTGTGGTGGACGGCGTGAGCTTTGCCATCCCCAAGGGGAAGGTGACTTCCCTCATCGGTCCCAACGGTGCGGGAAAGTCCACAGTCATGGGCATGATCTCACGGCTTATCGCCCACGACAGCGGAGTGGTAGACTTCGAGGGAAGGGATATTGGAAAGTGGAAAAGCAGGGAGCTTTCCAGGCGGCTTGCCATCCTGACCCAGTCCAACAGCATTCAGATGAAGCTGACCGTGCGGGAACTGGTGGCCTTCGGGCGCTTCCCCTATTCAGGGAACCGGGTCACCCTGGAGGATCAGAAGATCATCGACCGGGCCATTTCCTACATGGAACTGGAGGGCTTCCAGGACCGCTTCATTGACGAGCTTTCCGGAGGCCAGAGGCAGCGGGCCATGATCGCCATGGTCATTGCCCAGGACACCGAGTATGTACTTCTGGACGAGCCTACCAATAACCTGGATATCTACCATGCTACCAATATGATGAAAATCGTCCGCCGTCTCTGTGACGAGCTGGGAAAAACAGTGATCCTGGTGCTGCATGAGATCAACTATGCGGCATTTTATTCCGATTATATCTGTGCCTTCAAGGACGGAAAAATCGCCAGATTCGGCACTGTGGAGGGGGTGATGACAAAAGAGAATCTGTCTCAGATCTATCAGGTGGATTTTGAGATCCTGACCATTGCAGGAAAGCCCTTATCCATCTACTATTGACCCTGTTTTTCAGTACTTTTTTAGAAAAGGAGCAATCAGACATGAACATGAAAAAAATGATCTTTTTTGCCCTGGCCGGCGTGATGTCCCTTGGCCTTGCAGCCTGCTCTGGGGAGAACATAAAAACCACATCCGGGGACAGTATCCCGCCTGCCAGCAGCCAGACCGCCAGTGGACCGCAGAACAAGGAGAGGCCTGAGTCCGTGACCATCATAAGCCTCAACGCCAGCAAGGAGGAAACGGAGCTGGAGGTACCCTACGATCCCCAGCGCATCGCCATTCTGGATATGGCTTCCCTGGATATTCTGGATGCCCTGGGCGTGGGGGACCGGGTCGTTGGCACTGCTGATACCAGCCTGGAGTATCTCCAGAATTACATCAATGACGACATTTCCAGCCTGGGAACCATCAAAGAGGCGGATCTGGAGGCAGTCATGGCCTGCGAGCCGGATGTTATCTTCATCGGAGGCCGCCTGGCTTCCAGCTATGACGCTCTCAGCGAGATCGCTCCCGTGGTCTATCTGGCCACGGACACTGAACTTGGCGTAGTGGAAAGCGTCCGACGGAATGCCATGACCATCGCATCCATGTTTGGGCTTGAGGATAAAGTAGATGAATTAATGGCTGGCTTCAATTCCCGCATTGCTGCCCTGGATGAATTTTCTGCCGGAAAGACTGCGATCATAGGGCTTGTCACCAGCGGCAGCTTCAACGTGCTGGGCAACGATGGACGCTGCTCCATGATCGGACGGGAGATCGGCTTTGAAAATATCGGCGCGGCCGCCGATATTGATACCTCCACCCACGGCAATGAGGCTTCCTTTGAATTCATTGTGGAAAAGGATCCTGACTACATCTTCGTCATGGATCGTGACGCAGCCATCGGCACCGATGGGGCACAGCTGGCCCAGGAGATCATGGAGAACGAGCTTGTGATGGGGACGGACGCCTATAAGAATGGTCATCTCGTCTATCTGGCCCACCCGGCTGTGTGGTACACCGCCGAGGGAGGCATCACCGCTCTGGATCTTATGCTGAAGGATCTGGAGAGCAGTCTGCTGGGTTAAGGCAGTTTCCATATAGCAGCAGTGTATACAAACACGCACCGGTTACAGAGCCCATAGGTATGCTGTGCCCGGTGCGTGCTGCGTTGTGCGCCTGGTCTTGCACATTTCTAAAGGGTGCAGGTCCAAAATCCGCCCGGCAGCGGGAAGGATATAGGGGGAGGCAAGGGGGTTCATCGTGAGGTGGAATCTGAAGGCAGCTGGATGTGGGGAATCTACCAGCCCATGGGCAAGCCTCTGGTCTGATGAACAGAAATGTGGGCAGGGAATAAAAGAACGGATGTTCGATGACTCTGTACTTTTGGAATTATTTATGGTACAATGTCTGCAAAACAGACATTGTACCATTGCGCATCTGGTTTCTGTGTTTAACATGGTTTGTCCCTGTTTCGGCCATATCGAATTACATGGGTACGGCAGGCTCAAAAAAACAAATTCTGTTTTAAATCCTGGAGGTGGTTCTTATGCAAAATGAACAAAAAGTTTTTGAATTACATTCCGAATACGCCCCCACCGGCGACCAGCCCCAGGCCATTGAGGCGCTGGTCAAAGGATTTCAAGAAGGCAATCAATTCCAGACCTTATTAGGAGTTACAGGGTCCGGCAAGACCTTTACCATGGCCAATGTGATCCAGCAGCTAAATAAGCCGACGCTGGTGATCGCGCACAATAAGACCTTAGCAGCACAGCTCTATGGTGAGTTCAAAGAGTTTTTTCCAAATAATGCAGTGGAATATTTTGTCTCCTACTATGATTATTACCAGCCGGAGGCATATGTCCCTTCCACTGACACATATATTGAAAAAGACTCGGCCATTAATGACGAGATCGATAAGCTGCGCCACTCGGCCACAGCGGCGCTTTCAGAGAGAAATGATGTGATCATTGTGGCCTCTGTATCCTGTATCTATGGACTGGGAAGCCCCATCGACTATAAGGAGATGGTGATCTCCCTGCGTCCTGGGATGGAGAAGGACCGGGACGAGGTGATCCATAAGCTGATCGACATCCAGTACACAAGAAATGAGATGGATTTCCGGCGGGGATCCTTCCGGGTCAGAGGAGATGTCCTGGAGGTGTTCCCTGCGTACTCCGGCAGCGAGGCCTACCGGATCGAGTTTTTCGGCGATGAGGTGGACCGGATCTCAGAGATCGACGCGCTGACCGGGGAGGTGAAGGCCCAGCTGGGCCACGTGGCGATTTTTCCGGCCTCCCACTATGTGGTGCCCAAGGAAAAAATGATGGCTGCGACAGAAAATATCCTGGCGGAGATGAAGGAACAGGTGACATTCTTTAAGAGCGAGGATAAGCTTTTGGAGGCCCAGAGGATCGCAGAAAGGACCAATTTTGACGTGGAGATGATGCGGGAGACGGGATTCTGTTCCGGGATCGAGAACTATTCCCGCCACCTGACCTTTGGAAAGCCGGGGGAGCCGCCCTGCACGCTTCTGGACTACTTCCCGGAGGATTTCCTTATTATCGTTGACGAGTCCCATATTACGCTTCCCCAGGTGAGAGGGATGTATTTTGGCGACCGGTCCAGGAAGAAAACTCTGGTGGATTATGGGTTCCGTCTGCCGTCGGCACTGGATAACCGTCCCTTAAATTTTGAGGAATTTGAAAGCCACATCAGCCAGATGATGTTTGTATCCGCCACGCCATCCGTATATGAGGCAGAGCATGAGCTGCTTAGGACAGAGCAGATCATCCGTCCCACCGGCCTTCTGGATCCGGAGATCAGCGTCCGTCCGGTGGAGGGCCAGATCGACGATCTCATCGGAGAGATCAACAAGGAGGTGGAAAGCCACAATAAGGTCCTGATCACAACGCTGACAAAGCGCATGGCTGAGGATCTGACGGATTATATCCGTGAGGCTGGGATCCGGGTCAAATATCTCCACTCAGATATTGATACCCTGGAGCGGGCGGAGATCATCCGCGATATGCGCCTGGATGTGTTCGACGTACTGGTGGGCATCAATCTTCTCAGAGAGGGGCTGGATATCCCGGAGATCACTCTGGTGGCGATTTTGGACGCCGATAAGGAGGGCTTCCTCCGGTCTGAGACCTCTCTGATCCAGACCATCGGCCGCGCTGCCAGAAATGCAGAGGGGCATGTGATCATGTATGCCGATTCCATCACCGATTCCATGAAAGCTGCCATCGATGAGACCAACCGCCGCCGGGAGATCCAGCAAAAGTATAATGAAGACCACGGCATTACACCCCAGACCATTAAAAAGGCCGTCCGTGACCTGATCTCCATTTCCAAAGCGGCAGCAGGAGACGGGGAATTAAAAAAGGATCCGGAATCCATGGATGCAAAGGAGCTGGATAAGCTGGCAAAGGAACTGGCAAAGAAGATGCGCCAGGCAGCGGCCGAGCTGAACTTTGAGGAGGCGGCCAGACTGCGAGACCGTATGAAGGAGGTAAAGCAGATGCTCCTGGAGCTGGAGGGCTGAGACGGAAACGGTCAGAAGGATGTAAGTTTATATTGACAACCAATCCCGGTAAGGCTACAATATCTGCGGAATCGAAGCAGATCCGGGAAGAACAGGATGGGAACCATGAGACTGTGTGACTGTGCTGCCGGAAAGCTATATATGATCCGGACGGTTACGGCAGAGGAAACGATCGTCCGGCGGCTGGAGGCCCTGGGACTCGTCGAGGGAACAAAGGTCCATATTCTGATGAAAAAACAGGACGGCTCTCTGATCGCCGCATTCCAGGGGACACGTCTGGCGCTGGGAAAAAAGATCGCTGGAGCCATTGAAGCGGAGGACTGTGAAGAACATGGGCGCTGAGAGTGTGACGGTCTGCTTTACAGGAAATCCCAACTGTGGAAAGACCACGCTTTTTAATGCGTATACTGGCGCAGGGAAAAAAACAGCCAACTGGCCTGGCGTTACTGTGGCGCTGTCGGAGGGGAGCCTGATGCACCGGGGCCGTCTGGTCCACCTGGTGGATACGCCGGGAATTTACAGCCTGGATCCCTATACTATGGAAGAAACAGTGACCAGACAGTGCATAAGGGACCAGAAGGCGGATGTGATCATCCATGTGGCAGATGCACTTCTTCTGGAAAGAAGCCTGTTTCTGACCATGCAGCTATTGGCGGAGGGAAAGCCTCTGGTCCTGGCTCTCAATATGATGGATCTGGTCCGGGAACGGGGGATGGACATCGATATAGGAAGGCTGTCCAGACTCCTGGGAGGGATCCCGGTGATCCCGGTATCAGCCAGAAGGAGGACTGGGCTGGAGGAGCTGATGGATGCCGCCGTGGAAGCGGCCAGAGCCCGCCGGATGGCAGACGGCAGCGGCCGCTTTGTATCGGGAGCCCGTTATTCTGTATACAGAAGCCATTCTGCGCACAGCGATGGGCCTGCATATGGCGATGGCCCTTCTGGATCCGGGGGCTCCTGGCATGGCCCGGTGTCTGCCAGGGAGCTCCATGACCGGGCCCGGCGGTTTGCCGCTGCCTGTATCCGGTACAGAGGCAGTCCCGCACAGAATAAAAGGAACACGGATCCCAGCGTTGGGAGAGTATTGGATTCTTTCACTGACCGGGCGGACCGGCTCCTGGCCCATCCAGTATGGGGGATCCCCATATTTTTTGGGATCCTGGCCCTGGTATTTTTTCTGACATTTTCTGCCGGAGGCTTTTTGAGAGGATATTTTGAGCGGGGCCTGGCCATGCTTTCAGCGTATATCCTGGAGCTCCTGGGCCGGTGCCGGGTCTCCGGCTGGATCATTTCCCTGGTATCCGATGGGATCCTGGCCGGAGTGGGAGGAGTCCTGGGCTTTCTGCCCAATATCAGCATCCTGTTCCTGGCCCTGGCCTTCTTAGAGGACAGCGGCTATATGGCCAGGATCGCCTGGATCATGAACGGGACCATGGCCTCGGCGGGACTTTCGGGAAAAGCCGTTCTCCCGGTGCTCCTGGGATTTGGCTGTACGGTCCCGGCAGTCCTGGCATCCCGGATCCTGGAGAATGAAAAGGACCGGAGGCGGACGATCCTTATGACGCCGTTCATGTCCTGTTCAGCCAGGCTTCCGGTTTATGTGCTGTTTACGGGAATGTTCTTTCCAGAAGCATCAGCGGCGGTGATCGGAGGCTTATACGTTCTGGGCGTCCTGGCAGCCCTGGGGACGGCCTGGGCAGCCTGGAAGGCAGGACGGGAGGAGCCGTATGAGGATATTCTGCTGATGGAACTGCCTGAATACCGGTGGCCGGATCTGGGAACCGTGGTCTCCTGTGCCTGGGAACGGGTCAGGGACTATCTGGAAAAAGCCGGGACCACGATCTTTCTGGCCTCCCTGGTCCTGTGGTTTTTCCTTCATCTGGGACCACAGGGAGCTGCGTGGGATGTATCAGAAAGCTTCGCGGCAGTCCTGGGACGGGGCCTGGCTCCGGTCCTTGTCCCGGCCGGCCTGGGAGCCTGGCAGACAGCAGTGGCGCTGCTCACCGGACTTTCGGCAAAAGAGGTGGTGGTATCCAGCTTCTTTATTCTTTACGGAGCCGGGAACAGAGGCGCTGGAGGAGGCCATGAGGCTCTTGCAGCCAGTCTTGCAGCCGGCGGCTTTACCGGAGCCAGCGCCCTGGCGCTTCTGGTATTCTGTCTCCTTTATACACCCTGTGCGGCGGCCATGGGAGCCATAAAGCAGGAGACAGGATCCCTCCGCTGGACTGTGGGACTGGCGGTTTATCAGCTTTTTCTGGCCTGGATATGCGCCGTGCTCGTATACCAGGCAGCCAGCCGGATCCCGGGGCTGGGATGACGGAAAGAATTCTGGCCTGTATGGAAGCAGGCGGGAGTGAAATAGACAAAGAGAGGAAAACAGAATGGATGAGAAACTTCTTCTGAAGGCCGTGGTTCTGGCCGGAGAGATCATGCTGTCCAGCGGCGCAGAGGTATCCCGTGTGGAGAATACCATGCAGTTCATGCTGCGGCGGTCCAACTGTGAGGTCACGGAGGCTGTGGTCCTGGCCACAGGACTTTTCGTGACCATGGCTGACCCGGGCGGAGAGCCGATGACCTTTTCCAAGCGGATCCCTGCCAGAAGCACAAACATCAACCGGATCTGCCGGGTCAATGAGGTCTCCAGGCAGTTCTGCCATATGGAGCTGACGGTGGAGGAGGCCTACGAGGAGCTGAAAAGGATCCAGAAGGAGATCCTTTATAAGCCATGGATGAAGCTTGCCGGGATCATCGGTATATCCGTCAGCTTTATCTTTATTTACGGCGGGAACTTCCTGGATCTTTCCACGTCGGTCCTGGTGGGGATCTGTATGGCGGCGGCGGACCGGTTCACAAAGATCCTCCGGCTCAATGATTTCAGTACCACGGCCTTCTGCGGGTTTGTGGTGGCCTTTTCTGCTATGCTCATCCAGGAACTCTGTCCTTTTAAGGTCAGCGGCGATGTGATGATCATGAGTGCCATCATGTATCTGGTGCCCGGGATCCCCTTTACCACTGCGGCCCGGGATACCATTAACGGAGACTATGCCGCCGGATCTGCCAGGATGCTGGAATGTATCGTTGTGGCCCTGGCTGTGGCTGTGGGCGTGGGCTTTGGAATGGTCTGCTTCCGGACATTATGGGGAGGAACGCTATGATGATACTTCAGATACTCAGCGCTTTCAGCGCTGTGCTGGTATTTACCATGATCCTGGAGATACCGAAAAAATATATGCTTTATGCGTCCGCCTCGGGTGCGGTGGGCTGGTGGGCCTACCTGATGGTCCAGAACAGCGGCCATTCGTCTATGCTGGCAGCGTTTTTATCTACTCTGGTGGTGGCCTTTTTAAGTCATATCCTGGCCAGGGTCAAAAAGGCCCCGGTGACAGTGTTTCTGATCACGGGAACGCTTCCGGCAGTGCCGGGAGCCGCCATATACCGGAGCGTTTATTATTTCCTCCAGAACGACTCGGCGCTGGCTACAAAAAATCTTCTGGAGACCATCCAGATCGCCGGAGCCATTGCCATGGGGATCTTTACCATGGACTCTCTGTTCCGGCTGGTTCTGGCCTATGACAGGAAAAAAGCGGAGAAGGGATGATGGTCCCTGTTTCCCGGCTGAAGATATAGATGCGGTCCGAGAGCACGTCCTCCTCAGAGACGTCCTCCCGGTTGATCTCCTGGACCGTCCGGCACAGGAACGCATGATCGAACATAAGATGATCTGGAAATAAAAGGACTTCGTGGATACTGGAAGGCAGGATGATCACATCTGCCTCTTCCTGGTCTGCGAAGTCTTTTATTATATCCCTGTAAAGCATACAGGAGGCTCCGTAGATCCCGCGGCGGTTGGTGAGCACATGGAGTGCCGGCCCGTCTGCTGGGATCTCCACCGCAGGCTCAGCCGCTTCCAGCCCCTTCGCAGCTGCCATAGGCTCAGTGTCTCTTAGGATCTCCGATGCAGCCACATGTTCTGCCGTCTCCAGCCCCTCTGCAGCTGCCATAGGCTCAGTGCCTCTTAGGATTTCCGCCGCAGCCGCGGATCCTGCCGTTTCCAGATCCCTTTCCGTCTCTGCCAGGTCCGGGAACGGGGTATCTACGTAAAAGGGCGGCAGAAGGAGCTCCGTCAGAGGCGTTAGGACAGGGGGAAAGAGAATGGGGGTATTTTCCTCTGCCAGGGAGCGCAGGGTATCTGCATCCATGTCCCAGGCGGAAAGGAGCGGCCAGTGGACCAGGGCGGACACCAGATCGGCAGAGTCCAGGTCCAGGCAGATGAAAAAGACCATAGCCAGATCGTGAAAGGGGAACCATGGGATATGTTTCAGCAGTTCTTCATTCCGCTCCTGGGAAACCAGACGGAAGGCAATGCGGGTTTTTGCAAATTCTGGATCCAGGATCTCCTGGCATATGGAGGATGGGAACGGGGGCCTGCGCTCCAGAAAAGAAAGAACAGAGGCACATATGGTCTCCATAGGTATGCCTTTTTGGTACTGGTCATACAGAGGCTCCAGATAGACGACCGGCCCCAGAGCACTGTCAGCAGGGAGTGCAAAGAGGACATCCGGACATACGCCGTTATTTTTGCAGAGTGTTTTTTGAATAAATTGAGTGCCTGGATCTGAATTTTTGCGCAATATATCCGATATAGCCGAACAAAACTGTGAATAGTGCATAGAAATTACCTCCAGAAATGAAGTTGAATGTGATTAAAAGAAATGGTGTCTATATTGTAAGGGATAAAAAACATGAAATCAATAGTAATTTATGCTTGATTTCTTGGGATAAATGTGATAAAATAACGAAAATTAATTACATATATTTGTGCAAAATGGATAGTATGCCTGTGCCTGGGGATATACGATCCATTTAAAAGTGTTTTCTAAATCGATGCATTTGGCCAGTGGTCATGCAAATATAATTATGAGGTGAGAGAGTATGACAAAAAAACTTATGCGCGGCTTAGTACCGGTAATGGTCCTTTCAGCGGCAGCAGCCCTGTTTACAGGCTGTGGCTCCAAAGAGGCTCCCGCAGATACGACCCAGGCTGGCGGCTCTAAGGAAACAGAAGCTGCCGGATCCACAGCAGCCTCTGAGAACAAGGAAACCGAGTCCAAGGGAAGTTCCTCCAAGGATACTCTGATCATTGCGACTGCCAATGAGACACCCAGTGTTACCACAAACCTGCACAACGCAGTGGCCGGAGACTATATCAACCAGATGACCCACAACAGCCTGTTCTATACAGACGAGAACCTGGAGCCCCAGCCGTGTCTTGTGGAATCCTATGAGATCGTAAGCGATACCGAATGGGTGTTCAAGCTGAAACAGGGCGTGAAGTTCCACAATGGCCAGGAGATGAAGGCCGCCGACGTAAAAGCATCTCTGGAGCTTTGTAAGGAATCCCCGCAGGTTTCCCAGTACGGCACCTCCAGCGGAACCATTGAAGTAGTAGATGATTATACAATTAAGATGACAACAGACGGCCCGCAGTCCGGTCTTCTTTCTGACCTCTGCCATCACGGAAACGCGATCCTTCCGGCAGACCTGATCGCCAGCGGACACGACTTCAACAAAGAACCCATCGGCACAGGCCCATACAAGCTGGTGGCCTGGAACAAGGGCGAGAGCCTTGAACTGGAAGCATTTGAAGATTACTGGGGCGGCGCTCCGGCTATTAAGAAGGTTGTATGGAAAGTGATCCCCGAGGGCTCCTCCCGTACCATGGCCCTTGAGGCTGGCGAGGTTGACCTGATCATCGAGGTTGAGTCCACTGACTTTACACGCTTACAGGACAACGCCGATCTTGTTACCTTCAACGAGGCAGGTACCTCCCACAACTGGCTGATGATCAACAACGAGAAGGCTCCCTTTGACAACATCGACTTCCGCCGCGCCCTTGCATCTGCCATTGACAAGAATGCAGTGGTACAGGTTGCGTTAAACGGTCTGGGCAGTGTATCTGACAGTATGATCGCTGAAAGCTTCCCGGGCGTTGTGACCGACGGAGCTCCGACCTATGACCCGGAAAAGGCGAAAGAGTATCTGGCGGCATCCGGCTTAAATCCGGCAGACTGCGGATTCACGATCATCTGCTCCGATGATACAAAGCTCCGTGCAGGACAGGTGATCCAGTCCTCCTTAAAGGAGAACCTTGGAGTCGACGTTACTCTGGAATCCATGGACCTTGCTACATACCTGGATAAGACAGCGGTAGGTGATTATGAGGCATCCATCGGCGGCTACACCTCCAGCGGCGTTCTTCCCTATGCCGTAGGCGTTTACCACTCCAAATCCATCGACGGTTCCAACAAGACCCGTACCAACGAGCCGGCCATCGATGAGCTGATCGACAAGCTCCAGGCTACACTGGATCCGGAAGAGAACGTAAAGGTTGTTACCGAGCTCAGCAAGGCTGTGAATGAAAACTGCCCGCAGATCCCGTTATACTTAAGAAACAATGTGCGTGCATACGCCAAAGGCCTTCAGGGCTTCAATCTGAACGCAGGCGGAAACACATTCTACGAGCAGATGAGCTGGGGCGAGAACTAAATATTGGTGGCTTCTGTAAGCATACAGATGAACGTATATACGTTCAGATGAACCTTTAAAAGTGAGCAGGGATCTGGCCCCATAAAGGGTACAGGTCCCTGCTTTCACTTAATACATAACTTTTAAGTAATGGATATACGGAAGGATTGGTGATATGCAGAGCGGAAGGAGGATTTCATGGGGAAAGGAGAGATGGCTTGAAAACCGGATGATTCTCGAGGCTTTTGCAGTCTGTATGTGGAAAATTATATAAAATATTGAAAAAATAAATATAAATACGAAGAAACTTGTGAAAAAATCCCTATACACGGCAAAAAAATAATGAGGAGGGGAGCGAGAAACGTAGGATAAAGGAAAAAATAACGAAGATAGATATAATTTATACTTGATTTATATGGATAAATATGATAAAATGACGAACATAAATCACGTATATTTGTGCAAAATGAATACATTGCTCTATATCTGCTGATGTATGAATGCCTGACAAGGGTCTTCTAAAATTGATGCATTTGGCCAGTGGTCATGCAAATATAATTATGAGGTGAGAGAGTATGACGAAAAAACTTATGCGCGGGTTAGTACCGGTAATGGTCCTTTCCGCAGCAGCCGCCCTGTTCACAGGCTGTGGTTCCAAGGACTCCGGTGCAGACGCAAAACCGGCAGGCGAAACCAAGGAAACAGAAGCAGCCGGCTCTACAGCGGCATCCGAAGACAAGGGAACTGAATCCAAGGGTACTTCTTCCAAGGATACCCTGATCATTGCGACTGCCAATGAGACTCCCAGTGTTACCACGAACCTCCATAATGCGACGGCTGGTGACTATATCAACCAGATGACTCATGAGGGGCTGTTTACCTCCAGCGTTGATTTAACACCGCAGCCGGCTTTGGCTGAATCCTATGAGATCGTAAGCGATACCGAGTGGGTATTCAAGCTGAGACAGGGCGTGAAATTCCACAATGGCCAGGAAGTGAAGGCCGCCGACGTAAAAGCTTCCCTGGAACTTTGTAAGGAATCCCCGCAGGTTTCCCAGTACGGTGACGCAGTGGAATCCGTTGAAGTGATCGATGACTATACAGTTAAGATCACAACAAACGGCCCGCACTCCGGGCTTCTTACAGACCTGAGCCATCACGGAAACGCCATCCTTCCGGCAGACCTGATCGCCAGCGGACATGACTTCAACAAAGAGCCCATCGGTACCGGCCCATACAAATTTGTGGCATGGAACAAGGGCGAGAGCATCGAGCTGGAAGCCAATGAGGATTACTGGGGCGGCGCTCCTGCCATCAAGCACGTGACCTGGAAGATCATTCCGGAGGGCTCCTCCCGTACCATGGCCCTTGAGGCCGGCGAAGTGGACATGATCATCGAGGTTGAGTCCACAGACCTTTCCCGTTTACAGGACAACCCGGATATCGTTACAGTCAACGAGCCTGGTACAGGCCACAACTGGGTAATGATCAACAACGAGAAGGCTCCCTTCGATAACGTGGACTTCCGCCGCGCCATCGACGCTGCTGTTGATAAGAACGCAGTGGTACAGGTTGCTTTAAATGGACAGGGTTCCGTATCTGACAGCATGCTTCCGGAATGTTTCCCGGGCGTTGTGACAGACGGTGCTCCCACCTATGATCCGGAGAAAGCAAAAGAGTATCTGGCAGCATCCGGCTTAAGCCCGGCAGACTGCACCTTCTCTATTATCTGCTCCGACGATACAAAGCTCCGTGCCGGACAGGTGATCCAGTCCTCCTTAAAGGAAAACCTGGGCATCGACGTGACGCTGGAGTCCATGGACCTTGCTACATACCTGGATAAGACCGCAGTAGGTGATTACCAGGCTGCCATCGGCGGATACACCTCCAGCGACGTATTAGCTCACTGCATGGGCGTTTACCACTCCAAATCCATCGACGGTTCCAACAAGACCCGTCTGAACGATCCGGAGATCGATGCTTTCATTGATAAGATCAAAGCTACACTGGATCCGGAGGAAAATGTAAAGATCGTTACGGAACTCAGTAAGTCTCTGAATGAGATATGTCCGCAGGTTCCCCTCTACTTAAAGAACAACGTACGTGCATACGCAAAGGGCCTGGAAGGCTTCACAATGAGCCCGACCGGCGGTATGTACATCGAGGACCTGAGCTGGAGCGAATAATTTTTATTTGAAGTAAACTCTTTAAGAAGATAACAGGGACCTGGCCCCTGGAAGGCCGGTCCCTGTTTTGATTAAAATTTATGTAGAGAGGAGAGGATCGCACCATATGATCAAGTTTATAATCAAACGTCTTCTGGCACTGATCCCGGTACTGGTCGGAGTATCACTGCTCGTATTCTTTATCCTTGATTTGGCTCCTGGTGATCCTGCCAAGGCTGCTCTGGGTGAGCAGGCACGTCCCGAAGATATCGAGGCGTTCCGGGAGGAAATGGGCTTAAATGACCCGTTCATTGTCCGTTACGTAAACTACATGCTGGGCCTCTGTCAGGGAGACCTGGGAACCTCCTATAAGACCCGTGATCCGGTAGGAGAAGAGGTATGGGCCCGTCTGCCAAATACGGCGATGTTAGCGCTTACCTCCACTGTGGTAGCCATCTTACTGGCACTTCCGTTAGGAATCATCGCGGCCATCAAGCAGAACACGCTGTTCGATGGCATCAGCATGTTCATATCCCTCCTGGGTATCTCAATGCCCGTATTCTGGATGGGCCTCCTGCTGATCCTGTTCTTCTCTGTAAAGCTGGGCTGGTTCCCGGTATCCGGAGCAGACCAGGGGATCAAGAGCCTTGTGCTGCCGTCCATCGCGTTAGGCTTCATGCACATGGCATCCATCGCCCGTACCACCAGAAGCTCCATGCTTGAGACGATCCGCCAGGACTACATCCGTACTGTGCGTGCAAAAGGCCTTCCGGAGAAGGAGGTCATCACCCGCCATGCCTTAAGGAATGCGCTGATCCCGACGACAACGGTCATCGGCCTCCAGATCGGAGGAATGTTAGGCGGTTCCGTACTGACCGAGAGCGTGTTCGCATGGCCGGGGATCGGCCGTTACATGATCCAGTCCATCCAGGGCCGTGACATCCCGTCGGTCATGGGCTGCATCATCATCTTTGCACTCAGCTTCGCGGTGATCAACCTGATCGTAGACCTGATCTACGGCTTCATCGATCCGCGAATCAAAGCACAGTATAAGTAAGGAGGGGAAGACAGTAATGAGCAATGCTTCTGCAAAAAATGTAAATGCACCTGCTGACATCAAGAAGAAGAGTCAGTTCGTAGAAGTCTGGAAGCGTCTCTGCCGGAACAAGACGGCAGTCCTCGGACTCGTGATCGTTGCACTGCTGACGCTGATGGCGATCCTTTCTCCGATCCTGATCGACTATGAAACGCAGGTGATCAAGACCAATTACAGTGAGGCCCTCCAGGCGCCCAGTGCAAACCACTGGTTCGGAACGGACGAGATGGGCCGTGACATCCTACTGCGTGTCATGTACGGTTCCACCGTTTCCCTTTCCATCGGAGTGGTGACCGTGGCAGTTTCCCTGACCGTGGGCCTGATCCTGGGAGCGGCAGCCGGATACTTCGGAGGAAAGACGGACATGATCATCATGCGTATCATGGACATCTTCCTTGCGATCCCCGGAACGCTGCTTGCGATCTGTATCGTGGCATCCCTTGGAAACTCCATCCCGAACCTTGTCATCGCGCAGGCGGTATCCTCGATCCCGACGTTCTCCCGTGTCGTGCGCGGAGCGGTCATCACAGCCCGTGACGCCGACTACGTGGAGGCAGCAAGGGCCATCGGGGCGAAGGATGCGACGATCATCTTCCATGAGGTGCTGCCCAACAGCCTTGCGCCGATCATCGTGCAGACGACCTTACAGGTGGCATCGGTGATCCTTTCCATCGCAGGCCTTTCCTTCATCGGACTGGGAATCCCGGCGCCGAGACCGGAGTGGGGCGCAATGCTCTCCGGAGCCCGTGCCTACATCCGTGACTACAGCTACATGTGCCTGTTCCCGGGCCTTGCAATCATGACCACGATCCTCTCACTCAACCTTCTGGGTGACGGACTTCGTGATGCACTTGATCCGAGACTGCGTTAAGGGGGTAGCAAGATGAGCGAAAATGTAAAAATCGAAAACAAGAAGACCGGGGGGAAGGACCTGACCGCAGAGATCAAGAACCTGGTGGTGGAATTCCGCACGGACTACGGAGTGGTGCAGGCATTAAACGGCCTGGACCTTGAGATCGGGAGAGGAAAGACCCTGGGCCTGGTAGGAGAGACGGGAGCCGGAAAGACGACGACGGGCCTGTCCCTGTTACGGCTGATCCCGGACCCGCCGGGAGTGATCGTGGACGGAAGCATCAAGCTGGACGGCCAGGACATCCTTTCCATGAGTGAAAAAGAGATGCAGGACATCCGGGGAAAGAAAGTAGCCATGATCTTCCAGGATCCCATGACCTCCTTAGACCCGGTCATGACGGTAGAGGAGCAGATCGCAGAGGTCATCAAGCTCCATGAAAAAGACGTGGACCCGATGCAGAAGGCCAGGGAGATGCTGGAGTTAGTAGGGATCCCCGGAAGCCGCGGAGGCGAGTACCCGCACCAGTTCTCCGGCGGAATGAAGCAGCGGGTGGTCATCGCCATGGCGCTTGCGTGCAACCCGGAGCTTCTGATCGCGGACGAGCCGACGACGGCCCTGGACGTGACGATCCAGGCGCAGGTGCTGGAGATGATGAAGGGCCTGCGTGACAAATACAACACCTCGATGTTAATGATCACCCATGACCTGGGGATCGTGGCCGAGATCTGTGACGAGGTATCGGTGGTATACGCAGGGCGTGTCATCGAGCACGGGACCCTGGAGGATATCTTCAAGAATACCCGCCACCCGTATACAGAGGGCCTGTTCAACTCCCTGCCGAACCTTGAGAACCGGCAGGCAGAGTTAAAGCCCATCAAGGGCCTGATGCCGGATCCCAGCAACCTGCCGAAGGGATGCGCGTTCTGCCCGAGATGCGAGTATGCGATGGAGATCTGCAAGACGCAGAAGCCGCCGAGGACGTACCGGAACGATACCCACTATGTGGAGTGCCACCTGTACAATAAAGACAACATCCATGAAGGGAAGGTGAACATTCGATGAGCCAGCCGCTGCTTGAAGTAAAAAATCTCAGAAAGTATTTCAAAACCCCGAAGGGGATGCTGCACGCCGTGGATGATGTCACCTTTACGATCGAAAAAGGAAAGACGTTGGGCGTGGTAGGCGAGTCCGGCTGCGGAAAGTCCACCACAGGCCGTGCGATCCTGCGTCTGATCGAGCCGACGGCCGGCGAGGTGCTGTTCGAGGGCCAGGATGTGGTGAAGCTGTCTGCGGAGGAGATGCGAAAGAAACGTACAGACATGCAGATCATCTTCCAGGACCCGTTCTCCAGCTTAAACCCGCGTAAGACCATCAGCCAGATCATCGCGGATCCGTTAAAGATCAACAAGATCATCACGGACAAGAACGAGCAGATGGACCGTGTGCGTGAGTTGATGGAGACGGTAGGCCTTGCAGACCGTCTGATCAACACATACCCCCACGAGCTGGACGGAGGCCGCCGCCAGAGGATCGGGATCGCGAGGGCACTGGCGTTAAACCCGAAGTTCATCGTGTGTGACGAGCCGGTATCCGCCCTGGACGTATCGATCCAGGCGCAGATCCTGAACCTGATGAAGCAGCTGCAGAACAAGATGGGTCTGACCTACATGTTCATCACCCATGACCTGTCCGTGGTAAACCATTTCTCGGACGACATCGCGGTTATGTATCTTGGAAAGCTGATCGAGAAGGCGCCGTCAGAGGAGCTGTTTGCCCACCCGACGCACCCGTATACCCAGGCGCTGTTATCAGCGATCCCGATCCCGTCCCTGGACAACCGGAGGGAGAGGATCCTGTTAAAGGGAGAGATTACCTCGCCCATCGAGCCGCCGAAGGCATGCCGTTTTGCGAACCGGTGTCCGTATGCGACGGACCGCTGCCGCTCGGAGGAGCCGCAGCTGAAGGAAATCAGCCCGGGCCACTTCGTGTCCTGCTTCCTTACCGACTAGGCTTTATAAGGCCGGAACTCTTTTATGGGAGTTCCGGTCTTTTTTGCATTATATCTTTTTGGTACTGGATGTGGGAAAATATGGATGAAAGAAGAGGCATAAGGCGTTTGTGGGAAAAGGAGAGAAAAGGGATATGGTGGTCCAGAGTATCCTTGCAGGGCTGGATGCAGGGAACAGGAAAAGGAAATTGTAAGGTTGTGTATTTTGTTGAAAAAACAGGAAAAAAAAGGGAATGGTTCGTGGGAAATTTTCTATGTGGAGTTGGGGGAAATGTCCGGATCCAGGGAAAGAATCATGAAATATAGATAAAATTAATGAATACACCCATAATTTATGCTTGATTTCTATAATAAATTGTGATAAAATGGCAAAAGTTGCCCAAAACATTTGTGCAAAATAGATAATATGCCCATATGGGGTATGGACAAAGTATTTTTTATTTCGTGCATTTGACCATAGGTCATGCAAATATAATTATGAGGTGAGAGAGAATGACGAAAAAACTTATGCGCGGTTTAGTGCCGGTAATGGTTCTTTCTGCTGCTGTTGCCCTGTTCACAGGCTGCGGCTCCAAGGACTCCGGTGCAGATTCAAAACCGGCAGGCGACTCCAAAGAGACCACAGCTGAGGCTGGCAAGGATTCTGGATCCAAGGGAACTTCTTCCAAGGATACTCTGATCATTGCAACTGCCAATGAAACACCCAGTGTTACCACGAATCTGCACAATGCGACGGCTGGTGACTATATCAACCAGATGACCCATGAAGGCCTGTTCTATTCCAGCGCGGACTTAACACCGCAGCCGGCTTTAGCAGAATCCTATGAGATCGTAAGCGATACCGAGTGGGTATTCAAGCTGAGACAGGGCGTGAAATTCCACAATGGCCAGGAAGTGAAGGCCGCCGACGTAAAAGCTTCCCTGGAACTTTGTAAGGAATCCCCGCAGGTTTCCCAGTACGGCGACGCAGTGGAATCCGTTGAAGTGATCGACGACTATACAGTTAAGATCACAACCAACGGCCCGCACTCCGGTCTTCTTACAGATCTGAGCCACCACGGCAACGCCATCCTTCCGGCAGACCTGATCGCCAGCGGACATGACTTCAACAAAGAGCCCATCGGCACCGGCCCATACAAATTTGTTGCATGGAACAAGGGTGAGAGCATTGAGCTGGAAGCCAATGAGGATTACTGGGGAGAGGTTCCGGCCATCAAGCACGTGATCTGGAAGATCATTCCGGAGGGCTCCTCCCGTACCATGGCCCTTGAGGCCGGCGAAGTGGACATGATCATCGAGGTTGAGTCCACAGACCTTTCCCGTTTACAGGACAACCCGGATATCGTTACAGTCAACGATCCGGGTACAGGCCATAACTGGATGATGGTAAATAATGAGAAGGCTCCCTTCGATAACGTGGATTTCCGCCGCGCCATTGACGCTGCTATTGATAAGAACGCAGTGGTACAGGTTGCCTTAAACGGACAGGGTTCCGTATCTGACAGCATGCTTCCGGAGTGCTTCCCGGGCGTTGTGACTGACGGAGCTCCCACCTATGACCCGGAGAAGGCAAAAGAGTACCTGGCAGCATCCGGCTTAAATCCGGCAGACTGCGGCTTCGCTCTGATCTGCTCTGACGATACAAAGCTCCGTGCCGGACAGGTGATCCAGTCCTCCTTAAAGGAAAACCTGGGCATTGATATCACTCTGGAGTCCATGGACCTTGCTACATACCTGGATAAGACATCTGCAGGCGATTACCAGGCTGCCATCGGCGGATATACCTCCAGCGATGTTCTGGCACACTCCATGGGTGTTTACCATTCCAAATCCATCGGCGGTTCCAACAAGACCCGTCTGAACGATCCGGAGATCGATGCTCTCATCGATAAGGTGAAAGCTACGCTGGATCCGGAAGAAAACCTGAAGGTTGTTACCGAGCTGAGCAAGGCTCTGAACGATACCTGCACACAGGTTCCGATCTACTTAAAGAACAACGTACGCGCATATGCAAAGGGACTTGAAGGCTTTAAGATGAGCCCGAGCGGCGGTATGTACATCAGTGAGCTGAGCTGGAGCGAATAATCCAGACGCACAGCTCTCAGATGAATCTTTAAAAGAGGCTGGGGACCTGGCCTTGAAAGGCCGGTCCCTGTTTTGATTAAAATTTATGTAGAGGGGAGAGGATCGCACCATATGATCAAGTTTATAATCAAACGTCTTCTGGCACTGATCCCGGTACTGGTCGGAGTATCACTGCTCGTATTCTTTATCCTTGATTTGGCTCCTGGTGATCCTGCCAAGGCTGCTCTGGGTGAGCAGGCACGTCCCGAAGATATCGAGGCGTTCCGGGAGGAAATGGGCTTAAATGACCCGTTCATTGTCCGTTACGTAAACTACATGCTGGGCCTCTGTCAGGGAGACCTGGGAACCTCCTATAAGACCCGTGATCCGGTAGGAGAAGAGGTATGGGCCCGTCTGCCAAATACGGCGATGTTAGCGCTTACCTCCACTGTGGTAGCCATCTTACTGGCACTTCCGTTAGGAATCATCGCGGCCATCAAGCAGAACACGCTGTTCGATGGCATCAGCATGTTCATATCCCTCCTGGGTATCTCAATGCCCGTATTCTGGATGGGCCTCCTGCTGATCCTGTTCTTCTCTGTAAAGCTGGGCTGGTTCCCGGTATCCGGAGCAGACCAGGGGATCAAGAGCCTTGTGCTGCCGTCCATCGCGTTAGGCTTCATGCACATGGCATCCATCGCCCGTACCACCAGAAGCTCCATGCTTGAGACGATCCGCCAGGACTACATCCGTACTGTGCGTGCAAAAGGCCTTCCGGAGAAGGAGGTCATCACCCGCCATGCCTTAAGGAATGCGCTGATCCCGACGACAACGGTCATCGGCCTCCAGATCGGAGGAATGTTAGGCGGTTCCGTACTGACCGAGAGCGTGTTCGCATGGCCGGGGATCGGCCGTTACATGATCCAGTCCATCCAGGGCCGTGACATCCCGTCGGTCATGGGCTGCATCATCATCTTTGCACTCAGCTTCGCGGTGATCAACCTGATCGTAGACCTGATCTACGGCTTCATCGATCCGCGAATCAAAGCACAGTATAAGTAAGGAGGGGAAGACAGTAATGAGCAATGCTTCTGCAAAAAATGTAAATGCACCTGCTGACATCAAGAAGAAGAGTCAGTTCGTAGAAGTCTGGAAGCGTCTCTGCCGGAACAAGACGGCAGTCCTCGGACTCGTGATCGTTGCACTGCTGACGCTGATGGCGATCCTTTCTCCGATCCTGATCGACTATGAAACGCAGGTGATCAAGACCAATTACAGTGAGGCCCTCCAGGCGCCCAGTGCAAACCACTGGTTCGGAACGGACGAGATGGGCCGTGACATCCTACTGCGTGTCATGTACGGTTCCACCGTTTCCCTTTCCATCGGAGTGGTGACCGTGGCAGTTTCCCTGACCGTGGGCCTGATCCTGGGAGCGGCAGCCGGATACTTCGGAGGAAAGACGGACATGATCATCATGCGTATCATGGACATCTTCCTTGCGATCCCCGGAACGCTGCTTGCGATCTGTATCGTGGCATCCCTTGGAAACTCCATCCCGAACCTTGTCATCGCGCAGGCGGTATCCTCGATCCCGACGTTCTCCCGTGTCGTGCGCGGAGCGGTCATCACAGCCCGTGACGCCGACTACGTGGAGGCAGCAAGGGCCATCGGGGCGAAGGATGCGACGATCATCTTCCATGAGGTGCTGCCCAACAGCCTTGCGCCGATCATCGTGCAGACGACCTTACAGGTGGCATCGGTGATCCTTTCCATCGCAGGCCTTTCCTTCATCGGACTGGGAATCCCGGCGCCGAGACCGGAGTGGGGCGCAATGCTCTCCGGAGCCCGTGCCTACATCCGTGACTACAGCTACATGTGCCTGTTCCCGGGCCTTGCAATCATGACCACGATCCTCTCACTCAACCTTCTGGGTGACGGACTTCGTGATGCACTTGATCCGAGACTGCGTTAAGGGGGTAGCAAGATGAGCGAAAATGTAAAAATCGAAAACAAGAAGACCGGGGGGAAGGACCTGACCGCAGAGATCAAGAACCTGGTGGTGGAATTCCGCACGGACTACGGAGTGGTGCAGGCATTAAACGGCCTGGACCTTGAGATCGGGAGAGGAAAGACCCTGGGCCTGGTAGGAGAGACGGGAGCCGGAAAGACGACGACGGGCCTGTCCCTGTTACGGCTGATCCCGGACCCGCCGGGAGTGATCGTGGACGGAAGCATCAAGCTGGACGGCCAGGACATCCTTTCCATGAGTGAAAAAGAGATGCAGGACATCCGGGGAAAGAAAGTAGCCATGATCTTCCAGGATCCCATGACCTCCTTAGACCCGGTCATGACGGTAGAGGAGCAGATCGCAGAGGTCATCAAGCTCCATGAAAAAGACGTGGACCCGATGCAGAAGGCCAGGGAGATGCTGGAGTTAGTAGGGATCCCCGGAAGCCGCGGAGGCGAGTACCCGCACCAGTTCTCCGGCGGAATGAAGCAGCGGGTGGTCATCGCCATGGCGCTTGCGTGCAACCCGGAGCTTCTGATCGCGGACGAGCCGACGACGGCCCTGGACGTGACGATCCAGGCGCAGGTGCTGGAGATGATGAAGGGCCTGCGTGACAAATACAACACCTCGATGTTAATGATCACCCATGACCTGGGGATCGTGGCCGAGATCTGTGACGAGGTATCGGTGGTATACGCAGGGCGTGTCATCGAGCACGGGACCCTGGAGGATATCTTCAAGAATACCCGCCACCCGTATACAGAGGGCCTGTTCAACTCCCTGCCGAACCTTGAGAACCGGCAGGCAGAGTTAAAGCCCATCAAGGGCCTGATGCCGGATCCCAGCAACCTGCCGAAGGGATGCGCGTTCTGCCCGAGATGCGAGTATGCGATGGAGATCTGCAAGACGCAGAAGCCGCCGAGGACGTACCGGAACGATACCCACTATGTGGAGTGCCACCTGTACAATAAAGACAACATCCATGAAGGGAAGGTGAACATTCGATGAGCCAGCCGCTGCTTGAAGTAAAAAATCTCAGAAAGTATTTCAAAACCCCGAAGGGGATGCTGCACGCCGTGGATGATGTCACCTTTACGATCGAAAAAGGAAAGACGTTGGGCGTGGTAGGCGAGTCCGGCTGCGGAAAGTCCACCACAGGCCGTGCGATCCTGCGTCTGATCGAGCCGACGGCCGGCGAGGTGCTGTTCGAGGGCCAGGATGTGGTGAAGCTGTCTGCGGAGGAGATGCGAAAGAAACGTACAGACATGCAGATCATCTTCCAGGACCCGTTCTCCAGCTTAAACCCGCGTAAGACCATCAGCCAGATCATCGCGGATCCGTTAAAGATCAACAAGATCATCACGGACAAGAACGAGCAGATGGACCGTGTGCGTGAGTTGATGGAGACGGTAGGCCTTGCAGACCGTCTGATCAACACATACCCCCACGAGCTGGACGGAGGCCGCCGCCAGAGGATCGGGATCGCGAGGGCACTGGCGTTAAACCCGAAGTTCATCGTGTGTGACGAGCCGGTATCCGCCCTGGACGTATCGATCCAGGCGCAGATCCTGAACCTGATGAAGCAGCTGCAGAACAAGATGGGTCTGACCTACATGTTCATCACCCATGACCTGTCCGTGGTAAACCATTTCTCGGACGACATCGCGGTTATGTATCTTGGAAAGCTGATCGAGAAGGCGCCGTCAGAGGAGCTGTTTGCCCACCCGACGCACCCGTATACCCAGGCGCTGTTATCAGCGATCCCGATCCCGTCCCTGGACAACCGGAGGGAGAGGATCCTGTTAAAGGGAGAGATTACCTCGCCCATCGAGCCGCCGAAGGCATGCCGTTTTGCGAACCGGTGTCCGTATGCGACGGACCGCTGCCGCTCGGAGGAGCCGCAGCTGAAGGAAATCAGCCCGGGCCACTTCGTGTCCTGCTTCCTTACCGACTAGGCTTTATAAGGCCGGAACTCTTTTATGGGAGTTCCGGTCTTTTTTGCATTATATCTTTTTGGTACTGGATGTGGGAAAATATGGATGAAAGAAGAGGCATAAGGCGTTTGTGGGAAAAGGAGAGAAAAGGGATATGGTGGTCCAGAGTATCCTTGCAGGGCTGGATGCAGGGAACAGGAAAAGGAAATTGTAAGGTTGTGTATTTTGTTGAAAAAACAGGAAAAAAAAGGGAATGGTTCGTGGGAAATTTTCTATGTGGAGTTGGGGGAAATGTCCGGATCCAGGGAAAGAATCATGAAATATAGATAAAATTAATGAATACACCCATAATTTATGCTTGATTTCTATAATAAATTGTGATAAAATGGCAAAAGTTGCCCAAAACATTTGTGCAAAATAGATAATATGCCCATATGGGGTATGGACAAAGTATTTTTTATTTCGTGCATTTGACCATAGGTCATGCAAATATAATTATGAGGTGAGAGAGAATGACGAAAAAACTTATGCGCGGTTTAGTGCCGGTAATGGTTCTTTCTGCTGCTGTTGCCCTGTTCACAGGCTGCGGCTCCAAGGACTCCGGTGCAGATTCAAAACCGGCAGGCGACTCCAAAGAGACCACAGCTGAGGCTGGCAAGGATTCTGGATCCAAGGGAACTTCTTCCAAGGATACTCTGATCATTGCAACTGCCAATGAAACACCCAGTGTTACCACGAATCTGCACAATGCGACGGCTGGTGACTATATCAACCAGATGACCCATGAAGGCCTGTTCTATTCCAGCGCGGACTTAACACCGCAGCCGGCTTTAGCAGAATCCTATGAGATCGTAAGCGATACCGAGTGGGTATTCAAGCTGAGACAGGGCGTGAAATTCCACAATGGCCAGGAAGTGAAGGCCGCCGACGTAAAAGCTTCCCTGGAACTTTGTAAGGAATCCCCGCAGGTTTCCCAGTACGGCGACGCAGTGGAATCCGTTGAAGTGATCGACGACTATACAGTTAAGATCACAACCAACGGCCCGCACTCCGGTCTTCTTACAGATCTGAGCCACCACGGCAACGCCATCCTTCCGGCAGACCTGATCGCCAGCGGACATGACTTCAACAAAGAGCCCATCGGCACCGGCCCATACAAATTTGTTGCATGGAACAAGGGTGAGAGCATTGAGCTGGAAGCCAATGAGGATTACTGGGGAGAGGTTCCGGCCATCAAGCACGTGATCTGGAAGATCATTCCGGAGGGCTCCTCCCGTACCATGGCCCTTGAGGCCGGCGAAGTGGACATGATCATCGAGGTTGAGTCCACAGACCTTTCCCGTTTACAGGACAACCCGGATATCGTTACAGTCAACGATCCGGGTACAGGCCATAACTGGATGATGGTAAATAATGAGAAGGCTCCCTTCGATAACGTGGATTTCCGCCGCGCCATTGACGCTGCTATTGATAAGAACGCAGTGGTACAGGTTGCCTTAAACGGACAGGGTTCCGTATCTGACAGCATGCTTCCGGAGTGCTTCCCGGGCGTTGTGACTGACGGAGCTCCCACCTATGACCCGGAGAAGGCAAAAGAGTACCTGGCAGCATCCGGCTTAAATCCGGCAGACTGCGGCTTCGCTCTGATCTGCTCTGACGATACAAAGCTCCGTGCCGGACAGGTGATCCAGTCCTCCTTAAAGGAAAACCTGGGCATTGATATCACTCTGGAGTCCATGGACCTTGCTACATACCTGGATAAGACATCTGCAGGCGATTACCAGGCTGCCATCGGCGGATATACCTCCAGCGATGTTCTGGCACACTCCATGGGTGTTTACCATTCCAAATCCATCGGCGGTTCCAACAAGACCCGTCTGAACGATCCGGAGATCGATGCTCTCATCGATAAGGTGAAAGCTACGCTGGATCCGGAAGAAAACCTGAAGGTTGTTACCGAGCTGAGCAAGGCTCTGAACGATACCTGCACACAGGTTCCGATCTACTTAAAGAACAACGTACGCGCATATGCAAAGGGACTTGAAGGCTTTAAGATGAGCCCGAGCGGCGGTATGTACATCAGTGAGCTGAGCTGGAGCGAATAATCCAGACGCACAGCTCTCAGATGAATCTTTAAAAGAGGCTGGGGACCTGGCCTTGAAAGGCCGGTCCCTGTTTTGATTAAAATTTATGTAGAGGGGAGAGGATCGCACCATATGATCAAGTTTATAATCAAACGTCTTCTGGCACTGATCCCGGTACTGGTCGGAGTATCACTGCTCGTATTCTTTATCCTTGATTTGGCTCCTGGTGATCCTGCCAAGGCTGCTCTGGGTGAGCAGGCACGTCCCGAAGATATCGAGGCGTTCCGGGAGGAAATGGGCTTAAATGACCCGTTCATTGTCCGTTACGTAAACTACATGCTGGGCCTCTGTCAGGGAGACCTGGGAACCTCCTATAAGACCCGTGATCCGGTAGGAGAAGAGGTATGGGCCCGTCTGCCAAATACGGCGATGTTAGCGCTTACCTCCACTGTGGTAGCCATCTTACTGGCACTTCCGTTAGGAATCATCGCGGCCATCAAGCAGAACACGCTGTTCGATGGCATCAGCATGTTCATATCCCTCCTGGGTATCTCAATGCCCGTATTCTGGATGGGCCTCCTGCTGATCCTGTTCTTCTCTGTAAAGCTGGGCTGGTTCCCGGTATCCGGAGCAGACCAGGGGATCAAGAGCCTTGTGCTGCCGTCCATCGCGTTAGGCTTCATGCACATGGCATCCATCGCCCGTACCACCAGAAGCTCCATGCTTGAGACGATCCGCCAGGACTACATCCGTACTGTGCGTGCAAAAGGCCTTCCGGAGAAGGAGGTCATCACCCGCCATGCCTTAAGGAATGCGCTGATCCCGACGACAACGGTCATCGGCCTCCAGATCGGAGGAATGTTAGGCGGTTCCGTACTGACCGAGAGCGTGTTCGCATGGCCGGGGATCGGCCGTTACATGATCCAGTCCATCCAGGGCCGTGACATCCCGTCGGTCATGGGCTGCATCATCATCTTTGCACTCAGCTTCGCGGTGATCAACCTGATCGTAGACCTGATCTACGGCTTCATCGATCCGCGAATCAAAGCACAGTATAAGTAAGGAGGGGAAGACAGTAATGAGCAATGCTTCTGCAAAAAATGTAAATGCACCTGCTGACATCAAGAAGAAGAGTCAGTTCGTAGAAGTCTGGAAGCGTCTCTGCCGGAACAAGACGGCAGTCCTCGGACTCGTGATCGTTGCACTGCTGACGCTGATGGCGATCCTTTCTCCGATCCTGATCGACTATGAAACGCAGGTGATCAAGACCAATTACAGTGAGGCCCTCCAGGCGCCCAGTGCAAACCACTGGTTCGGAACGGACGAGATGGGCCGTGACATCCTACTGCGTGTCATGTACGGTTCCACCGTTTCCCTTTCCATCGGAGTGGTGACCGTGGCAGTTTCCCTGACCGTGGGCCTGATCCTGGGAGCGGCAGCCGGATACTTCGGAGGAAAGACGGACATGATCATCATGCGTATCATGGACATCTTCCTTGCGATCCCCGGAACGCTGCTTGCGATCTGTATCGTGGCATCCCTTGGAAACTCCATCCCGAACCTTGTCATCGCGCAGGCGGTATCCTCGATCCCGACGTTCTCCCGTGTCGTGCGCGGAGCGGTCATCACAGCCCGTGACGCCGACTACGTGGAGGCAGCAAGGGCCATCGGGGCGAAGGATGCGACGATCATCTTC
This sequence comes from Pilosibacter sp. YYHA0881, assembly GCF_051602715.1. Classification (GTDB taxonomy): domain Bacteria; phylum Bacillota; class Clostridia; order Lachnospirales; family Lachnospiraceae; genus Alitiscatomonas; species Alitiscatomonas aceti. The sequence continues at coordinate 3,456,333 of NZ_CP175657.1, forward strand.
CATGAGGTGCTGCCCAACAGCCTTGCGCCGATCATCGTGCAGACGACCTTACAGGTGGCATCGGTGATCCTTTCCATCGCAGGCCTTTCCTTCATCGGACTGGGAATCCCGGCGCCGAGACCGGAGTGGGGCGCAATGCTCTCCGGAGCCCGTGCCTACATCCGTGACTACAGCTACATGTGCCTGTTCCCGGGCCTTGCAATCATGACCACGATCCTCTCACTCAACCTTCTGGGTGACGGACTTCGTGATGCACTTGATCCGAGACTGCGTTAAGGGGGTAGCAAGATGAGCGAAAATGTAAAAATCGAAAACAAGAAGACCGGGGGGAAGGACCTGACCGCAGAGATCAAGAACCTGGTGGTGGAATTCCGCACGGACTACGGAGTGGTGCAGGCATTAAACGGCCTGGACCTTGAGATCGGGAGAGGAAAGACCCTGGGCCTGGTAGGAGAGACGGGAGCCGGAAAGACGACGACGGGCCTGTCCCTGTTACGGCTGATCCCGGACCCGCCGGGAGTGATCGTGGACGGAAGCATCAAGCTGGACGGCCAGGACATCCTTTCCATGAGTGAAAAAGAGATGCAGGACATCCGGGGAAAGAAAGTAGCCATGATCTTCCAGGATCCCATGACCTCCTTAGACCCGGTCATGACGGTAGAGGAGCAGATCGCAGAGGTCATCAAGCTCCATGAAAAAGACGTGGACCCGATGCAGAAGGCCAGGGAGATGCTGGAGTTAGTAGGGATCCCCGGAAGCCGCGGAGGCGAGTACCCGCACCAGTTCTCCGGCGGAATGAAGCAGCGGGTGGTCATCGCCATGGCGCTTGCGTGCAACCCGGAGCTTCTGATCGCGGACGAGCCGACGACGGCCCTGGACGTGACGATCCAGGCGCAGGTGCTGGAGATGATGAAGGGCCTGCGTGACAAATACAACACCTCGATGTTAATGATCACCCATGACCTGGGGATCGTGGCCGAGATCTGTGACGAGGTATCGGTGGTATACGCAGGGCGTGTCATCGAGCACGGGACCCTGGAGGATATCTTCAAGAATACCCGCCACCCGTATACAGAGGGCCTGTTCAACTCCCTGCCGAACCTTGAGAACCGGCAGG